>NZ_LIYL01000034.1:0-213830 GCF_001278875.1 Lysinibacillus sp. FJAT-14222 | reverse complement strand
CGACCGACAAACAGAAGACAAAGGAACCTCTGGGGTGTTTTTAAAAAAAAGTGTTCAACTTGTAATTGCAATTTAGGGCTGTGTTTTTTTATTTAAGCTCCTATATGTTAGCATAGATTTTTGAAATTACATCCTTTTTACTTAATTCGTATACAAATCTTGAAAATATGGCTAATTGTACATCTAAATTAAAAGGAAATTACATTCATTTGCAAGTAACACATACAAGGAGGGACTATAATGATAATTATGGAAACAGAAAGGTTAGAATTACGAGAATTTAATGATGAGGATATTTCTGTCCTTTACACAATTTTTTCAGATGCTGAAACAATGAAATATTATCCGGCACCATTTAATTTAGAACAAACTAAAAATTGGATTGAGAAAAATAAACAAAGATATCGAGAAGATGGTTATGGTTTATGGGCTGTCTGTTTAAAAGAGTCGAAAGAATTAATTGGAGATTGCGGCCTCGTTAAACAAATAGTAGATGGAAAAACTGAAGTGGAAGTGGGCTACCATATTCATAAAAAATATTGGTCTAAAGGATATGCAACTGAAGCAGCTAAAGGTTGTGTGGAATATGGATTTTCATATTTGGGACAAGAAAAATTAATAAGTATTATTGATTCTAAAAATGGACCATCCATTCGTGTGGCTGAAAAAAATGGTTTTATGAAGGAAAAGGAGTCGTTTATCTTTAATAAAATTCATGATATATATTCATTACAAAAGAATAAGTTGCAATTGTGAAGCATAATGAAGACCAAGTGATTACAACTACAACTTTTTGATACTTTATATAGATGATTATTGAATTAAGCACAATACATTATTTAGATAGATAGGAAGTTCCTATCTATCTTTTGTTAAGGGGAATTTTATGAAAGATTCTTTTTTTAATAGTGGTGCTGATGATCCCTTCCGACATTGTCCAATGTACCGTAGACTTGATATCCGTGATTTTGATAAAAATCTAATGCTTGAAAACTTAAAGTATCTACTTTTATGAAATCGCATTTGTTATGTAAAGCAATTTGTTCGATTTCTACTAATAATTTCGATCCATAGCCTAAACCGCGAATATCCTCATCAATCATAAGGGTATGTATCTCTAACCAATTCCAACAAATTTCCCCCAATATACCACCACAGATTTGATCATTTTCATCTGTCAGGAAGAGATTGATTTCTTGATAGCGGCCTCTTAAATCGTTCGGAAAATGTTTTAAATTGTATTCGTAAAGCTTGTTATTAACTAAAGATTTTTTACGATCATTTTGCTCTTGTGAGATGTTGTATTGCATAAATTTTTCCTCCTTATAATGGGAAATTAAAATCATATGATGGCAGTTGCTACATACCATAATATCCTTATTTTAGAATAAATGTAAATGTTGTTTCGTGAAAAAATCAAGTGTATTCAGCGAATAAACAAATGACCAGGTACTATAATAAAGACCTGGTCATTTTGCAAATCATTCATTTATTTTTTCATTCTCTGGTTCTAAGTGAATAAGAATATTGGCTTGATGAAAGATACTATTAATTTTTTCTTCAATACGATCACATAAATCATGAACGGTTTCAATGCTTTTATTTGATGCTACGACTAAATGGAAATCGATATATTCTTCTGCGCCGGAACGTCTAGTTCGAAAATCGTGATACTCAATGTATTCATCTTCAAAGGATTCAATAATTTGAATAATTTGTAGTTCCTCTTCCTTTGATAATCGTGCATCCAATAATGGAGGAAATGCTTCTTTCATTAGTTGGAAAGCTTCCACCATAATATAACATGCTAATATAATACCGATGATCGGATCCAAAATATACCAGCCGGTTAAATGGACAATCAATAAACTCAAGGCAACACCTAATGATGTATAGACATCCGTAAGTAGATGGAGTGCATTTGATTTCATGGCAACAGAGTTGGTATTCTTTGCAGTTCTATAAACAATCCTTGATACAACAAAATTAATTAAAGCGCCAAATAACATGACCAGTATTCCTAGAATTGGGAGTTTGATAGGGGTAGGAGTGATAATTTTATGAATACATTCATAAATAATCCAAATCCCAGCAACAAAAATTAACAGTGTTTCAATTGTCCCAGAAATATTTTCAATCTTGCCATGTCCGTAGGGATGCTCTTTATCAGCTGGTTTACCGGAGATTCGTACGGAGAAAAAGGCAATTAAAGAAGCGAGTAAATCTAGAAAAGAATGGATTGCTTCAGATAAAATTGCTACCGATCCAGTGAACAATCCAACGATAATTTTTAAAGTGACAACAGTAGAATTACTAATAACAGATAAAAATGCAATCTTTGATGAATTCACCTTAAATCACCTCCAATTAAATATAGATTTATGATACCAAGTAAACTTTGTGTGGGTCTATGGCAACGTTTTTTCCTCATTACTATTAAATAACTAGTGTGAAAAAAAGTTGCATAAGGAAAAATTTATATAAACAGTCTGCAAAATTTCATATACTAGTTCTTAGGAGATGAAAGTGATGTGAAAAGAACTAAACAGATGGATAAGAAGCCATACATCAAGAACTATAGTTAAATAAATGGTATAATTAGGGAAAAGAGTGTGGATTATATCGTCAATTAAAAATTTTTTCGAAAGATGAAGTATTTAGTAGACATTCAGGATTCGAACCTTAAATAGAAAAGTTTCAAAAATAAGAAGGGGCGATAATGTGGAAAAGGTTAATTTTTTTGATAACGAATTGTTCACTACAAAAAATGAACAATTTTTTCTAATTCACAAAACTAAAATTAAAAAATTATTGCCAGCTGCTGATGTCCAGCATGTTGGAAGTACAGCTATCCCAAATAGTATTACTAAAGGTGATGTAGACATTCAGGTACGTGTTAGTGCTGAGCAATTTTCAAAAGCTGAAGAATTACTGTCAAGTTTATACGAAGGAAATGATGAAAGTATTAAAACGGATACATTTAGAGCATTTAAAGATGATACCAGTAATCCACCTTTAGGTGTACAGTTAACTGTCATTGAATCCGAATTTGATTTCTTTTGGAAATTTAGAGAGGTTCTATTGAAAAATAAAAATTATCTTGAAGAATATAATAGCCTAAAAAAAGAATACGAAAATAAGTCAATGGATGATTATAGAGAAGCTAAAGATCAATTTTTTCAAAGATTAATGAAAACTTTGGAATTTAAAAACTGTAAGGAATAATCTTGAAAAAATGCAAATGTAAAATTAGGTAAATAGTGTTGCTAATTTTAGCTCATCGCCAAAAGTTGTGGATGACATTTGTTAAGACGTATGCCTTGTATATAAGTTAATTGGAGTGAACGCTGGACGCCCTCAGTCGGAACGGAAATCAACCACACGTTATGGTAATGAGCCCTAATTTGGGTAAATAAAGAGGTGGATGGTAAAGTGGATTATATTCAAATTACTAGGAACAATATTGAACAGGAGCATATATGTTGTGCACTTGGTGCGAAGCAATACGAGCAAGCTGTAAAGGAAAAGAAAAAATGGCTAATTAACCGCATGGATGAGGGGTTAGTTTTTTATCGTTTAAATGATCGGGCAAAGGTGTTTATTGAATATTTACCTGCAACTAAAGCGTGGGTTCCTATTGATGCACCAAATTATATGTATATTAATTGCCTATGGGTTTCAGGTAAATACAAAAATCAAAATCATGCTAGAAGACTGTTTGAAAAGTGTAAGGAAGATGCACTAGCGCAAGGGATGGATGGCATTGTACATATAGTAGGGAAGAAAAAGCTTCCATTTTTGAGTGATAAGCGTTTTTTTGAACATTTAGGATTTAAAGTTGTAGATCAAGTAGCACCTTATTTTGAGCTAATTGTCTATAAATTTAATGATTGTGCAGAGGATCCTTCATTTAAATTACAGGTGAAAAATTCTTTATCCAATAACAATGGCATTGTGATATACTTCACTTCCCAATGCCCGTTTGCAGTAGGTGTTATAGATGATTTAAAAAATATAGCAGAGAAAAGGGGCATTCCTTTTCATGCATATCAACTAATGACGAAAGATGAAGCGCAGAGTGCACCTATCGTATGGACTACCTTTGGACTATTTTACAATGGTCAGTTCATTACACATGAAATTATGAGTGCAAACAAGTTTGAAAAGTTATTAAATTCATTATAAATAGGGGAGGGAATTTAACTCCTTCTCATGAACTTTAAAATTAGAGCAAATAAACAAATACCTATTAAAGAACCTAGAGTAAACGACCAGGAAAAATAATCGAAAAAGATGTATGCAATTAATATTGCTAGCATATAGCCGAGTACAGTGCCCAGCAATTGTTTTTTGATATTCAACGTTCTCACTCCTTACTATGTGAAATTTTTGAAAGTTAATATTCCTTATTAATATTTTATAGAAATATTAGGTAAATATCCATAAGAATCAAAATAAAGAAAGGTGGACATTAATTTTGAAAATTAGCAAACAGTATGCAGATCATTATTTATGGGGAGATCAATGTGATGGTTGGCATTTAGTTAAGAATAATGATCTCAGTATCATTCATGTGCGTATGCTCGCTAAGACAGCAGAGATAAATCATTATCATCATCACGCATAACAATTTTTCTTTGTGCTATCTGGAACAGCAACAATTGAAATTGATGGAAAACGTATCGTCCTACAGAAGAATGAAGGAATTGAAGTGCCACCCCATAAACCACATCAGATGCGAAATGATTCAAAGGAAGACGTAGAGTTTTTGGTCATTTCAGAACCAAATAGTAGAGGCAATCGTATACAACTATAAAGTAATTTTTTCATTTTGAAATGCATAATCTGTATTCTTCATTCTTTTGCATGAGGTATTCATTTACTTTAGTTAATATAGTAAATACTATAAATTGCAAAGGAGATGCTATACGATGAAGATTACAAAGGTGAAACTATACGCGTATGATGTACATAAAATGAAGGAATTTTACTGCGATCATTTAGGATTTGTATTAATAAAGAATTCCGATAATTTTTTTGAGATGGCAGCTGGTGAAAGTATTATCACTTTTAAAAAAATACCCTCTTCTGTTAAAAAACAATATCATTTTGCATTAAATATTCCATGTAATTTATTTCAACAAGCGAAAAGCTGGGGAAAAAAACATGCGGAATTATTATTTTCGGAGGGTCAGGATGAAGTATATTTTGATACATTAAAGGCTCATTCATGTTATTTTTATGATCCAGAAGGAAATATTATTGAGCTCATTTCAAGACAGGAAGTAAATCAAAAACAGGATGCCGAGTCTTTTTCAGCCAAGCATGTACTAAATATTGGTGAAATGAATTTAACGACGGATGCTATTTATTCAGTAGCCAATAGTTTAAGAGAATATGGTATAACTCCAATGAATAATAACGAAATTTGTTCAGATGCTCTCACGTTTATGGGGAATTATGAGGATGGTGCAAATTTGCTTTTAGGACCAAGTGAACGTGTTTGGTATTTTTCTAATAAAAAAGCAATTGTTAGTCCTATTAAGATGGAGATCAATAAAAACTTGCAACTATGTATGACCGAGAATGGTGATTTTACCATTTCGCAACTATAAAAAAGTTAGTGTTAGTCTATTAAATCATAAAATCTCCTTATAGTTATGTTTGAATAAATAAACTAAATGTTGTATATTTATTCATAAATGATAAGGGGGATATTTATGGCTTACGTAATTAGAGAATCAAACCCATCGATTGAGGCATATAAAGCTTTACATCAAACAACAGGCTGGAATGCGAAAGGGCTTTATACGTATGATCAACTATATCAAGCAATTTCTAACAGTTGGTATAGTGCTTCTATTTATGATGATATGACATTAATTGGCTATGGGAGAATTATTTCAGATGGCATTTATCAAACTTTTATTTGTGATGTGATGGTGCACCCTACTTATCAACGACAAGGGGTTGGCACAATGGTTATGGAGGTCTTGTTAGAGCATTGTCAAAAAGAAAATATCAAATGGATTCAGCTTTCATGTGCAAAGGGCAAGCAGCATTTTTATCAAAAACTTGGATTTACAGAACGTGATCCCGATGCTCCAGGAATGATGTTGTTTATTCCGCATTAACCGAAAGTAAAACTCTCACTTCTAAATTCGCGAAAGCAAAGCAGGTACAGAAGTCTCCCACCTCTAAAGGTGGTGAGATAAATGCGATTTTAAGTCACTTTTCAGCGGGTGTCCAAACATCCGCTGAAATAGAGGAACTCAGTCTAAGAACGCCACGTCCTGTGGCAATTTATCTGCGCTTTCGCACAAAAAACATCTATTGGCCTAAAGCCTCTGGACGCAATTATGCCGAGGCATAATTGATTCGTTTTAACAAAGTCACCCTCGATTTCCTCAAAGGCAGCTACCATTTCTGGGACATCTGAAAAAGGTACAACCTCCGTTCCATATGCCTTAACAACCTTTGTACGCTTTTCACTGACACCTCCCGCATGCAAATTCGAAAGCTGCAATTGCTACTAGGGCAATCCCTGTATTGCCACTTGTTAGCGAGTAGTACGTAGCAGAAATCAACGTCTTCTCAACTACCCCATTTTTAACCCTAATAAATTTAAAGAAAAACAAAAGTAATCTTTAAAATACATGAATATATGTTTATTTGGTGAAATTTACTTTAAATTTGCTAATTAACGATATTTTAGAATAATATTTGTTAAAATGTAAGCCTTGTTTATAAGTTAATTAGAGTGGAAATTGGGTGACTACTTGGGATCAGCGTTATAAATGAGTTATTAAATTAGTTTGATGTTGTTTGGGAGATGAAAGAATGAAAGAGACAATTTCTGCTGTTTGTACAACAGCTGAGACAAAAATCAACATGATGAAGCAAAAGCCTGCTAATTATTTATTGTTAGCTATTTTTGGAGGACTTTTTATCGGATTTGGAATTTTGCTCATCACTACTATTGGCGGCTTATTAAGTCCAACTGGGGTACCGAGTATGAAGATCGTACAAGGACTAGCATTTGGTGTGGCACTTAGTATGGTCATGATGGCTGGTGCCAATTTATTTACCGGTGATAATCTAGTATTGACGGTTAGTACACTATCAAAAAAATCATCACCATTAGAGATGTTGGGCATTTGGACGTTTAGTTACATAGGAAACTTCTTTGGTTCTCTTTTAGCAGCCGCATTATTTTTTTACTCGGGGCTAGCAGGTGGAGACATAGCAGCTTACATTGAAAAACTGGCAACAGCTAAGATGAGTGGTAGCTTCGTTGAACTTTTATGTCGAGGTATTTTATGTAATTTGCTTGTATGCTTGGCCGTATGGTGTACCTATAAATTAAAAACTGAGACTGGGAAATTAGTGATGATTTTCTGCTGTATTTTCCCTTTTGTTACAATTGGATTTGAGCATTGTATAGCAAATATGACATTGTTTTCCCTTGCGCTCTTATTACCTCATGGTGAACTCGTATCGTTTGCTGGAGCCATTTCAAATTTATTACCCGTAACGCTAGGTAATATTATTGGGGGAGCCGTTATTGGTTTTGTCTATTGGGTAAATGGCAGAGAGTAATATTTCTGACAATTGCAATTGCAGTTAGCATTATTTCCATAGTTGGACAACTAGTAAAAATACTATGTGCAATAGAAGTTTGTAAAAGGCTTATTTATATTGATACATATAAAGAAAAGTTAAATGCCATGCGATTATATGAAGTAAAATTAACGGATGAATACTTGACAAATTCCATCTATTAATATTTTGACTTTGAAATAAATCATAGATAGAATGACAGGTAGAGTTGCTTATGTAACTCTACCTGTTTTATTTATGTCAATGTGATTAATGTTGTGAAATTAATAGATAGTGCAATTTATATAAAAGAGAGGAGGAAGACGATAATGGAACAAGAAGTGAATCAACATACCATCCTTCAAGCAATCTTGGAACTTTCTAATCAAATGCAAGACATGAAATTAGATCTTCAGAAACAGATCGAAGCGGTTGAAAGAAGATTAGAAGAGAAGATCGAAGCGGTTGAAAGAAGATTAGAAGAGAAAATCGAAGCGGTTGAGAGAAGATTAGATGAGAAGATCACCTGTACCTGTCGCTACGCTTTCGGCACAAAAGACATCTGCTGAAAGAAGTTAATATCAATTATGCCGAGACATAATTGATATTAAAATACCGTATCCCTTGAGGTTACGGTATTTTTTTATCTTCATTCAGCAATGTTTTATAGGCGAAAGCGGAGCGTCAATCAGAGAAGACTCCAGCCAAACACCAACTGAAAGAAGATAAAACCTTCTGGCGGTTGTCACGGATTTTGGAAGGAGTCAATGGTGCAAGCACAATTCAAAATCCGGACGCATTACCCTAAGGCGCAATTGATGGTATAATCTTATTTGAAATAAATGGCTATAAGGAGTGAAAATATTGTTAAAAATAGAGGTATTTGAACAATTAAAAAAGGCAATGAAAGAAAAGGATGTATTAGCAAAAGGCGTACTATCGCTTTTGAAATCTGCCCTAGATTTAGCTGAGAAGGAAAAGGGAGAGGCATTATCGTCTGAAGAAGAGATTGCTATCGTTAATCGTGAGGTAAAGCAAACAAATCAGGCTTTAGACGGTGCTCAAAATGCAGGGCGAGATGATTTAATTGAAAAAGAGGAAGCAAAATTAGTCCTATTAAAATCTTTTTTACCGAAGCAATTAACTGAAGAAGAAATTGCAGAAAAATTAGTGACAGCTGGCGTTGTAAAAGGGATGAACATGGGTGAAGCGATGAAAATTGCAAAACCTCTGTTAACTGGCCAAGCAGATGGTGCTGTCATTTCAAAAATTGTGAAGGGTCTTATTTAATATCATTAAAAACGAATCTCCCACTCAAGCAGTAGGGGTTCGTTTTTTTAGTCATACATTATTTTTTGATCCATGCTTGTGTAACTATTGCCAAATAGTGAAAATTTAAATATACTATTTATTAACCACTGGTCAAATAAGGAGGGTAATATGTCACCACGTAAGCCGTCAACAAAAGATTTGACGAAAGAAATGATTATAAATGAAGCACATAAGCAATTTATCACGAAGGATTTTCATCAAGTATCGATGCGAAGTATTGCTAAAGAGGTTGGCTGTAGTCATGGGGCAATTTACTATCATTTTAAAAATAAAGCAGAAATTTTTTACGCAATTTTAGGTGATTATTTTTCTGAATTAAATAATACTTTAGATGAAACAGTGAATGGCCCTGGGGATAATAACACTAAATTGCTAAACGTTTTTGTGGGCTATATGGCGTTTGGTTTAAATAATCAAAGCCAATATGAATTAATGTTTATGATGAGAGATAGTGAAGTTGATGGACTTTCACAAGAGGCAGCGAACCTTAGTTATCAAAAATTTGCTCAATCTGTACAGTTCTTATCAAAGACTGAACTGTTGCTTTCAGATATACATTCTACATTTATTGCTCTTCATGGATTTGTTGCACATTATCGACATTATGTAAAAAATTATGAGGAAGTAAAAGAAGCGGTAGATGTACATGCAAAATTTCTTGTCAAAGCTTTAATATAAAGAGAGTAGCTCTAGAAAAAAATCTAGAGCTAGCTTTTAATAGTTATTTGACCAGTGGTTAATAAAAGGGGGAATAGAGTTTGAAAACAGCATTAGTTATTGGGGCATCTGGTGGTATGGGCTATGCTCTTGTTAATGAATTAGTTGGACGAAATATACAGGTGAAGGCATTTGCTAGAAATAAAGAAAAATTAGATGCACTTTTTCAGCATCATAAAAATGTCGAAATCATTTCGGGTGATGCCTTTAATGAACAGGAAATGATGAGAGCTTCAAATGGTGTGGATGTTATTTTTCATGCTATTAGTTTTCCGTATGAGAATTGGGAAAAGCTGCATATTCGATGCTTAGATATGGTGATTAACATAGCCGAAAGGCAAGGAGCGAAAATTGCACTTGTAGATAATATTTATGCATATGGAAGACAATCAACAAACCCTGTAATAGAGCAGGCTAGAAAGGAACCACAAACGAAAAAAGGGAAAATTCGTTTAACGATGGAAAATAAATTAAAAGACAGTAATGTACCCTCGTTAATCGTTCATTTCCCTGATTTGTATGGACCAAATGCAGAGAATACAATACTCTATGAAACATTAAAAAATGTTACACAAGGTAAAAAAGCTAATTTTGTAGGAAATATGCAGGTGGAAAGGGAATTCCTTTATACTGTAGATGCTGCAAAGGCTATGGTTGAGCTTGCTTTACGAGATGACACTTATAATCAGAATTGGAACGTGCCAGCCGTTCATCCAATTGCAGGGGAGCAACTAATAAAAATTTTGCGCGAAATTACAGACTACAAAAAAGGTATTCGTACAGTCTCTAAAGGGATGGTACAAATGATTGGAATATTTTCTCCTTCTATGAGAGAAGTGGTTGAAATATTGTATTTAACAGAAGAACCGGTCATTTTAAGTGGGGAAAAATACGAAAAGGAAATAGGAGCTTTACCACGTACTTCATATAGAGTAGGACTAGAAGAAACGATTTTATGGATGAACAAGAGAGCACTAAAATAGGAGCACTTTTAAAAGCCAATAAAAAATCCGCATAGACTTCTGTTGGGAGAAACTTACCCATAAAAAGTATAGCGGATTTTGTTATCAGAAAGAAGAATAGTATTGCTTAGTTTTGGCTCATCACCATAACGTGTGGTTGATTTCCGTTCCGACTGGGCGCTTTGTTGCTGACGCTTCGCTTTCGCACAGATAAAACAATTGTAGCTGCCGCTTTGCTTTCGCTACAGAAAACATTTGTTGTTGCTGTCGCTACGCTTTCGCACAGATAAAACATTGTTGCTGTCGCTACGCTTTCGCGCAGAGCAGAGCTTCCTGGGGGCGTCGGGGCAACAAATGTGTTCTGTGCGAAAGCGTAGTGCAACGTAGCGGCAGCAACAGGATGTTGGTCACGAAGGCGTTATCACAGGACGTGATGCTTTTAGCCTTCGTTCCCCTCCCCGCTTCACTCGCTCCAGGGTCTCATCTGTGACGCTAATCGAGGGCACTGAAAAAGTCGATTTGCCACAAAAATGTGATGCTAATCGACTTTTTTGAGTTTCTAAATCCAATAAAAGACAGATTTATAATATAAAAAATGAATTTCTTTAGTTTTTCAGTGCCCTGGACGCTAATCCCCAAGGAGTCGCCCAGCCTCCACTCCAATCAACCTATATACATGACATATGTTTTAACAAATGTCATCCACAACTTTTGGTAATGAACCTTAGTTTATTTTATAACTGAAATTTTTGTGTGATATTACGAAGTTCCTGTGCCATCTCAGCTAAATTATTTGAAGATGCAGTGATTTCCTCGATACTTGCGGATTGTTCCTCAGAAGCAGCTGCTACATTTTGAATGTTTCCAGATGCTTGAACGGCTACTACGCCAACCTCTTCTACAGAAATTGCAATGCTGCCAACACCTTCATTAATATTTGTAATAATATTATTGACATGATCCATTTCTTGAGTTAAAGCAGTAACATGCGAATAGATTTCTCCAAAGGCTTCACCTGATTCATTAAAGGTAGTAGAGCTTTCTGCAAGGTTACTACTACTAACTTCCATGGATTTTACAGCTTGGGCAGACTCTTCCTTAATTGTTTCAATACGTGTTCGAATACTATTCGTAGCTGCTAATGATTGGTCAGCAAGTTTACGCACTTCTTCGGCTACAACCGCGAAGCCTTTACCGTGCTCACCAGCACGTGCTGCTTCAATAGATGCATTTAAAGCGAGTAAATTAGTTTGATCAGTAATCTCATTAATTAAAGTTACAATGTCGCCTATCTCATTTGAGTATGTGCTTAAACGTTTAACAACCTCTGAAGTCTCTTGAATAGCATTAGAAGTTACAACCATTTTTTCAGTTGCACTTTGAATCGTCGTATTGCCTTTTTCTGAAATAGAGGATGCACTAAATGCCTTAGCAGTGACATCACTAACACTCGATACAACTTCTGACATCTTAGTGGAGATTGTTGTAATATGATTTTCTACTTCATCAATAGAGGAAGTTTGTTTCTCTGAACCTGCAGCGACTTCTTGCATTGAAGATGTAATTTGTTGAATAGATGCACTTGTTTGCTCAGAGCTTGCCGTTAACTCCTCTGACATGGCAGCTACTTGTTCAGCATTTTCAGCAATTTGCTGAATAAGTGAGCGTAAATCTTCTGTCATATTTTCAATACCATTTGAAAGCTGTGCAATTTCATTAGAACCCTGTATTTGAAGTGGCTCAACAGCTAAGTCACCTTTTGCCACCTTGCCAACATAACTAGTCATATTTTTAATTGGTTTAATAATGCCTTTACTTATGAAATAAGCCACAATAATACCAAATATCACAAAAATCACGGTCATAACAATACAAATCCAAAGAGTCTCTGTTTGAAGTTTAGAAATGAAGGAAGCGTCCATATCTAAACCAAAAAGAATATCAGTATCTTTAAATGGTATAAAAATCGATTTATGAGTACCGTATTCATCTTTATAAATATCACTTGTTTGAACGGTTCCAGAATCTAGTGCTTCATGCATATCATCACTGAAAACATAGTCCTCTAGATGATTATCTTCATTGCTTAATGCAACAATATGTTCTTTGCCATTTGCACGTGAAAGTACGTAGGCATTTTCAATATCAAACTTTTTAAGTGTTTCATCTAATTGATTTAATATTTCTTCATATTTATCTTTTTCGCCGTTATCTGCAGCTTTGATGTCATTTTTGTCTATATCTTCAAAAATAGTTTTAGATATAACCTCTAAGGATGACTCAAATTGTGTGATAACATTATTATCGATAATCCGATAAGACGTAACGAATAATACCACACTAAATAATAACGAAATAATGGCAATAGGAATAGTAAAACTTGCAATATATTTATAGAGTAAAGAACTCTTTAATTTAGTGACTATACTCAACTTTAGCATCCTCCAATACTTTAACCTTTTGTTGTAAAAATTGAATCATATCTCCAATATGCTCTGTTTCAGTATATGGAGATATAGAAAAGAATTTTGCAGCAGCGACTGGAAGTTGTTGTTTTGTATCACTTGTGCTGACAGTGCAAACACGTGTTGTATCACCGAAAAATACTTCGTCGCGACCTTCTCCTATAATTTCAAATAAAGAAGCGTTTATACCATTAATATATTCAATTTGATCTTGTGTATAGCTACCTGACTGTTCAGATTTCCAATTAAAACCTTCAGGATACAAACGAAAGGCTGTGACTGGCCCAATATTAGACTCATTGACTACTTGTAACATAGGAGTTTTCTCAGCTAACTGCGCACGGAATGCTAAATTTACACGCACATAATTTGCTAATATTTGTTGGTAGCCTTCTTTACCAAACGCCTGTAATGCAGCATAAATAGCAATTGAACTACCCATACGAGAGCACTCTAGTGTATAGCCTGTATGATAAGAACCATAACCTCGATTGCCTACATAAGGTGTGTCGAAGTCCTCAATATCTAATAGCTGTAAGTGTTTTCCTTCTTTTATTAAGAATAAGCTTGTTAAATACGGTGTTTGACCAAGCTTTTGGAAGTCGAAGCAAAGGCTATCTGCAATAGGTAGATATTGCATACGTTCTTTAATTTGTTCTAGTCCTTGTAAAACATCAGTCTCTAATTGAAGTGGATTTGCCTTAAAGTCATAATCGTTGAAAAAGGCGTAAAAACCACCTAAAGCTGAATCAGCATGAATATGTATAGGTTTTAAGGAATGTTTTTGTTCAAGGTCAGTTGTAACTTTTTTGATTGCTTGTACATCATCAATGGCAAATTGATCTGTAGCGCCTGTTGTTGCAACTACATACACTGGAATACCACCATTTTCGATAACTTCAGTCATACGCATACGTAAGTCTTCGATATCCATAGAATGGTCTTTTCCAGCTTTAATACGAATTAAATGCTTACTACCGATACCGACTGCTTCAATGGATTTTAATAAACTGTAATGAGCATTTTCTGAAGCGAAGCAATATAAATTATTTGGTACGCCATCTTCCTTTGCGTTCGGGAATTGTTTAGCGATCGCAAGACGAAGCCCACTGAAAACAGCCCCTTGTCCTCCCCATGTTGTATAACCAAAGCTTTGTGTATAGTCGTAGCCAACTAACTTGGACATCATTGCTACTACCTTTACCTCACATTCTGCGGCAGCCGGTCCGTATACATCCCATAGATTGTTACCGTTAAGCAGAGCATTAGTAAATTGGCCTAATATGCCGGGAATGCTAGCCATTGGCAAAACATTTGTGACAAAGTTGTGTGTATGGTAAGGATGTCCTTGCATCAATTGTGTTAATTCATCCACAACCTGATCAAGTCCGACACCTGAAGTTGGTACTTGATTTTCTTGCATTAACTCTTTATAGAAATTGTCAGAGCGCTCTTTCATTGGTCCAAGAGTTGTTGTTTTTGGATTCTTTAACTCATCTAACGAGGAAACAATTTTCTCTAATAGGGATAAAAAATTCTCTCTTTGTTCGATATTTCCATCTTCACTTTGGAATAATTGTTGGATTTTTTTCATTTTCAGCTTCCTTTATAGTTCATTTTTCCTCTATTTTTTTGTTCCATAAAAATAGGTCGTTTTACTAAAATAATAATAACATATTATAACAGAAAATGAATTTATATTTTTCTAGAAAAGAAATTTTCGACATTTCTAAATAATCTAATTTATGTTAATAGGAAGAAAAATAGTAATATTTTTTTGTGGATATGGTATTGTAATGACTTTTCCAAGAGAATTATTGTAAAAAATAAGATGGTTAAGCGATATGTGGAAAATAATAATTTTATATTAAATATTATGTAATGGATAATTTATAATTTAGCTTAAATGGTAAATTGTTTAATGCTTTATGACTATTAAGTGGAGAAATAGATAATTTTGCTGTTGTTTCATTGATTTAGACGTTTTAATAAATTTTGAAGATCTTCAATAGTGACAAATGTATAACCATCTTCAATAAGTGCCCTTAAAATACCTTCAATCGCCTGTAATTCATCTCCAGTAGCATCATACATTGGATGCATCAAAATAATGGAGCCTAGTTGAATATTTTCTTTAACATAATTGATTTTCTCATTGGCTGTTGAGAAATACGAATCAGGCTCCAAATTCACGTGATCGTATCGCGATTATTTTTGCTTAAGTAAAATGGAAATCCAATTATTTTTTTACTATATGGTGGTCGGACAGGGGGAGTTTCTATATAGCCAATACTTCTAATTAACTCATCGGTTTTCTCGATTTCATTTTTGTAAAATGGAGGGCTTTTAAACACCATTCCCTTATGTGAATACGTATGATTTCCAATTTGGTGACCTGCTTGGACAATTTTTTTAGCTTCATCTGGATTTCCCTCAATCTCCTTCCCAATTTAAAAAAAGGTTGCTTTAGCGTTGTAGTCATCTAATAAAGTTAATAATGGCATTAACATTTTTAGTAGGGCCACCATCGAATGTTAATGCAACAACTTTCGCTTGTGTTTCAATATGAGAGATAATGCTGCCAAATAGTTGATAGGACCTAGCGTTCATTAACTTATATGTACCAAACGTTAAAGCAAAAATGAATAATAGACCAAGTCCTGAATAAGCAATTTTCTTTTTCAACTTAAACGCCCCTAACAATTGTAGAATTCAAAACAAGTTGAAATGAAGTGTGAGACATTCTCAAAATCCTTTCAACTTGCATAAAGATTTTTCTTGCTCCAAAATTACCGATAATTTTTTCAATGATAAACCATACTAATGTTGAGGTGAAAAAATGTATAAATTGCTATCACACAACGATTTAGATGGAGTAGGTTGCGGGATTTTAGCCAAGCTTGCCTTTCATGACCAAGTAAAGGTAAGATACAATTCAATTTCGTCGCTTGACCGCGAGATTGAGTACTTTTTAGATAATAATCAACAAGATACATTTTTGTTTATTACCGATTTATCTCCAAACGAGAAAAATGAAAAGAGATTGAATGATTTCTATTCCGCAACTGGCAATGTTCAACTGCTTGATCATCATAAAACAGCTCATCATTTGAACGATTATGAATGGGGTAAGGTATTAGTAGAAGATGAAAATGGACATTTAACATCAGCAACGTACTTATTCTATCAGTATCTTGTTACAAATGGATTTTTAGAACAAACGAATTCCATCACAGAATTTGTAGAGTTGGTTAGACAGTACGATACATGGGAATGGGAAAAGAATGAAAATCAGCAAGCGCGTCAACTAAATACTCTCTTTTTTTTAGTGTCGATCGAGGAATTTGAGGGAAAAATGCTTGAACGTTTAAAGACAGGCGAACATTTTGACTTTGATGAATTTGAAAAGAAAATTTTAAATATGGAAGAAGTGAAAATAGAACGTTACATTCGCCGAAAAAAAAGGGAACTAGTGCAAACAGCAATAGGAGAATACTTTACAGGCGTAGTTTATGCAGAATCTTATCATTCAGAACTCGGTAATGAATTAGGAAAAGAAAATGTACATCTTGATTTTATAGCTATATTAAATATGGGTGGCAAAAAAATTTCCTTTCGTACGATTCATGATCACGTAGATGTTTCGGCAATTGCAGGAGAATTCGGAGGAGGGGGGCATCAAAAAGCAGCTGGTTGCTCCTTAACAGAGGAAGCTTACGAGCAGTATGTGGCACAAACATTTCATATAGAGCCAATACCGGAGGATGCGAAACGAAATCGCTATAATTTAAGATTTTCTTCTTTTGGAACATTGTATAAAAATCTAAAGGAAGAAATTTTTCTTCTATATTCAATAAGTGATTTTGATTGGATCATTGAAAAAAATAAACTTCCGTTAGATCAAATCTTTACAAGCTTTTATGAAGCAGAATGGTTTTTAAAGAGAAATTATCAAGCATGGTTAGTTAAGGATGAGTTATTTGTAGATTATTTAATGGAAGAGGCCAAAAAGGTTCGTCATCAAGAGTAAGGGATATAGCTCTTCTGCAAAACGAGGATCAACCACTTCACGCATGAGTAGTCATTCTAATTTAATGCGTTGCAACAATCATAAATATTTCCTTGACCATTTTGTTCTTCAAGTTTTGCAACAACATTAAAGGAATATAAACTATTCCTTTAGATACATAATGAAATCAGCCAAACCTTGACATCGTTAGAGGTTATATAATGTTCAACTAAAAACTACAATAAATAAAAAGCATTTGTGTATACATACTTTCTTAAAATGAGGTGTACATGATGTCCAATGAAATGCTACTAGTCGAAGGCCAGCCTAAGGGAAATCGAGGACGTAAAACTTGGTTTATTGTAGTATTGCTTTTATTGATAGCTACTTGTGTACTTGTTTTTTATTTTTTATTTAATAAGGACTTGAATTTTGAAGCCTACAAAACAGTTGTCGGTAAAACTACTGAAAATAGCCTCGGACGTTTTACGTTAAATGAAATAATAATTGACGATAATCAAATATTATTGAATGCGACGTTTAAGCCAGTAAAGGATTTAAACGTCGATTATCAAATTTTTTTCTTTCCACAGGTTTTTGTGAATGGGAAAGAATTCACGGTTAGAAATGGAGGACAGTCCATCGCACACTCTGATAAGACCTATACAATTTACAGTAGTGTGAAATTGAGAGAATTACCAAAGGATGAAATAATAGATTTAGATATTCGCTATAACGATTGGAACGGAGAAAAAAAGATTGATGAGCCGTGGGAATTTCAAGTGGAAGCCTCACAAAAGCAATTACAAGAAGATAGAAAGGCCTTCTCTGTTGAGAAAAAAGTAAAGCTTTTAGATGGTCAGGAGATAACGATAGAAAAGATTGTTTCTACACCAATATCAACAACGATTTACTTTCATTCCGAGAATAGCTTATTAAATGAAGCGATACATTTTAAAATCCAATCAGCATCTGGGGAATCCTGGAATTTCGACTTTGCTTATCCTTTAAATGAAGATTATACGAAGTGGGGTGTCCGGCTCGATGCACTATATTTAACGGGGAAGAGCTATAAGCTAATTCCGACTGCTGCAAATGGAAGTGAGCTTGGTTCTGCTGTTAAAATTGGAGGAAAATAAATATACTCGATAATCGTAATTTATTAAAAACTTTACAATAATTTAATCCAAAGAGATGATTGCCCCATGTAATATGAATGTAAATGACATGGAAAGTAGTTGAAGAAATTGCGAAGGTTGTGGGAGATTTTTTTAGTTTCCTTTAAATTAGGCTGTACATCCTTTGGAGGTCCCACTGCACATTTGGGGTATTTTCAAAATGAATATGTTCAAAAGCGTAAATGGTTATCTGATAATGACTACAGTCAGCTTGTTGCACTCAGTCAATTTTTACCTGGACCAGCATCAAGCCAGGTAGGGATGGGTGTTGGTTTATTAAGAGGCGGATTATTTGGGAGTATTGTGTCATTTCTTGGATTTACATTACCTTCAGTTTTGCTGCTTATGGCATTTGCCTATTTTTCTACACAGACAGAAATGGAGATGGGCTGGATTCATGGCTTAAAATTAGTGGCAGTTGCGATTGTCGCACAAGCTATTTTTGATATGTCCAAAAAATTAATCCCTAGTATTCGCCATTTTATAATCGCTTTGTTGGCACTAGCAGTAGTACTTTTATGGATTCATCCACTAGCACAGGTAACTGCTATTATCGTTGCTTCTTTCATAGGTTATCAATTTTTTAAGAAGACCATTGAAAAGGATGACTCAAAAGAAACGGTTGTACCTATTTCAAAAACGACAGGTGTATGTTTTTTAGTGCTGTTTGCTATATTGCTTATTGGTTTACCAGTTACTAGCCCACTTATTCAAAATGAATGGTTTACGATGATTGAAAAGTTTTATCTATCAGGTGCATTAGTGTTTGGTGGAGGTCATGTCGTGTTGCCTTTACTAGAGACACAGTTTGTCCAAAGTGGATTAATGAGTTCTTCAGATTTTTTAGCAGGCTACGGTATGACACAGGCAGTCCCTGGTCCATTATTTACGTTTGCTTCCTATATAGGGATGGTCATTGCTGGAGTACCAGGGGCTATCATCGCTACAGTAGCGATTTTTTTACCGGCTTTTTTACTGATAGTAGGGGCAATGCCTTTTTGGCTAGCACTTAACCGATTTGCCGGATTAAGAGGAGCGATGGCTGGTACAAATGCAGCAGTTGTTGGAATATTAGCTGCAGCTTTTATTCATCCGATTGTCACGCAGACAATTCAAAATGGGCTAGACATAGTAATTGCAGCTGTTTTTTTATGGTGTTTGATGCGTTGGAAAATTCAACCTTATCTGCTTGTGCTAGCTGGCATTTGCGTAGGAATTGTCTGTTATTAAGTACACACAGAGGCTGGGACAAAAAGAAAAATGTTAGACCAAGATATAATTGATCTAACATTTTTTTGATTTTAAATGGGGAAATTCACTTTGATGAAGCAGAAAAGTTATTATCTCTTTTCGCTATTTTTCTAAATAAATGAGTTCTGTCCCAGCCTCTTTTTTGTGAAATGAATGGGCTGCTTAGATAAACTCTTCTTTTCGAATGGATAGTTTCTTCATATGATACTGCAGAGATTGACGAGAAATATTTAATTGTTTAGCAGCGGCTGAAATATTTCCGCCACACTGCTTTAAAACTTTGCGGATGAATTGCTCCTCATTTGTATGCATAAGTGCTTTTAGTGGACGTTTTTTAGGTGGGACGGCTTTCATTGATAATTTATTTTTTAAATAGCGTGGTAGCATATCTTCTATAATCCAACTTTCTGAGCTTGATTGAATCACAAGGTTTTCAATCAAATGTTCTAGTTCACGAACATTGCCAGGCCAATCATAATCTATAAGTAGCTGGTAGAGCTCAGGCTTTATTGTAATATCTGCTTTCATGTACTTAAGAACATTTTTATGCAAAAAATGTTGGATAAAGAAAAGTATATCATTTGGTCTCTCACGTAAAGGAGGGATGTATACACTCGAATGTGCGATACGGTAAAATAAATCAAGTCGCATTCGTCCCCCAGCTGTTAGTAGCTCAGGATCTTCATTAGATGCACTAATGACTGTACATTCTATAGGAATGAGTGTATTACTTCCTACACGTCTAACTGCTCGTTCTTGTAAAACACGCATTAATTTAGGTTGAAGTTCCATTGGCAAAGAGTTGATTTCATCAAGGAAAAGTGTGCCATCTTTTGCATATTCAAAAAGCCCTTCTTGATTTGTAGCTCCAGTGAATGCACCTTTTACAGAGCCAAAGAGTGTACTTTCTAATAGTGTGGATGGAATAGCGGCACAGTTTATTGCTACAAATGGCTTTGCCACTCGAGGGCTTAAATTATGCATGCTCTGTGCAAATAATTCTTTGCCTGTGCCTGTTTCACCAATAATAAGTGTATCAGTATTATAACTCGCAATATTTTTAGCCTCAGCAATAGTTTGTAGGAGCTCTTGACTGTTCCCTTTTATATCTTGAAATGTATAAATAGTGCCATTATTTCTTTTTACAATTACTGGTAATTCCATAGATGCATGTTTTGAATTCATCGTTTGACGTAATTGATTCCGAAGGCTTGTTTCAGTATGGGTAATAGAAAATACACCTATTGTTTTATTATCCTTTTGAATAGGGAAAGAGCTATAGCCAACAAATTTTGGCTCATTTTCCGAATAAGCATGGGCTCGATATTTCGTATAGATTGGCTTCGCTGTTTTTAAAATATGATTATGCTCCGATAAACGACGATCTTGATAATTGTAAGCATCCCAAAGCTTCTTTCCAATCATGTCTTCCTTGTTATGCTCCTCCATTTTAGCAAGTGCCTCGTTGTAATAGACAATATCTCCATCTTCGTTACTGACAATAATTCCTTCATCTAAATGCTCTATAATTTCCTCTAATAAAAAAACTTTATTTTGTATTGAGTACTGAAAATCTACTAAATTATCTACTAAAACAAAATAATATTGCTCCGTAAAATAGAATGGTTCGATAGTAAAAGATAAATGTTGCTCCTGAGTTAATAGTTGTTGTGGATGATGAAATAACATGACGTCAATGTCAGCGATTGCATCTATAGGCATATTATTTTTTAAATCTAATGAGATACTATCGTTGAGATGCCACCATTTCACTTGAAAAGAACTATCTAATGCAATGATATTAGCTCCCAATTTTGTTGCAAAGCGTCTTAATTCCTCATTCACAAAAAAACCCTCTTCCTCGTTATTTTGCATGCAAAAAATTTCTGCTTTGTCCTAAAGCGTACCACAATTATTTTCTGAATAGAAGCAAAATACAGAAAATGTAGCGGGTGCAAAATTTATCTGCACATTTTTAGGTTGTGATTACAATTAGCGACTCTCCATATTTTCGTAATTCATTAAGTAAACACTCTCCTTATCACTTTTCATAAGAATATTTAAAGGATTTTTAAAAGTTGGCATGCTATTTGCATTATTAAAGTGTAGATATAAAAAGGAGGAATTGTAAATGACAAAACCAGAAATCTTATATTCAGTAAAAGCTCAACGAGGAAACACATTGCGATGCAAAGGGTGGCGCCAAGAAGTAATTTTACGCATGTTAGAAAATAATATGGAAAATGCTGAAAAGCCTGAAGAGCTAGTGATTTACGGTGGAATTGGTAAAGCAGCTCGTAACTGGGAGTCATATCATGCGATTGTAGATTCCTTAAAAAATTTAGAAGATAATGAAACATTAGTTGTGCAGTCAGGGATGCCTGTGGCTGTCTTTAAAACACATAAATACGCACCTACTGTTGTCATGGCAACAACAAATATTATGAAGGCAGATTGGCCAACATTTTACGATTTACAAGAGAAAAATTTAACGATGTATGCCAACTATACTGCGGCGCCTTGGGAATATATCGGTACACAAGGTGTTATTCAAGGAACATTTGAAACATTATCGGCTATCGCGAGGTTGCATTATAATGATTCCCTTGTTGGAAAAATTTTATTAACAGCTGGTGCTGGGGGGATGGGTGGCAACCAAACACGTGCAATGACAATGCATGGTGGTGTTGCAATTTTATGTGACTCCAATATTGAAATTATCAATCGACGAATTGAAAAGAGCTTTATAGATGTAGTGGTAGATTCATTAGAGGAGGCAATCGCGCTTGCTAAGGAAAAAGCGGCGGCAGGTGAAGCGCTTGGTATTGCTGTAGTTGGAAATGCCGCTGATGTATTTGAGAAAGCCTTAGAAATTGGATTTTTACCAGATATCGCGACATCAATGACACCTGCACATGACCCGATCGCCTATCTACCAGCAGGCTATACGGTTAAAGAAGCTGAGGAACTACGTGATCGAGATCGTCTTGAATACTTAGAAAAAGCGCGTCAAACAATGATTCGCGAGTTAAAAGCATTAATTGCCTTCCTCGATAAAGGTGTGCATTCATTTGAATATGGCACAAGTATTCGTAAAGAATGCATTGACGCTGGATTTGACGAAAAAGAGGCGAAGCGTTTACCAGGCTTTGTAGCAGAATATATACGTCCGCTATTCTGCGAGGGGCGTGGACCATTCCGTTGGATTTGTATGTCAGGAGATCCAGAGGATTTACGTAAAATTGACGATATGATTTTAGAAAAATTTAGTGATGATTTACTAGTAACACGCTGGATTAAGCTTGCGAAAGAGCATATTCCAATTGAAGCTTTGCCTGCCCGGATTTGTTATATGGGCTTCGGACAACGTAAAAAGTTTGCATTAGAAGTCAATGATATGATTCGTCGAGGAGAACTCAGTGGCCCTGTTGCGTTCTCTCGCGATAATTTGGACTCGGGTTCTATCGTTAATCCAACATTTGAATCTGAAAATATGAAGGATGGTGGGGATTTAATTTCAGACTGGCCAGTATTGAATGGTTTACTCAATGCAGTTGGAATGTGCGATTTGATTGCCCTGCAAGCCAACTATTCAATGGGGGAGGCTGTTCATACAGGTGTAACGATGATTGCGGATGGTACAGATGAATCTGATATGCGTTTGGAAATAGCGATGACAGTGGATTCAGGAATTGGTGTTGTGCGTCATGCTCAGGCGGGCTATGAGACTGCCAAAGATGTAGCGAATGGTAAAGGGAAATTAACGGATGAAAGCATTAAAATCCCATTATGGTGGGAGCCAACAGCAACCTTTGGCCCTAAAGATTTAGTCAAAGAACAAGTGTAAAGTGATGAATTAACTACTTTTAGCAGAAGTCTCCTACCTCTATAGGTGGTGAGATGAATGCAGATTTAAGTTACTTTTCAGCGGGTGTCCAAACACCTGCTGAAATAGAGGAACTCAGTCTAAGAACGCCACGTCCTGTGGCAACGACTGAGTGACCAACATCTTGTTGGCTCAAAGCCCCCGCGGATGTCACGGAATTCGGAAAGGAGTTCTTTGTGCAAACACAAAGCCGAATCCGGACGCAATTATGCCGAGGCATAATTGATCAGAGGCCGGTGCAATATGAACGTATCTGGCCTCTTTTCGTATAAAAAAGGAGGCATTACATGAAAAAAGCTGAAACAACGCATTTGGATTTTGACAATGTGCTAGAAAAAGTACCTCATATTTATCCGAAATCAGCGGTCTATAAATTTTTTGGCTTTAGCTTATTTGGCATTTTCATGTTTTTTATCTCTATTACGTTAAATGGAAAAAAGACAATACCACTTGATCACTTAGTGACGTTTATCCGTACACAGTTTTCATCAGTGATTGTCTATTACATTTTGATAATCGTTATTGCTGGGGCTATTTATCCTCTTTATCAAAAAACTTGGAATAAATCGATAGTAGAGATGGTTATTTCAGCGTTGAAAATAATTGGTGCTATTGCTTCTGTTCTTGTTGTTTTTAATATTGGACCGAGTTGGTTATTGGCTGAAGATATGGGACCTTATTGGTATAAGTCGCTCCTTACTCCGATTGGCGTTTTGGTTCCGATTGGCGCTATTTTTTTAGCTATGCTTGTCGGTTATGGCTTACTAGAATTTATAGGGATTTTAGTGCAGCCTATTATGCGACCAATTTGGAAAACACCTGGTAGATCTGCCATTGACGCTGTAGCTTCCTTTGTCGGTAGTTATTCAATTGGGTTATTAATTACAAATCGTATTTATAAGGAAGGGAAGTACACCACAAAAGAGGCTGTCATTATTGCTACAGGGTTTTCCACTGTTTCTGTAACATTTATGATTGTTGTAGCAAAAACTTTAGACCTGATGGATATTTGGAATCTTTATTTTTGGGTTACTTTCCTAGTGACGTTTTTAGTAACAGCGATTAGTGTGCGCATTTGGCCAATTCGCAATATTAGTAATGACTACTACAACAATATGGATGGCGATAAGGAGAAAATCGTAAAAGAAAATCGTTTACAGCATGCATGGAAGGAAGCAATGCAGACCGCTGAGAAAGCTCCAAATCTGTGGCAAAGCATAAAAGAGAATGTTAAAGATGGCTTAGTGATGGCTATGGGGATTTTGCCGACGATTATGTCGATTGGTCTGATTGGTTTATGGCTTGTCAATCACACACCTATTTTCGATTATGCAGCTTATTTGTTTGTACCTTTAACGTATGTATTACAAATGGCTGAGCCGTTAATCGTTGCAAAGGCAGCAGTCGTCAATTTAATCGATATGTTTTTACCATCACTCGTCGCTGTTGAGAGTGCTATAGAAACACGTTTTATTGTTGGTACTTTATCTATTTCTGCTATTCTCTTTTTCTCGGCACTTATTCCATGTATTTTATCAACAGAAATTCCGATTTCTTTAGGCAAAATGATTGGAATATGGTTTGTACGTAGCATTTTAACCCTAATTATCGTTACACCAATCGCCTATTTATTACTGTAAAGGGAGTGATCGTGTGCTAAAAAGACCTGACTATATTATTAAAAATGCAGCACAAATTTTGCCTTGTACAGGTGATGAGATGCAGGATTTTCAAGTTTTGACTGATACAGCAATCGTTATTGAGGGTGAACGAATTATTGATATTTGTTCGGATAAGGAACTGAAGCAACGCTATGTAATGGATGATACAAACAGTATTGATGCAGAAGGGAAAGTTGTTGCTCCAGGCTATGTCGATGCGCATACACACTTAGTTTTTTATGGTAGTAGGGTCGAGGAGTATGCTGCTAAATTATCCGGCAATATAGAGGGAAATCTGAAAAAGATTGCGATGACAATAGGGCCAAATCGTACGATTGAGCTTACACGAGATACCCCTGAAGATGTACTTTTAGAGCAATCCAAAAAACGTATTATGACAATGCTTAAACATGGCACAACTACAGTTGAGAGTAAAAGCGGCTATGGCTTAACACCTGAAAGTGAGTTAAAAATTTTACGTATAGGTCGTCAATTACACGATAGCAGCCCTCTTGATGTTGTGAATACATTTTTAGGAGCACATGGTATTCCGGATCATTTAACGAAGGAACAATATATCAATGAAATTGTTGACGTCATGATCCCACAGGTAGCACAACACAACTTAGCGGAATTCTGTGATGTTTGGTGTGACGAAGGCTATTTCACTGAGCAAGAATCCGAGCGTATTTTACAAGCTGGATTAGCGTACGGATTATTACCCAAAATCCATGCTGATGCCTATTCCTATATTGGAGGTTCAGATTTAGCAGTGCGAATGAAGATGGTTTCGATTGATCATTTAAATTACACACCAGAATCATTAATGACACAATTAGCGGAAGCGGGTGTCATCGGTGTATTGATGCCGGCTTTAGACTTTGCTGTTGCTCATAAGCGCCCTTTTGCTGCCCGTAAAATGTTAGATAGCGGTATGCAAATAGCTTTAGCGACAGATATGTGTCCAGCTTGCTATACAAGTTCTATGTCTTTTGTCATCAACCTGGCTTGTCGACTCTATCAATTTACAGTAGAGGAAGCGATTAAAGCCTCGACAAAAGTAGCCGCTAGAGCATTGAATTTAACAGATCGCGGAACGTTAGAAATTGGCAAAATTGCAGATATTCAAATATGGGATGTACCAAACTATAAGCATGTAGCATATGAGCTTGGAACGAATATTGTAGAAACGGTTATTAAGCGTGGTCGTGTCGTGATAAATGAAGGGACTTGGGTAAAGGAGAATACATTCATTTAGAAGGGAGAGGTACGAATGAAGGTTGAGTTAACGTCAAAGGCAGCAGAAAAAGTGAATGAAGAAAGATTAGTAAAGTTATTTTTAGAAATGGCAAAAATTAATGGTCCAAGTGGCAAGGAAAGCTTAGTTGCAGCATTTTTAACGGATGAATTACCGAAGTTAGGTTTTCAATTAACGTTTGATGAGGCACATACAAATTTTAATGGAGAGGTAGGTAACTTAATAGCCTGGCATAAAGGAACGGATGACACTATTCCGCCTCTCTTCTTTTCTACCCATATGGATACAGTATTACCGACGGAGCATCTCAAGCCAATTATAAAGGATGGGGTCATTTACTCGGATGGTACTACGATTTTAGGGGCTGATGATCGAGCGGCACTTGCGTCCTATATCGAGGCGATGCGTGCCATCATTGAAAGTGGTGTTCCACATGGGCCGATTGAACTGATATTAACAGTAAATGAACAAGCAGGCTTAGTCGGTGCAAAATATATGGATTATCCAAAAATTAAAAGTAAAAAAGGCTATATTTTTGATAGTAGTGGTGATGTAGGGCAAATTATTTTGCAAGGTCCATATAGCAGCAGAATTTGGTTCATGATTAATGGAAACGCAGCACATATTGCATTAAACGCTGAAGAGGGAAGAAATGCTTTTCTCATTGCTGCTAAAGGGCTGTTAAATATGAAATTAGGTGAGATTGATAGTGAAACACTAGCGAATATAGGCATTATTCATGGTGGAGAGCTGACATCGATTATACCAGGCTCAGTAACATTAGGAGGAGAGGTAAGAAGTTTTTCTAAAGAGAAATTAGAGGCTCAATTGAAACATATGCAGGAGACGATGGAAGTAGCCGCTAAAAAATACCAAGGAACTGTAGAAGTGAGAATTGATGAGAAATATCTGGGGTTCAATATTTCTGAGGAAAATATACTAGTTCAAACAGTAACAAAAGCAACAGATAACATTCAAGTATCCTCCTATTTAACAAAAACATTAGGTGGAGCAGATACGAATGTTCTAAATGAAAATGGATTGACTTGTATTACGCTTGGGAATGGTTTTCAGAATATTCACTCTTTTAGAGAGAATATTAGTATTGAAAACTTAGTGAATACAGGTAGATTAACAGCTGCGCTAATTGAACAGTGGTATGAGCGACATAAATCTCAATAAGTTTAGGAGGAATAGAAATGTCAACTACATTAAACATTACAAAAGAAATAGAGAAAATGGTTCCGCAAGTACAACAGTGGAGAAGATATTTACATGAAAATCCTGAATTGTCGTATAAGGAATACGCTACGTCTGATTATGTCTATAGCCAGTTAATGTCTTTTGGGAATTTAGAGGTTACTAGACCGACAAAGACTAGCGTTTTAGCCATTTTAAAAGGGGATTTACCTGGAAAGTGCTTGGCTTTAAGAGCGGATATGGATGCTTTACCTATACAGGAAGAAACGAATTTACCATTTGCATCTAAAGTACCGAATGTGATGCACGCCTGTGGTCATGATGGGCATACGTCAATGCTACTAGGTGCGGCGAAAATTTTATCTGAGTTGAAACATGTTCTGCAAGGGGAAATTCGCTTTATTTTTCAGCATGCAGAGGAAGTATTTCCAGGTGGAGCCAAAGAAATGGTAGCAGCTGGGGTTATTGAAGGTGTCGATCAAATCGTAGGATTACATTTATTCTCCATGCTTCCTACAGGGAAAATAGGTATTTGTTCAGGTCCTATTACAGCAAATTCTGATACGTTCGATCTCGAAATCGTTGGAAAGGGTGGACATTCTTCTCAACCGCAGGACTCTATTAATCCTATTTTAATTGGGTCACAAATTACTAATCTATTACATCAAATTGTACCACAAAAGGTTGACGCGAAAGAGCGTGCGGTTATTGCTGTAACAGAGTTCAGTGCGGGGAGTGCTAAAAATATTATCCCTGAACGATCGTTTTTAGGCGGAAGTGTAAGAACATTTTCGCAGGATGTCCGAGAATTGATTG
Source organism: Lysinibacillus sp. FJAT-14222 (assembly GCF_001278875.1). NCBI lineage: Bacteria > Bacillati > Bacillota > Bacilli > Caryophanales > Bacillaceae > Lysinibacillus > Lysinibacillus sp. FJAT-14222. The sequence goes on along the minus strand of NZ_LIYL01000034.1, from coordinate 185,496 downwards.
CGAAACAGATTGAAATTCAAGTGAAAAATTTCACTGCAGTACATGGTGCTGATTATAAATTTGAGTACAACTATGGTTATTCTTCAGTCGTAAATGATGAGCAAATGACTTCATTAATTGAAAATATTGTTAGAGAAAATCTTGGGCCGGAATATCTATTACACATTGAGCCAATTATGGGCGGTGAAGATTTCTCGGCATTTTTGACGCAAGTTCCTGGCGTATTCATAGGGATTGGTGCAGCTTTTGAGGATGAATCATTAAATTATCCACATCATCATCCAAAATTTGCAATTGATGAGGATTCTTTAGCAGTAGGCTTGAAAGTTTTAGTGCATACTGCTTTAACAATGAATTCTAAAGGGGGGGAATAAATGCTTCAAGAACCTGTTATTGCAGCAATGATCATACTAGGGTTAGTCGCACTGGGAGAAATTATTTCAGTTATTAGTAATGCTAGAGTACCAATGCTTTTTGTAGCAATGATGGGCTATTTAGTCTTATTATGGCTAGGGATTTTTCCGAAGGATTTACTTGCTAATTCGACATTTTTAACAGTAGGAGCAGTATTAGGCACAGCACCAATCTTAGTTCACATGGGAACATTAATACCGTTAAAAATGATTCGCTCGCAATGGAGGGCTGTCATTATTGCGATACTTGGCATGTCTTTTGCCACACTCTTTATTTTAACCATTGTTACTTCCCTTTTTGACTATAAAACAGCTGTTGCTGGAACTGGTCCTTTAAATGGCGGAATTATTGCTGTTTTAATTACTTCAGAAGGATTAAAAGAGTTAGGGTTTGTCAGCTTACTAACAATCCCTGCGCTAATAATGGCTTTACAATCATTTATAGGTATTCCTGTAGCAAATCTTTTGTTACGGAAACATGCTGTGAAAATTCGTGAAAAAATCCATAGTGGCTCTTTTGTTGCATCCAATAATGCCAGTTTTGAAGAGGAAGATGATCAATTAATCATTCCTAAAAAATACAGAACGCCCTTAGTATTATTGTTTATGCTGTTTATTGGAGGTGCGATTGCGGTTGCTTTAGCCAAAGTGACAGGTATTCCTTATAGCTTGTGGGCTTTAGCAATAGGGGTTATTGGTCGCTTAGTGAAATTCTACCCTGAGCGAGTAATGGAGAAATCAAATAGTTTCACAGTCGGAATGGCGGGGATTATTTTCATCGTTATAGGAATGATGAATGATATTACGTTTAATATGTTTATCGATCAATTGCCTGCGGTTGCGACAATTCTTGTTGTAGGAGTACTAGGTATTCTTTTAGGTGGTTTTATAGGGTCGAAACTATTTAAATTGGATCATTATTTAGCGATTCCAGTAGCATTAACATCTACATTTGGCTTCCCAGGCGATTACATTGTCTGTGAGGAAGTAAGTAGAAGTATTGGAAAAACGGATGATGAACAGAAAAAAATCTTCAATGAAATTTTAACACCAATGCTCGTAGGAGGATTTACGACTGTAACATTGGGAAGCGTTATTATTGCAAGTATTTTAATCAAAACAATATAAAACAGAGGGTGGGGAAATATTTGTTAGATAATCCTGTTTTAATCTCAGTTATTGTTTTGTCTATTTTAAGTTTATGTGGGGTTCATGTTTTATTTGCATTAATAATCGCAGCAATCGTAGCAGGGCTTGTAGCGGATCTATCGTTAACTGAAACAGTTTCTATATTTATAGGTGGCATGGGAGGGCAGTCAGAAACTGCTTTGAGTTATCTATTGTTAGGAATATTTGCCGCTCTAATTGCACAGTCAGGTTTGGCTAATATTCTCATTCAAAAACTTCTTTCATTGGAAAAGCCAAATCGATATATTTTAATCTTCTCTTTGGTAATTATTGCGTGTTTATCAGGTACGCTTATCCCGGTACATATTGCTTTCATTCCAATATTGGTACCGCCACTATTATTTTTCTTTAATAAATTGAAAATAGATCGTCGTGCCTTAGCATCTGCCTTAACATTTGGTTTGAAAATGCCCTACCTATGGATTCCAATCGGATATGGATTAATATTCCAAGGTATTATCGCACAAGAGATGACAGCAAATGGTATGGCGATGGTACAGAGTCAAATTCCAAAAGCTATGGCAATTCCGGCAATTGGAATGTTTGTGGGCTTAGCCATTGCAGTATTTATTTCTTATAAAAAGCCTAGAGAATATCAACAACTTGAAGATGATCTCCATGATTACGAGAATCCGAAGACAGAAAATATAGAGGCAAAATTGGATCGCAAAGGTTGGATAGCGCTCATAGCAATATTTGCAGCGCTTGTTATCCAATTATCTTTAAGTTCGCTTGTCTTAGGCGCATTATCAGGGATTATTATTATGTTTGTTGGTCGAGTTGTCTTCCTTAAAGACAGTGAAGAAGTTGTACAGAATGGTGTGAAGCTGATGGGGGCTATCGCATTTATTATGCTAATTGCATCGGGCTATGCAACGATTTTAAAAGAAACTAATGCAATTACAGAGCTAGTAGAAGCAATGACGGGTATGACAGGACAAAGTAAGCTGATTACCGCCACTTTATTATTGTTTATCGGTTTACTGGTCACAATGGGGATTGGTACATCATTTGGGACGATACCGATTTTAGCTGTTGTGTTTGTGCCGTTATGTGCGGCAGTTGGATTTAGTCCGTTCGCCACAGCTGCGCTTATTGGAACTGCGGGTGCTCTAGGCGATGCTGGCTCTCCTGCTTCAGATAGTACGTTAGGCCCTACATCTGGTTTGAATGCGGATGGACAACACAGCCATATTTGGGATACATGTGTACCAACATTTATTCATTATAATATTCCTTTATTTATATTTGGTATTGTAGCAGCAATGGTTTTGTAGAAATCGAACAAATAGGGGTGAAATTTTTAAATGGAAGTCATTCAGTTGGATGGTTATACATTAACTAGAGCACAAATTGATAGAATTGCTAAAGGTCATGCACAGGTTTCACTAGCACCGAATGCGTTAGATCGAGTAAGAGAGAGTCGCTCTCGGATTGAAACAAGATTAGCGGAGGGCCAAGCTATATATGGGGTGAATACGGGCTTCGGTAAACTAAGTGATGTGCAAATTGCTGAACAAGATAATGAACTATTGCAACTTAATTTGCTACGCTCTGATGCAGTTGGAGTGGGCACACCATTAGAAACATCAATTGTACGCACGATGATGGTTTTACGAGCTAATGCTTTAGTAAAAGGTTATTCGGGCATTCGCGAAGAGACACTTCAATTATTAGTTGAGTTCATCAACAAAAATGTACATCCTCTTGTGCCATCGCAAGGTTCTGTTGGTGCTAGCGGTGATTTAGCACCCTTGGCACATATTGCATTAGTACTTGTCGGAGAAGGTAAGGCAGAGTATCAAGGAGAGGTCATATCAGGACAGCAAGCATTAGCTCGTGCAGGACTCACAGCAGTTCGATTACAAGCTAAAGAGGGTCTTGCATTAATTAATGGAACACAAGCTATGACAGGTATTGGGATTATTACAATTAATGAGGTCGAACGTCTTGGATATGTGGCAGATATGGCAGCATGTCTGACGATGGAGGCATTAAAAGGAATTATTTCAGCCTTTGATGAAGATTTATTAGCAGTACGACCTCATGCTGAAATAGCATCTGTAGGTGAACGTATACGAAAGTGGTTAGAAGGAAGCGAGCGTATAACAACACAAGGAGAAACACATATGCAAGATGCCTATTCGTTGCGCTGTGTGCCACAAGTTCACGGAGCTTCTTGGCAATGTTTTAATTATGTAGAACAGTGCTTGCAAACAGAGACTAATGCCACAACAGATAACCCGATAGTTTTAGAAAATGGTGAGGTATTATCAGGAGGGCATTTTCATGGACAACCAATTGCACTTGCTATGGATTTCTTAAAGGTCGGTGTAGCAGAATGGGCGAATATTTCAGAACGGAGAACGGAACGCCTAGTGAATCCGCAATTAAGTGGATTATCACCATTTCTAGCAACAGATCCAGGTCTTGAATGTGGATTAATGGTTGTTCAATACGTCGCAGCTTCGCTCGTTTCTGAAAATAAGGTCCTTGCCCATCCATCAAGTGTGGATTCTATTCCGACTTCAGGTAATCAAGAGGATCATGTGAGCATGGGAACAACTGCGGCGAGACAAGCACGACAAATTGTGCATAATAGTGCACGAGTGCTTGCCATTGAGTTAATTGCTGCTTCTCAAGCGATTTTTTTAGAAAAAGCTGAGCAACACTTAGCCCAAACAACACGTGAATTTTTAGAAATAGTACGTTCATTCTGTCCGCCATTAGAAGGTGATAAGGCTATTGGTGAAGAGATCGAAACACTTGCTAATTATTTATTAAGTAGTAACGATATTTTAAGTGTTAAATAAAACAAGACAAAAGAGAAAAAGTATGCTTGAAGGTGTCTTCTAGCATACTTTTTTGCTACCTAGAAAATAGTCTGGAAGCTTGTTATTCTCGCAAATGGAAGTATAGTCAAAGCCTCATAATATAGGCTCATCACCAAAAGTTGTGGATGACATTTGGTAAAAAGTATGCCATTTATCTTCAATCAGTAGAAAACTCCCACCTCTGAAGGTGGAGAGATGAATGCGGATGTGGTTCCCTTTTGAAAAGGTGTCCAAACACCTACTGAATGAAAATCCGGACGCATTGTTTATCTGTGCGAAAGTGAAGCGACAGCAACAATTACGCCAAGGCGAAATTAATATAGATTGATTGGAGTGGAGACTGGGCGACTCCTTGGGGATCAGCGTCACAGATGAGACCCTGGAGCGAGCAACGCGAGTGAAGCGGCTCATCGGACGCCCCCAGGAAAGCGCCCAGTTGGAACGGAAATCAACTACACGTTATGGAACTGAGCCATTATATAGGAAAATCGTTTTCATAATTCCTTTCGTTTGCTTGCTGCTGGTATTCCTAACTCTTCTCGATATTTGCTAATGGTACGACGGGCCAAATGGATTTGAAAGGAGCTAGCTAGTGTTTCAGCAATCTTTTGATCGGATAAAGGCTTTTGTTTATTTTCAAAGATGATTAGGTTTTTAATCATTTCTAAAATTGAAGTTTGGGAATGCTCTGTTTGAGTGTTTTCAATTTTAGAAGAAAATAAATCCTTCCATAAATATGTTCCAACAGGTGTCAGTATTGTTTTATTCCGAATTGCTCGACTTACTGTTGATTCGTGCATCTCGATTTGGGTTGCGACATCCCTTAAAGATAAAGGTTTTAAATAAGATAACCCGTGGTAAAAAAATTGTTGCTGATGCTGTAAGACAACTGACATGATACGAATAATTGTTTGACGGCGTCGATGTAAGCTATGTACGAGCCATTCATAATGCTTATATTGTTGTTTTACATATATTTGTTCAACTTTAGGTAGTAAAGATGCGATATTTTTATAGCTATCCTGAAGTTGAATAGATGGCAGTGAGCGATCATTTAAGCTGAATTGTAATGCGCCATCTTCGATAACAACGACAATATCTGGTGTAACATACTCGATGTCATCTACTGAGCTCAAAGTGCAAGGTATTGGTGTTAGTTGCTGAAGCTGATTAATTAGTGCTAATAACTGTTCTTTAGAAAGTTTAAGAGATTTCATCAATTCAGGAAATTTACGTTCAGCCAGTAGGTACAGTCCTTTTTGAATAAGCCGCTGTAAATCATCATTATTTTCTTCGATTTGTAACAAAAGACATTCTTGCAAATTACGCGCACCAATTCCCGCTGGACCGATTTGTTGTAAAAGCTGAATACCATAATAATGTCGGTCATCTGCAACATTAGAAAGGTATGGTGGGGAATAGCCCTTGTTATCTAGATGTTCAATTAGAAACTGTACAATTTGTAAATCGTCACCTGTAAAAGTGAGTGAAGCTAGTTGTAACAATTCCTCCCGGTAGTTTGGTTTTGCAGTTATTGTATGTAAATCATTCTCTGTCGTTTGAAAGGAAGAATGAGAATTTCTGAAAATACGCTCTTGAAATGATGGTGGTTGAAAGTCGATTAACGGATTCTCTAATTGCTGTTCATACAGAAATTGCTCAAGTTCAAGTGTTGTATATTGTAGTAATTCAATAGATTGCTGTAATTGAGGTGTCATTATCATTTTCTGCTGCTGTTGTTGCTTTAAAATCATGTCCATCATGATCCCTCCATTTATTGCTTTTTATTAGCATAACATAAAAATGAGAATTTTCAGATAATTAATAGATAAATTGTGTTAATACTAAATAGTGTTGATGTAGTTATTTTTCCTGGTTGGATTCATGGCGTTCCCTGCCTCGATTGTTTATAATGAGGAAATGGAAAAAGACTAATGTGAAAGAAGGGATAGCTATGGCACGAGGTGTTTACATTCATATTCCTTTTTGTCATCAAATTTGTAACTATTGTGATTTCAATAAATTTTATTTTAAAAATCAACCAGTTGATGAATATATAGAAATGCTTGGCAAGGAGATGGAGCTTGCTACAAAAAAATATCCTGAGAGTTTTAAACAAATCGAAACGATATTTCTTGGCGGCGGTACACCAACAGCATTATCGCCTCAACAATTAGAGAAACTACTTGAGCTTATTCGTACGTATATTCCGATGGATAGTGTGACAGAATTTACAACAGAGGCTAATCCGGACGAGCTGTCAGAAGCAAAATTACAGGCATTGTTTGATGGGGGAATAAATCGCTTAAGCATGGGTGTACAATCCTTTGATCAAGAGTTGTTAAAGAAAATTGGTCGTACACATAGCAACAATCACGTCTATGAAACAATTGCTTTGGCGAAAAAGATAGGTTTCAGAAATATTAGTCTAGATTTAATGTATGGTTTGCCGGGGCAGACGATGGCACAATGGAAGGATTCCTTAGAAAAAGCGTTAGCGCTTGATTTACCACATTTTTCAGCGTATTCACTAATAGTGGAGCCAAAAACGATTTTTTATAATCAATACACAAAAGGTAAGCTACATTTACCAACTGAAGATCTTGAAGCGGATATGTACGATGTGCTGATGAACCAGATGGAGGTACATGGACTTCAACAATACGAAATTAGTAACTTTGCACAAGCTGGTTTCAGCTCTAGTCATAACAAAATATACTGGGAAAACGATGAATATGCAGGCTTTGGTGCTGGTGCTCATGGATATTTAGCTGGAGTGCGTTATTCAAATCATGGACCATTGAAAAAGTATATGGAGTCAGTGAATGCAGGGGAATTACCAATTGTGTATGAACATGTTGTAACAGAGAATGAGAAACGAGAAGAACAAATGTTTTTAGGTCTGCGTAAAACGGAAGGAATTACACACAGTATATATGAAGGGAAATTTAATGAATCGATGCATGCGCATTACCGACATGTCATTGAAAAATTAGTTTTAGAAGATCTTTTAGAACATGATCCTATAGGAATTCGTCTTACGCGAAAAGGTCGTTTTGTAGGTAATGAAGTATTTCAACAATTTTTACTAGAAGATTGAGCGATATCGTTGACATAAAATGTGGGATTTGATAACTTATTAATAGTATTAGCACTCCTCTTGGTTGAGTGCTAACAGAGGTGATAATCATGATAACAAATCGGCAATTACAAATATTGCAAGCTATTGTAGATGACTTTATTATGTTTGCACAGCCGGTAGGTTCTCGCCAAATCTCCAAAAAGCAAGAGATTACATTTAGTCCAGCCACAATTCGAAATGAAATGGCGGATTTAGAGGAATTAGGCTTCTTAGAAAAAACGCACACTTCCTCTGGTCGAGTGCCTTCGGAAAAGGGGTATAGATTTTATGTAGATCATTTGTTGAACCCACAAGGCATTAATTCAAGGGACATTCAGCAAATTCAATCCATTTTCAACGATCGTTTAGTAGAAGTAGAGCATATTATCCGAAAGTCAGCCAATATTTTATCAGAGCTGACATCGTACACATCGATTCTTTTAGGACCTGATGTTCAAAGACATCGTATTAAACGATTTTCAATTGTGCCACTCTCTAGCGATACAGCAGTAGCGATTATCGTAACGAATAACGGCCATGTTGAAAATCGCATGTTTAGTTTACCTCCTAATTTTATCGCTTCTGATTTAGAGAAAATGGTTAATATCTTAAATGATCGCCTAGTTGGTGTGTCATTAGAAGATATTCATAAAAAAATCGAAGCTGAAGTGCTAGCAGTATTACAGCAGCATGTTCGATCGGCGGATGATTTTATTCACGCTCTCGTGACAGCGACGATGCATAATTCGGAAAGTAAAATTTTCTATGGTGGAAAAACAAATATGTTTAACCAACCGGAATTCCACGATTTAAATAAAGTCCGTATGATTTTGGACTTAATGGAAACGACTAGCCAAGTGCAATCGCTCTTCCATCCCAATGAATCGGGCATTCATATTCGTATTGGCTCGGAAAATAAACAGCTGGAAATGGAAAACTGTAGTGTCATTACGACCACTTATTCTATTGGTGAAGATCAGCAAGGAGCTATAGCAATTATTGGTCCAACACGTATGGATTATAAGCGTGTAGTTGCTTTACTAGACGTAATGCGCATGGATTTAACACAGGCCTTTACGAAGAATCGTAGTGATTGATAATGAGGAGGATTCAAGTGACGGAAACAACTGAAAACAAAGACCTTGTACAAGAAGAAAAAAATGTACAAGCTGAAAATGCATCAGTAGAAAAAACAGAAGCTAAAGAAGAAGTAAAAGGACAAGAAGTTGAATTAACAATCGAAGAACAGTACGAAGCAAAGCTAGCTGAGTTACAAGCAAAGCTTGACGACGAGGAAAGTCGTCATCTACGCTTACGAGCTGATGTCGACAATATACGTCGTCGCAATCAACTTGATCGTGAGGCAGCTGAAAAGTACCGCGCTCAGAGCTTACTATCAGATTTACTGCCTGTAATCGATAATTTTGAGCGTGCCTTACAAGTTGAGTCGACTTCAGAAGAAGCTGCTTCAATCGTAAAAGGTATTGAAATGGTGTACCGTTCTCTGTTAGAAGCGACTGAGAAGGAAGGCTTACAGATTATTAAAGCTGAGGGTGAGCAATTTGATCCAAATGTTCACCAAGCTGTCATGCAAGAGCAGGATAGTGAAAAAGAGACGGGTGTTGTCTTACGCGAGCTTCAAAAAGGCTATCTGTTAAAGGATCGTGTATTACGCCCAACAATGGTATCAGTGAACGAATAGTTATAGTACTATTTAGTCAATTACATTTAGTTATGAAACGCATCCTTAGCGTTTAAATAATAGGAGGAAATTTTAATGAGCAAAATTATCGGTATTGACTTAGGAACAACAAACTCTTGTGTTTCTGTACTTGAAGGTGGAGAACCAAAAGTAATTCCAAACCCAGAAGGAAACCGTACAACACCATCTGTTGTCGCATTTAAAAATGGCGAACGTCAAGTTGGTGAAGTAGCAAAACGTCAATCAGTAACAAACCCTAACACAATTATTTCTATTAAGTCTAAAATGGGTACATCTGAAAAGGTGAAAGTTGAAGATAAAGACTACACTCCACAAGAAGTTTCTGCAATGATTCTTCAATACTTAAAAGGCTATGCTGAAGATTACTTAGGAGAAAAAGTAACAAAAGCAGTTATTACAGTACCTGCTTACTTCAACGACGCGCAACGTCAAGCTACAAAAGATGCTGGTAAAATCGCTGGTCTAGAAGTAGAGCGTATTATCAACGAACCAACAGCTGCTGCACTTGCTTATGGTTTAGATAAACAAGATCAAGATCAAAAAGTATTAGTATTTGACCTTGGTGGTGGTACGTTTGACGTATCTATTCTTGAATTAGGTGACGGTGTATTTGAAGTATTAGCAACAGCTGGTGATAACAAACTAGGTGGAGACGATTTCGACGACGCTATCATCGAGTATCTTGTAGCAGAATTCAAAAAAGAAAACGGCATTGACCTTTCTCAAGATAAAATGGCTATGCAACGTCTAAAAGATGCAGCTGAAAAAGCGAAAAAAGACTTATCAGGTGTAACATCTACTCAAATTTCTTTACCATTCATCACTGCGGGTGAAGCGGGTCCATTACACTTAGAAATTTCTTTAACTCGTGCAAAATTTGACGAAATTACATTACCATTAGTAAACCGTACAGTAGGTCCAGTACGTCAAGCATTATCTGATGCAGGTCTATCAACATCTGAAATTGACCAAGTAATCTTAGTTGGTGGTTCTACTCGTATTCCAGCTGTACAAGAAGCTGTACGTAAAGAAACTGCTAAAGAGCCACACCGTGGTGTAAACCCTGACGAAGTTGTAGCAATGGGTGCTGCTGTTCAAGGTGGCGTATTAACTGGTGATGTAAAAGACGTAGTTCTACTTGACGTAACTCCACTTTCATTAGGTATCGAAACTATGGGTGGTGTATTCACAAAATTAATTGACCGTAACACTACGATCCCAACATCTAAATCACAAGTATTCTCAACTGCAGCTGACAACCAACCAGCAGTAGATATTCACGTACTGCAAGGTGAACGTTCAATGGCAGCAGACAACAAAACACTAGGTCGCTTCCAATTAGCAGATATTCCACCAGCACCACGTGGTGTACCACAAATCGAAGTAACATTCGATATTGATAAAAATGGTATCGTATCGGTTAAAGCGAAAGATCTTGGTACAAACAAAGAACAAACAATTGTTATCCAATCTGATTCTGGTTTATCAGAGGAAGATATTGAACGTATGGTAAAAGATGCTGAAGCAAATGCCGATGCAGATGCTCAACGTAAAGAAGAAGCAGATCTTCGCAACGAAGCTGACCAATTAGTGTTCCAAGTTGACAAAACAATTGCTGACTTAGGCGAACAAATTACAGAAGACGAGAAAAAATCTGTTGAAGATGCTCGTGATGAACTGAAAAAAGCGCTTGAAGTTGGCGAATTAGAAGGCATTAAATCTGCTAAAGAAAAACTAGATGGTGTATTACAGCCACTAGTAATGAAAGTATATGAACAAGCTGCAGCGGCTGCTCAAGCAGCTCAAGGTGGCGAAGCAGGTACTGATGCGGACGCTGGTAAAAAAGACGACGGTATCGTAGACGCTGACTTTGAAGAAGTAAAAGACGATAAATAATAGCATGTAACACAGTTAAGTGAAGAAGCCAAAGACCGCTTGCGGCTTTGGCTTTTCTCTTTATTTTTAGGTATAACCTCGCACATTAAATTGTCTAGTGGCATAGGTTAACTGCGAGAAAAGTGAAAAAACATATGTGCAACATTTTTAATGAATATTTAATAATAAAATAGAGGCAGTTTTTTTAACTGCGTGATACAATAGATTTTATGCAAAAAGAGCGGAGTGTGAATCATGGAGAAACGCGATTATTACGAGGTGCTTGGTTTAACGAAATCGGCTTCAAAAGATGAAATTAAAAAAGCATACCGTAAATTATCAAAGCAATACCATCCTGACCTTAATAAAGAGCCAGGTGCAGATGAAAAATTCAAAGAAATCGCTGAAGCATATGAAGTATTAAGTGATGATCAAAAAAAAGCACGCTATGATCAATTTGGCCACGAGGATCCAAATGCAGGCTTCGGAGGTGGCGGCTTTGGCGGCTTCGAGGATATTTTCAGCTCGTTCTTTGGTGGTGGAGGTCGTCAGCAAGACCCGAATGCACCACGTAAAGGTGATGACCTGCAATATCGTATGAATATTAAGTTTGAGGAAGCGATTTTCGGGAAAGAAACAGAAATCGAAATTCCTAAAGATGAATTATGTGATACTTGCCATGGTTCAGGTGCAAAAACAGGTACTAAACCTGAAACATGTTCAACATGTAAAGGTGCTGGTCAAGTAAATCAAGCAGTGGATACACCATTTGGTCGTATGATGAATCGTCGAACTTGTTCGACATGTCATGGTACAGGTAAAATCATTAAAGAAAAATGTTCAACTTGTCGTGGCGAAGGAAAAGTTCAAAAAAATAAAAAAATCAAAGTAACGATTCCAGCAGGTGTTGATGATGGTCAACAAATTCGTGTGTCTGGTCAAGGTGAACCAGGTATAAACGGAGGACCTGCGGGAGATTTATATATTATGTTCCGCGTTCAAGGACACAAAGAGTTTGAGCGTGATGGCGATGATATTTATTACGATCTGAAACTGACATTCCCACAAGCAGCTCTTGGTGATGAAATTGAAGTTCCGACTGTTCATGGAAAAGTAAAATTACGTATTCCAGCGGGAACACAATCAGGTGCGCAATTCCGTTTAAAAGACAAAGGTGTCAAAAACGTACATGGCTATGGCACAGGGAATCAATATGTAACTGTAAAAGTTGTAACGCCAGAAAAATTAACAGAAAGACAAAAACAATTATTACGTGAATTTGCTGAAATTAGTGGAGATATCCCTGAAGAACAAGGTAGTACACTGTTCGACAAAATTAAGAAAAAATTCCAAGGTGAATAATTAGAGGAGCTGAAGAGCTACGTGAAGTGGTCAGAATTATCCATTCATACAAAAAATGAAGCGGTAGAAGCAATTTCGAATATTTTGCATGAAGCAGGGGCAAGTGGTGTTGTTATTGAGGATTCTGCTGAATTTGCTAAGCCACGTGAAGATCAGTATGGTGAAATTTATGCGCTAAATGAAGCGGATTTTCCCAAAGATGGTGTTATTGTTAAGGCTTACTTATCGGAGTCTAGTTTTTTAAATGAAACAGTCGAAGAAATAAAAGCGGCTATCACAAACCTAACGAACTTCAACATCGATATTGGTGAAAATGTTGTATCGATTGTGGAAGTAAACGAGGAAGACTGGGCAACAGCATGGAAGCAATATTATCATCCTGTAAAAATTTCTGAACGCTTTACAATTGTACCAACATGGGAAGAATATGTACCAGTATCAACGGATGAATTGATTATTGAATTAGATCCTGGTATGGCCTTTGGTACAGGAACACACCCAACAACTGTTATGTGCTTACAAGGGCTTGAGAAGGTTGTAAAAGATGGTGATACAGTTATCGATATCGGAACGGGGTCAGGTGTTCTTTCAATTGGTGCAGCAATGCTTGGAGCTAAGAACGTACATGCACTTGATTTAGATGAAGTAGCTGTACGTTCAGCACAAGAAAATGTTGCGTTAAACAAAGTAGATGATAAAGTATCTGTATTCCATGGGAACCTACTGGATACAGTAAAGGAACCAGCTGATGTCGTTGTAGCTAATATTTTAGCAGAAATTATTATGTCCTTTACTGACGATGCATTTACAATTGTCAAACCGGGTGGATTATATGTCACTTCAGGCATCATCGGCGCGAAACGTGATGATGTAAAAGCAGCACTAGAAGCTTCAGGCTTTGTGATTGAAGAAGTACTACTAATGGAAGATTGGGTAGCTATCATTGCCCGTCGGCCGCAATAAGTTGACTGAGGAAGCGCCAAATCGTGAGCCGAGTGCTTGCGATTTGGCGTTTTCTCTTCTTGCTATAAAGGAGTGTGTAACATGCAGCGTTATTTTATTGAGACGACCATTGAGGAAGCACGTATTAGTGGAGAAGATGCACGACATATTGAACGAGTAATGCGTATGAAAGAGGGCGACAAAATCGTTGTAGTTGCACAAAATATCGCCCATATTTGTACAATCATAGCCTTTGAAGAAGATGAGGTACTTGTCCAATCCACAGGACAGACGCTTCCTTCTCCAGAGTTGCCTGTTCATGTAACAGTGGCATGTGGTTTGCCAAAGGGCGATAAACTAGAGCTTATTACACAAAAGGCAACAGAGCTTGGAATGTTTGCCCTACTGCCGTTTGAAGCGGAGCGTTCCATCGTTAAATGGGATAAAAAGAAGGGTGCGAAAAAGCAAGAGCGTCTGCAAAAAATTGCAAAAGAAGCGGCTGAGCAATCCCATCGTACACATATCCCAGAAATTTATGAGCCAATCACTTTTAAACAGCTAATAGAACAAATGGGCAATTTCGACGCAGTTTTTATAGCAGATGAAGAGGATGCAAAAGCAGAAAAACGCACAGGATTTGCGGAGAAGCTAAAAAACGTGTATGACAAGAAGTCGAAATCAATTCTTATCATCTTTGGTCCAGAAGGTGGCATTGCTAGAAAAGAAGCCGATGCCCTTCTTCAAGCTGGTGCCCAAACGATGTCTTTAGGCCCCCGAATTTTACGAGCAGAAACAGCGCCACTTTATGCGCTGTCTGCCATATCTTATGAATTTGAATGAAATAGGTGTTTAGCCTTGTCAAAAGAGGTCTTTCATACACCTAGCCGCTTAATGACTGTTAATATTAAATCCTATCAAAAAAGCCGATTCAAAAAATTTTGAATCGGCTTTACTACATGCTCATCCCCATAACGTGCCCTGATATGACAGGCCAACTGTGAAAATATGTTATTCTAATCTTCCTTTTATATAATTCAGGTTGAGGAAAACAGAATAATTAAATTTTGGACGGGGAAGCAAATGAATAAATTAATTTTCTCATTAACTTTTTTGTAATTGCTGCTATGATCTATTGTGCTACTTAAAATAGCAACAGGTTTAAATACTATTTCATTTCCTGAATTATTTAATATTCATTTACTTGAAATAGGTAAAATACCAATTACAATTTCAAGATTAGCTTTTAGTATTGTGGCCGGATTCGGCATTTTACACTTACGGGAAAATAAATAAAAACGTTAATTGGGAAAAGATAAGCGAGTAATTCAGTTATCTAATCATCCCAGCATTCAAGCAAGAATCAAGTATTGGAAAGCTTTAAAAAATAAAACACAAGTAAAAAGAGTACCTGGCATTTTGTATTCATTTTTATCTCTCGCTCAGCTCAAAAATCCCATTTTTTAATATCAGTAAAAAAACTAGTATACACGTCTATTCATAGATTTAATTGCTACATATTCTATATGGAGAGCTCTCAAATACTACAAAATGAAACGAGGGAAATTTTTTGAGTAATCAATTAGATCCAATCCAATCTTGTCCAGTAACATCAACAGAACAAATACCATTAACTACTGCTACTACTCCACTAGCCGCTACACCGCTTGTGACGCCAACTATTAAAGTTCCAGTTGTACTTGCAGAACCAACACTTCAAATAGCTGTGGAAGCAGATATTACTCTTACTCCTGCAGCAACTGAAATCAAAAGAGTGAAAAAACATGTATTCCTAAATCAAGTGAAATTAGTACCAGTTGCTTTTACACGTATTGCCGGCACTGACTTTTTCATGGTAACAAGGGCTAAATTATTTGTAGCAGGACATATTCGCAAAAATATAGAATATGCTTCAGCAGAATGTAACGGGGCGCTCCAAGATAGAATTGGTTCCGTTTTNGAATTGCCGATGTTCCGTTTTCTGGTTTTACAGACCTTACTTTCCCACAAACAATAGGAGGTCCTTTCCCAATCTTAGGAATTTCTGAGTTTGCCGAAGCGAATTTCCTTAATGAAACTACGCAAATGGATGCTCGATTGGATAAGGCGTTCTTCCAAAATCTCGTTAAATACAATGAACAACCATTTGGCGAATTAGTAGCTGCAAACTTCTTTGAACTTGATTTTTCACCAGTTATGGCAGATCCAGAAGGCACTTTCGACACATTACGTGAAAAAATCGTACTAGAGCTTACTGTAAAAGTACTGCAAGTTCAACAAATCCGTCTTGGAACAGGCACTAATGTAATAACTCCTAATCTTACAGGACTTACTCCTCCAGTTAGTCCAACTGTAACTCCTCCTGTTATTCATCCTACTGAATCTTGTTAATCTCTAATTTTTAGAGGAGGAAATTAGATATAAAAGGACATTTGAGGGTACTGAAAAAATCCAATATTTAAGCTTGCAGTTGAAAGTTCGATTAAATCGAATTTTCAACTGCATTTTTTCTATAATATCGATCGTAAATGCATTAGCAGGTACTTTAAAAATAATCTAGTTAAAGAAAATAATGTAAAGAATGAATTTTAGTTTTTATTAAGCAATCGTCTCTCAAACGCATTAGTATCTCAATTGCTACTGAGATTTTTGAAAGTACTCGGTGACAAAAGTAAAAGTAATGCATAAAATGGATTGTAATTATAAGTGCAACACTTAGATCAAAATAAAAGTAGCTCATAATGATATCGTTTGAATTTTTTAGCAATATTTTCAAAAAAGAGGTATTCATTTTGAGCTATACACATCCATCATATCTTCGAGCAAAATAAAAGCAAAAGTGTTTAGTTGTTATCAGATATTAGAAAAAGAAAAGGAAATCGCTGTTTTTATAACCAATCTATTCATCAAGGTAAGTGGAAGAAATAAAAAATGAAAAACGGGTTACTTCGTGAGTTTTCCCTGAAGAAAACAGATTTTGAACAAGTCTCTCTAGAAGAATTCATAAAATCTTATCACAAAAAATAAATTGACCAAAAAGACTTCTTGGCTGGAAAAATGCGTAAGAATTTTTACGGATTAACTGTTGTACTTTATTTGTCAAAACTTTATTTGGGAGTGAACTAATGAAAACTCCATGGATTAATTATAGTGAGATGAAAGAAATAAGTTCCAAGCAAAAAGTTTTTGTCTATTGTAATAACCTCCTAACTACAGAAAAAGAAGATGAAACTAGCCTTGCAACGCATCTAGATCCCAATCGTGAGTTACTCATTCCTTCTGAAGTTGATGCTGAGGATGAAATGAATAATCTCTCTGATATAGAAGAGGCGGATGAAACCAATTCTGTAGAGGAACAGGAGCTTGCAGCGCATCTAGACTCCGACTGTGGGCTACTTATCCCTTCTGAAATTGATGTTGAGGATGAAAAGAATAATCTCCTTAATATAGAAGAGGCGGATGAAACCAATTCTGTAGAGGAACAGGAACTTGTAGTGCATCTAGACTCCGACTGTGGGCTACTTATCCCATCTGAAATTGATGTTGAGGATGAAAAGAATAATCTCCTTAATATAGAAGAGGGGGATGAAACCAATTCTGTAGAGGAACAGGAACTTGTAGCGCATCTAGACTCCGACTGTGGGCTACTTATCCCTTCTGAAATTGATGTTGAGGATGAAAAGAATAATCTCCTTAATATAGAAGCGGCGGATGAAACCAATTCTGTAGAGGAACAGGAACTTGTAGTGCATCTAGACTCCGACTGTGGGTTACTTATCCCTTCTGAAATTGATGTTGAGGATGAAATGAATGACCCGCATGATATAGACGAGGTAGAAGGAACCAATCTTGTGGAAGAACAGGATTTTGCATCTCAACTAGACTCTAATCGTGAATTTTTAAGTCCTTCTAAATACAACGAGGATGATAAAATTATGAGTCCTATTGATACAGAAGAGTTGGAGAAAACCAATTCTACAGGTCATGAAAGTGCATCTACTGGGTCAGTGCAAGGAACAGTATGTTCTATAACAAAAAAAATACTAATTTCTACTCACGTGGAAATTGATGATTTTCTTCATGCTCCTATATGTGGTGAGATTGTTAAAAATACATTTGATTTTCTTGATCTAGACAATCATCCTACTCCTCAATTTGAAACCAAGTTATTTAATACTACAACAGATTATCCTGAACTGCCTGAATGTCGTTTGGTCCGCTCGAAATTTAATGAAATTGTATTTTTAATGAGAACTAATACTTATGATAAGAATAATCAGAAGAGTTATCCATCTAAATCAATTGGAATTCCCTTACATAACACACGATCAATTAAACAAGGAGAAACGAATAATCACTCTTACAGTTCCGACGACTTTATACACATTAGAGCTCCAGTTGTAGTAGGGGAATATAAAATAGAAATATGCCTTGAAGAGAATATCGTATTTGAAAAAGGAATTGTGGGAGTTAAAGATATCTCGAATGAGGTAGTATTAACCGATTGCAGATTCATTCCTAATCAGTTTTCTCAATCATTAGGTAATGGGACATGTTCAGCACTGAAGGGGAATTTATATATTGAAGGTTATATTCATCAGAGTATTGAATATACTGCATTTCACACTGGGAATGCACTACCTGCACAAAGTGAGTCATTAAATCATCCAAATCAAATGTGTCAAAACATAGTATTAGAATTAATCATTCATCTGCTACAAGCACAGAAAATTCGAGTGCCAAGGATCTAGAGGATACTTGAAATTTATCTCTCTGCTCAAAAATCTCTTTTTTAACTTTTTTTAGCAATTTTTTGTATCAAAAGTGTAGCGACATGTACAGATGTTTTATGTAGCGAAAGCAAAGCGTTAGCTACAAGTGTTTTATATAACGTAAGTGAAACGGCAGTTACAAGTGTTTTATGTAACGTAAGTGAAACGGCAGTTACAAATGTCTTTTATACCGTAAGCATAGCGACAGGACAGAAGTCTCTCACCTCTATAGGTGGTGAGATGAATGCGGGTTTAAGTTACTTTTCAGCGGGTGTACAAACATCCGCTGAAATAGAAGAACTCAGTCTAAGAACGTCACGTCCTGTAGCAATTTATCTGTGCGAAAGCGACAACAACACATGACTGAGTGACCAACATCATGTTGCTGTCGCTACGTTAGCACTGCGCTTTCGCACAAAAAATATCTGCCGCTGACGCTTCGCTTTCGCGCAAAAAAACATCTGTTACTGTCGCTACGTTAGCACTGCGCTTTCGCACAAAAAACATCTGCCGCTGACGCTTCGCTTTCGCGCAAAAAAACACCATGTTGCTGTCGCTACGTTAGCACTGCGCTTTCGCACAAAAAACATCTGCCGCTGACGCTTCGCTTTCGCGCAAAAAAACACCATGTTGCTGTCGCTACGTTAGCACTGCGCTTTCGCACAAAAAACATCTGCCGCTGACGCTTCGCTTTCGCGCAAAAAAACACCATGTTGCTGTCGCTACGTTAGCACTGCGCTTTCGCACAAAAAACATCTGCCGCTGACGCTTCGCTTTCGCGCAAAAAAACACCATGTTGCTGTCGCTACGTTAGCACTGCGCTTTCGCACAAAAAACATCTGCCGCTGACGCTTCGCTTTCGCGCAAAAAAACACCATGTTGCTGTCGCTACGTTAGCACTGCGCTTTCGCACAAAAAACATCTGCCGCTGACGCTTCGCTTTCGCGCAAAAAAACACCATGTTGCTGTCGCTACGTTAGCACTGCGCTTTCGCACAAAAAACATCTGCCGCTGACGCTTCGCTTTCGCGCAAAAAAACACCATGTTGCTGTCGCTACGTTAGCACTGCGCTTTCGCACAAAAAACATCTGCCGCTGACGCTTCGCTTTCGCGCAAAAAAACACCATGTTGCTGTCGCTACGTTAGCACTGCGCTTTCGCACAAAAAACATCTGCCGCTGACGCTTCGCTTTCGCGCAAAAAAAACATCTGTTGCTGCCGCTGTGTTAGCACTACGCTTTCGCACAAAAAAACATAAAAACTAGTATATACGTCCATGTATAGGTTAAATAGCTACATATTCTAGCGATATGAGAGTTCTCATAAAAAAAATGAAAAGAGGGATTTTTTTGAGTGAACAATTAGATAATCAATTAGATAATAAGGTCAGTCATAAGGAACCTTGTCCAGTAGCATCAACTGAACAAATGCCATTAACTAGTGAGATTACTCCAGTAGTCGCTACACCGGTAACGGCTCCAACTATTAAAGTTCCAGTTGTACTTGCAGAACCAACACTTCAAATAGTTGTGGAGTCAGATATTACTCTTACTCCTGCAGCAACTGAAATCAAAAGAGTGAAAAAAAATGTATTCCTAAATCAAGTGAAACTGGTACCGGTTGCTTTTACACGTATTGATGGCACTGACTTTTTTAAGGTAACAAGAGCAAAATTATTTGTAGCGGGACATATTCGCAAAAATATAGAATATGCTTCATCAGCATGTAATGGGGCACTTAGAGATAGAATTGCTGATGTTCAGTTTTCAGGTTTTACAGACCTTACTTTCCCACAAACACCTGGAGGTCCTACTCCGATTTTAGGAATTTCCGAGTTTGCTGAAGCGAACTTCCTTAATGAAAAAACGCAAATGGATGCTCGATTGGATAAGGCTTTCTTCCAAAATCTCGTTAAATACAATGAACAACCATTTGGCGAATTAGTAGCTGCAAACTTCTTTGAACTTGATTTTTCACCAATTATGGCAGCGCCAGAAGGTACTTTCAGCACATTGCGTGAAAAAATTGTTCTTGAGCTTACAGTAAAAGTATTACAAGTTCAACAAGTCCGCCTTGGAGCAGGCACTAATGTAATAACTCCTAATCTTTTAGGGCTTACTCCTCCTATGAGTTAATAATAACTCTAGTTTTTAGAGGAGTAAAACAAATAAAAAGGCATTTTTGCAAAAAAAATGTAAAATGAAAATACACATGTAATATTTAATGGGCACTGATAAAAATCCTACATTTGAGTAGGCAGTTGAATCTAATTTTTAACTGCCTTTTTGCAATATAATAACTAACGGAATAGATTTCTTACAAGGGGTATTGGGAGGAGCTAGGGGGGAATTGACTCTACATATTTTAATATCCCAAAGGATTTAACTTCCTTCAGCAAGTGTTTTGGTAGCGAAAGCGAAGCGCCAGCTACAAGTGTTTTATGTAACGTGCCGCTACGTTAGCACTGCGCTTTCCCACAAAAAACATCTGCAGGCCTAAGCACAAAGCCGATTCCAGACGCAATTATACCGAGGTATAATTGCTGTGAATGGAGAAAAAATGATAAAATGGGAATTTTTGGTTTTGGTGGAACAACTTATTAACAAGCAGGTACTCAATATTATGGTGCCTGTTTTATTATGCAAAAAAATAAGCCTAGCCAAAAAGCTAGGCTCATTATCTTTATTTGTTATAAGACACGTTGATAATTTAATTTATTGTAGTGTACTCTTGAAAGGATGATATATATTATGAGTAACGAGCGACCAAAAATCGTGAGTTTTCATACTCTAGGTTGTGGGGTAGTATATATAGATATGATTGCGTAGGAATACAGTAATATCAAGGGTTCAACTACTTGGAAAAATCACTTAAAATATGAGGTTTTAAGTGATTTTTTCGTTATATCTATACTGACTGTCAAAGCATTATCGGCTGAGGTATTGCCATATTTGTCAATGAACATAGCTTGTGCATTAATTGAAACGGTATTTAGATTTTCAATTCCTTTTATGCTTTCTAATACATCTATAATATCTGATTCTAAAGAAGAAGAATTATTACTTGATTCGTCTGCAATGAAGCTAATCGTTACATTATTGTCGTTTGAGGTTACATTTACAGCTCTTGATTTACTCATATTGTTCTTTTCGCCTAAAACACTTAATACTGCATTTTCGATACGTTCCTCAATAGGTAGTGAAGTGTCTAATGATTTTTTTGCAGCTCCTTTTTTATCACCTTTGTTATTTGTGTCTATTGATGCAGCGATTATTAAAACGATAACTATTAATGTTATTAAGCCAAAGCAACCTATTCCACATCCTTTTTTCACCTTATACTCCATATGTATCACTCCTTTACATTTATACTAAATGTTTACAAGTTTAAAAGTACATAATAAAAAACAGACAACTGTGTTAGTTATCTGTTTTCTCAATATCTTTAGCCTGTCACTTTAATCGATAAATTGCATCTGTTTGAAGCGTTATTTTGCACTCCAAGTAAGCCTTTTCTAATAATACAAGCACTCCAAGCTATGAGTTGTATTTTAAATTTGATTGTGCAAAATAACGCCTAAAATATGAGTAAATTTAAGTCTATTTTAGTTGGAATGGAGATTGTGATTGAAGAAAGAAGAGAACATAAATACAATAAACGTTTTATTTACTTTTAATTGTAAAATAGGTAATATTAAGGTTATAACTATTAAATTCGATTTTAGTTAAGGTTTAAAAAAATCTATAAGGTGGAGGGTTCAAAATGTTTCATAATTCGAAGAGGTATATGGGAATATTTTTTGTTGTACTATTATTTTCAATTTTAACAGTATCTACTGCAAATGCTGAAGAAAATGAGAATACCAATGTTGAAGAACAAAATCAGTCAGTAGTTTCGTCGGAATCGAATATTGTATTGAATGATTATATGAAAAATGGATATTTTATAGAGGCTTCAGACTTCAATATTACTTCGGAAAGAGAAGTTTTTGATATTAATGGAATAAACATTGCGAAATATTATGTTATAGAAGATTTAAGTGGTCAAGAATATTTTGCCGTTATTTCCAATAATCAAGAAAATTCAACCGTTCTTTTAGGTGGAGAAGGTATTCCAGATGTCTTTGAATTAGGGGATGAAAATTACTACTATCTTGGTGGTTATAGTATAGTTAGTGCTGATGATACAAATCAAATTATAGATTATATTAAATCGAAAGATGAAAATCTCTCGACATATGAGATTAAAGAAGATTTAAACATTCAATTGATGAATAGTAAAGCTGCGGGTGATGGATACGGTTCGGCATTATTGTCATCTCCTACATTTTCTCAATATGATAAAGATGTTAAATCAAGTTACCGAAATTCTGCATGTGGTCCAACTACTATAGCAGTAATTTTACAATACTGGCATGATAAGAAACTTAAATCAAAATTACAAGTTTTTAACAGTGGTTATTCAACTAAAGGAGCATTTATTAATAGCATGTATGCTAATCGCGGTGGCACTTCCTATGGTATGAGTGTAAATGGCGTGCGTTCAGGTCTAGAAAATGAAGCGATTGCAAGAGGATATTCAGCTACAACAAGTAGTTTTAATAATTTTTACTCATATAAGACTGAAATAGATAATAATAGACCGCTTGCAATAAAGTTTGATAAATACTTTACTCTTTTTGAACCTAATGCAGATTATGCATATGATTATCACTGGACACCTGGACTTGGATATATCTACGCTTCCACAGGTACACTGTTAAGAGTTCAAACGTTAGGTACTAATAGTACTATACGTGATATAAACTATAACGTTAACTCTGCAATTATATCAATGGTGAGTTTTTCAATTAATAATTAATTGTATTATTATGAAATTTCTTTATTAATTGTTAAATCGGTAGGTAAAGACACTAAAATCGAATTTTTATAGTTTAAAAAATTGTAATTATTAATAAATATAGTCTTGATACTTTATATGGCGGAAGGAGAGGGAAATGAAAAAAAAAATAATTATCTTTAATCTATTATTTTGTATAGTAGTTATTTTTGTTAATTACAATTATTTTAATTCTAAATCTCGAAACGCTATCGTATACAACTATGTGGAAAACTATATTGAAACTAACTATGGCATTGGTAGAGAAGATTTAAAATCTGAAGAAAACAATTACCGAAGAGGGATGGGGTTGTTTGAAATAGAAGTTAAAGATATAGTAACTAAAAATCATTACTTTTTTGAAGTGGATATTAGAGATGACTATTCATTAATTTATATAAAAGATCTTACTGAGGTTCATCGTAAGAATCAAGCTGATTAAAGAAAGTTTAATTTCAACAGGTATCAGCAATATTTTGAGAAAGATATAAAGTTTTACAATACAACAATATATTCTGGCTTATAAAAGCATTCTTGAGAGAGTGCTTTTTTATTATGTTTAAATATGGGGATTATACAACGGGAGAGATAAATATTATTCAGGAACAAAGTAGGGGTGATAGATATGAATGCTGATATGAAAAAAGTGAGAGATTGGATGATTGCTCGACCATTTGAAATTTCAATTGAAGAAATAACATATTATTATTTGTTCCAAAACTCGTGATTTTGTGAACGCTAAAGACATTTTAGCTAACATTATCCGTGATATTGCGAACGGTACATAACAATTGCTAGTACATTAAGAGCCGTATTTGTAGGAGCATATAGAAAGGCTGTAGAGCGTTTAAGTAATCAATCGAATAAACCATCATATGTAGAAGAAACAGTGAATAGAGAACGTCCTATACCGTTTTATAACTGGTTAGAAGAACGTGATAATTGTACACAAATAAATAGCAGGTCAAACATTGAGAATTGGCTGGAATGGTAGATATATTGAGATTGAAAAATATATTGGATATTAGAATGTATGAGTTCGACAACAAAAATGCTAAAATTTATAAAAGGACTTAAAGCTATTTTTAGATACATAATTAAAATGAAATTACTATTTTGGAGGTTAAATATGCGCAAAACACCAGAAAATACCTTTGAAAGATTAACAGAGTTAAATTTCCTAGTTATTATGATTTGTATAACATTTATAATTATTGGAATATCAAGCATGTTTGATTTAATTACTACAAATTCAATGTTTGTTCTTGCAATTTCATTGTCGGGGATATTTTTTGTACTTTCTGATATTATTCAATATTTATTGGATGTATATTCATTTGGAAAAATATTTAAAGTCCTCAAAAGAATTAGTCTAGCCTTTTCTATATTATCACTTTTAACGTTCCCTTTTTTAAACATTAAATTTATAAATTCTGATATACTGGCAACTGCTATTTCAATTATTGCTATAGGATTGACTATTATAAATCTAAGTCTCAATCATAAAAAGCTACAATATGAGACCTTTGAAAGAATGATAAAAGGAATGGAAGAATCATCGGAACTAACAAATAAGGCAATAGAACAAGCAGAAAGTGCACAATCTATGGTTATTAGGTTATTAGGTTATTAGGTTATTAGGTTATTAGGTTATTAGATAATGCTGAGGATAAAAAAATAAAGTAAATGTTGTTGACAGAGCCTATATAGGAATAATTTTGTAATTAACGATAAAGATCACTCCGTGATGGGTGGTCTTAATTGTTGTATATAATAGAAGAAATGCATCTATAATCATTGGTTCTTTTATAAGTTTGTCTTTATGTTAAGTTGATACGACAACTTTAATGGGTATTTTGATGATTTAGGAAAGTAGGAAAAACAAACAACTATGATTAGTTGCTGTTAATCAGATACGCAGTAAAATGAGCCTAGCTAAAAAACTAGGCTCATTACATTTATTTGTGCTATTATAAGACACGTTGATAATTTAATTTATTGTAGTGTACTCTTGAAAGGATGATATATATTATGAGTAACGAGCGACCGAAAATCGTGAGTTTCCATACTCTAGGTTGTAAAGTAAATCATTATGAAACAGAAGCAATTTGGCAGTTATTTAAAGAAGAAGGCTATGAACGTACGGAGTTTGATCGTCAAGCAGACGTCTATGTCATTAATACATGTACAGTAACAAATACAGGGGATAAAAAATCACGTCAAGTTATCCGTCGAGCTATTCGTCAAAACCCAGACGCTGTTATTTGTGTTACAGGATGTTACGCTCAAACCTCTCCTGCAGAAATTATGGCGATTCCTGGTGTTGACATTGTTGTTGGAACACAGGATCGTACAAAATTACTTGGCTACATAGACCAATATCTTACTGAACGCCAACCAATTAATGCTGTACGCAACATTATGAAAAATCGTGTGTATGAGGAATTAGACGTGCCTGCATTTACAGACCGTACACGCGCATCTTTAAAAATACAAGAAGGTTGTAATAACTTCTGTACGTTTTGTATAATTCCGTGGGCACGTGGGTTAATGCGCTCTCGAGATCCTCAAGAAGTATTGAACCAAGCCCAACAATTAGTGGATGCCGGGTATCTTGAAATTGTTCTAACTGGTATTCACACAGGTGGCTATGGACAAGACTTAAAAGATTACAATTTAGCCCAGCTACTACGTGATTTAGAGGCAAATGTGAAAGGCTTAAAACGTCTTCGTATTTCTTCAATTGAGGCAAGTCAATTAACAGATGAAGTGATTGAAGTTTTACGTGAATCAAAAATCGTTGTTAACCACTTACACATTCCAATCCAATCGGGCTCTGATACAGTTTTAAAACGTATGCGTCGTAAGTATACAATGGAGTTCTTCGGTGAACGCTTAACAAAACTACATGAAGCTTTACCAGACTTGGCTGTCACTTCTGACGTAATCGTAGGTTTCCCAGGAGAAACTGAGGAAGAGTTCATGGAAACATATAACTTTATTCGTGATCATAAGTTTTCTGAATTACACGTATTCCCATTCTCTCCACGTACAGGTACACCAGCCGCGCGTATGGAGGACCAAATTGACGAGAACATTAAAAACGAACGTGTTCACCGTTTAATCGCTTTAAATGATCAATTAGCAAAGGAATATGCTTCTCGCTTTGAAAATCAAGTGCTAGAGGTAATTCCTGAAGAATTCGTGCATGATGGAAGCGATGAGGCAGGGCTTTTAACGGGTTATACAGATAATTACTTAAAAGTAGTCTTTGAAGGTCCTGAAAGCCTTATCGGTCAGCTTGTGAAGGTGAAAATTACGCAAGCTGGATATCCTCATTCTAAAGGGCAATTTGTTCGTGTATTAGAAACTGTAAAATAAAATAGGGTAACTATGTAGAGAAACACCGTTCAAACTTTGGACGGTGTTTTGCTTTGCTCTATTTTTGATTAAATATATCACTTATTTTTCCTACAAATAACATGCTAAAATACTATATAAGTGTAATTAAATGACTTGAACTTATGTCAGCTCATAAAGGAAGTTGGTAACAGCATGTATAAAATTGGATTAGTTGGATTAAAAACTTCTATCGAACAAATAGTAGCCTTAGCAGATGAATATAAACATGAGTTAGAATTTATATCCCTTCCGTATGTAGAAATAAAAGAAGTAGAGAAAATTATTGAGGAACACAATTTTCATATGCATGCTTGGTTTTTTTCTGGTCCCATTCCATATGAAATTGCCAAAAGAAAATTAGGAACAGATAAAATAATGGTGTATGTTCCTGCCACAGAATCAGGTCTTTATAAAGCATTCTTAGAGATGGTCTATGATCAGGGTCAAATCATTGAGAAGTTAAGTATTGATACTATGACAGCAAATAATATTAGTAAAGAAGCAATGTCACAATTAACGATGAATATCCCGAAGATTTATACGAAAATGTTTGACTTAGATGTAGATACAAATGAGTTGTTAAATTTTCACTTGAACCTATGGAATGAGGAAAAGACAGACGGCGCTCTCACTTGTTTTCCATCTGTGTGTGAAGCACTAAGAGAACAGGGAATTCCAGCATACAAAATGTCAATGAGTACGATGGAAATACGACAATCACTTCGGGTTCTTTCAGAAAAAGTCAAGACCTCTTATTTTAAAGATACTCAAATAGGAGTTGAAATCATTGAAGTTGAATATTTTAACAAAGTGGCGGAGGAAATGAAAACACCTTATAATTTACAGTATTTAGAACTTCGACTAAAAGAAATGTTAATTCAACTTGGTGAGAAAATAAATGGCTCTTTTTCTGATAAAGGAAACGGGAGATATATGATTTTTAGTTCACGTGGTGCTATTGAGCGGGAAATCATGACACTTGAAGAGACTGTTCAAAAATTAGCGTTTGAAGCAGATACTACAGTTGCAGTCGGTATTGGATTTGGAGAAACGGCTTATTCGGCAGAAATTAATGCTTTTCGTGCTATTCAGCATTCAAAAGCAATGAAAAAACGTGAAATTGTCATTGTACAAGAGGATGGACTAATCGTAGAGTCTCCAGGAAAGCAAGGGGAACTACATTATTCAAGCCGTACACAAAATGAAATTCTTGTTGGAAAGTTAAAAAATGGTAACATTAGTGTGAAAACATATAAAAAAATAGTAGCCCTCATACAAAAGATGGGATGGGCGGATTTTACAACAAAGGACTTAGCGACACACCTTGAGATGACGGAGCGTAATGTTAGACGTATTGTTACCGATATGTGCAAAGTTGATTTGGCACAATGCGTTGGTCAAGAGACTTATGCCACTCGTGGAAGACCAAGTAAAATTTATAGATTGTTATAAGCACCTATTATTTTTGGTGCTTTTTTATTTTGTTCGTTAATTTAATTTAAACTGAAAAAATCCAATATTTTTATTTAGAATTTTCAAAAAAATGTTGTAATTAAACACTCGAGCTCTTATACTTCATTTAAGGAATTTTTTCTTTAAATAGTCCTTAAATAAGAAATTGAAAAGAGGTTGAGAAGTATGTCTTTAATGATGTTGATTCAAGAATTAGTTGGGATTGCTAAAGATGAGGTGATTGAATGGCGAAGGTATTTACATAAATATCCGGAGTTATCTTTTCAAGAAGATAAAACAGCACAATTTGTTTATGAAACATTACGGACTTTTGGAGATTTAGAAATTTCACGTCCAACAAAAACAAGTGTTATGGCCCGTTTAATTGGTTCAAAACCAGGAAAAGTTATTGCACTACGGGCAGATATGGATGCGCTTCCAATTGAAGAAGAAAATGACTTTGACTTTGTATCAACGCATCCAGGCGTGATGCATGCTTGTGGACATGACGGGCATACAGCGATGCTACTCGGAGCAGCAAAGATTCTTACACAGTTAAAGAATCTAATCGAGGGGGAGATACGCTTTTTATTTCAACATGCTGAAGAGTTATTCCCAGGCGGTGCACAAGAAATGGTAAAAGCAGGTGTATTAGAGGGGGTGGATGAAGTAATCGGAATCCATCTTGTGTCCACTGTTGAGATTGGTAAAATTGGGATTTGTGATGGGCCAGCTACATCAGGAAGCGATACCTTTGATTTGAAAATTAAAGGAAGAGGGGGGCATTCTTCAGAACCTCATTTAACGGTTGATCCAATTGCAATTGGGGCACAAGTAATTAACAATCTTCAGCATATTGTCTCAAGAAACCTTAATCCACTTGAGAAATTAGTTGTATCTATAACGAAGTTTCATAGCGGAAGTGCTTACAATGTCATTCCTGATACTGCTATTATTGGCGGATCGGTGCGAAGCCTTAATCCTGACATTCGTCAACAGGTTCCATCTTTAATTAAAAATGTCGTTAAGGGAGTTACAGAGGCACATAATGCGTCATTTGAGGTAGATTATCATTTTGGCTACAGTTCAGTAATTAATAACGATAGGGTAAGAGAGTTGATTGAAGAAACGATAGTTGAGATATGGGGAAAGAATCATTTACTAAGACTACCTGCATTGATGAGCGGTGAAGATTTTTCTGCATTCTCAGATGAACGATCAAGTTGCTTCATCTTTGTTGGTGCTGGAAATCAAAATAAGGGGATTATTTATCCGCACCATCATCCACGCTTTACATTTGATGAAGATGCATTAGAAATTGGTGTGGAACTGTTTGTTCAATCATCTTTTAAATTATTAGGGATAGAGAGTTCAAAAAAGCTGAATAAAAATCCAATCTACTTTCATTGATAAATAGATAAACAAAGGGGGATAAAGGAATGATTCATGAACCTGTTATAGCAACTATGATAATCTTCTCGCTAATCGCATTGGGGGAAATTATTTCTATTTTGACAAGAGCCAGAGTTTCTATGTTTCTAGTCGCTATTATTGGTTATCTTGTGTTAATTTGGACGGGAATTATACCGAAGAGTCTTATCAGTGATTCTAAATTTATTGAAATTGGTGCTGTATTGGGAACAGCTCCGATCATTATTCATATGGGGACACTAATTCCTATTCATACTATCCGTAGTCAATGGAAGGCAGTAGTCATTTCTTTAATGGGCATTGTTGTTGGTGCTGGTCTAATCCTTCTTTTGATTCCGATGATCTTTGACTATGAAACCGCTGTTGCGGGAACAGGGCCACTAACTGGTGGAATAATTGCTTTTCTTGTGACCTCGGAAGGGCTAAAAGAAATGGGCTTGGTAAGTCTTGTGACAATTCCAGCTTTAATACTTTCATTACAGTCATTATTCGGTATGCCACTCTCTGCAAATTTGTTACGTCGATATGCATTAAAGTTTCGGAATACAATAGATTCCGAAACATATGTAGCTTCCACAGTGGATGTGAGGGTAGAAGATGTTATCGATGAGGAAAAAGTAGAGGTACGAAGTAGCACGTGGATGCCGGAGAAATATCAAACAAATTTGATTCTTCTTTTCTTACTATTTATAGGTGGTGCTATTGCTATAGCTTTAGATCGAGTAACTGGCATACCATATAGTTTGTGGGCTTTGGCAATTGGCATCGGTGGGAGATTAATTGGTTTGTATCCAGACCGTGCCATGGAGCGTGCTAATGCTTTTACAGTCGGGATGGCTGGACTTGTATTTTTAATTCTTGCCACAATGAATGACATTACATTCAGTATGTTTATTAGTCGTCTCCCTGAAACTTTTCTAATTATGATTGTTGGAATTATCGGTATTTCAATTGGAGGATTTTTCGGCTCAAAATTATTTAAATGGGATCCTTTAAAAGGTCTTCCAGTAGCACTAACGGCCACAGTAGGGTTCCCGGGTGATTATCTTGTTTGTGAGGAAATTAGTCGAAGTGTAGGTAGAAATAAAGAGGAAGAAGAAAAAATATTAAATGAAATATTAACGCCAATGTTAATAGGTGGATTTACAACTGTAACAGTTGGATCAGTCGTTATTGCTAGTATTTTAATCAAAACATTATAGTTGCATTGTTTTAACTTCTTTCAACAACCGATTCCAGATGTAAATTTTGCCGAGGCATAATGGATTAGTTTCTACAATAATTTGAATTCATCTAATTTCATTCAAAATTAGACGGAAACGTTAAAAAATGTTATGATGCCAGAGAGGTACGTACAACTTGTTGATAGAAGGAGCGTCTGATAAAATGGAACAAAATTTCGCACGTATGATTGATCACACATTATTAAAGGCTGAAGCTACAAAAGAGCAAATCGAAAAATTGTGTGCAGAAGCAAAACAATTTAACTTTGCTTCTGTTTGTGTAAATCCAACTTGGGTGAAATATAGCAGCGAGCTTTTACAAGGCTCAGATGTTTTAGTTTGTACTGTAATTGGCTTCCCTTTAGGTGCTAATACGCCAGCTGTTAAAGCGTTCGAAGCGAAAGATGCGATTGCTAACGGTGCAAAAGAGGTAGACATGGTTATCAATATCGGTGCATTAAAGGATAAAAACTATGACCTAGTGCAAGCAGATATTGCTGCAGTTGTTGAAGCGGCAAAAGGCAACGCACTTGTAAAAGTAATTATTGAATCTTGCCTTCTAACTGAGGAAGAAAAAGTAAAAGCATGTGAACTAGCTGTGGCTGCAGGTACTGACTATGTGAAAACATCAACAGGTTTTTCTACTGGAGGCGCGACAGCAGAAGATATTGCCTTAATGCGTAAAACAGTAGGCCCAGATTTAGGTGTAAAAGCTTCTGGCGGTGTACGAAGCTTAGAGGATATGCAAAAGATGATTGACGCTGGAGCAACTCGTATTGGAGCAAGCTCTGGTGTAGCTATTATGAACGGATTAATTGCAGATTCTAATTATTAATAGTAATGAAAATCCTTATATAATAAGGACTACGGGGCTGTTCGTTATGAACTAGCCCCACTTTTAGCCCCAATTTCATTTAAACTTTGACTAAATGCTGCTACTGATGCCTCTTCCATTTCCTTAAGAACATGACCATATATTTCGTAAATCATTTTAGGAGTGTTTCCTAAACGTTCTGCTATGACCTTCACATTCAGCCCACGATTCAATAAAATAGTACAATGCGTGTGTCTTAAACCATGTAAAGTTATTTTTGGAAGCCTGGTTCTTTGAATAATCTTATACATGATTTTGGCTGTGTTGTTAGGTGCTATAGGCTCCCCTGACAAATGTGAGATAAAAACAAATGTATCATCATTCTCGTATTCATCTTCATCCATCAGTTTTAGTCCATACGACAACAATTTTTGCTTACACCATTTTTTATAGGTTTCTAATTGCTTCATAACAGCTTCTTCCACTAGAATGGTTCTATAGCTGTTTAGTGTTTTAGGCGTATGGGTACCACCATAATCCCTGGAACGTTCAATTGTTATTGTATTTTCTTTAAAATTAATATTTTTCCACTGTAATCCGCATGCTTCACCGCAGCGCATTCCTGTATATGCAATTGTGAGTAAAAAAGTGTAATTTGTGATGTTTTCATTTTTTTTAGCATCGTTCAAAAAAGTTACTAGTTCAACCGGAGTGAGGTAATTTTCTTGTTTCTTACCCGTCTCATCCCGCTTTGAATTAGCTGGTAGCACAATATCAACAAGTGGATTATGAAGCAATATTCTTTCTTTAATGGCCGCATTTATAATCGTTTTAAAGACATTATGAGCTTGATGTACTGTACTAGGCTTGTACTGTTTCGCTAACACGTCTATAAAGTTTTCTTGATAGATAACATCATCAAGGCTTTGGAGCTTATAGCGTCCTAGCAGAGGCTTAAAATGAAGGCGTATAGCTTTCTCACGGATGAGAACTGAATTATCGCTCCATTTTTTCTTTTTACAATTCTTCTCAAACCATAGATCTACATAATTATTAATAGTTAAGTTTTCATTTTCAATATGTTTAGTTTCACCGCGCAGCGTTGCAGCCTTCACTTCCAGAAGGGCTTTCAATGCTGCTTTTTCTGTTTTAAAGCCACTTTTCTTCTTCTCTTTCCGCTTTCCTGTAGCATCATAATACTTATGGCGATACATCCACAATTTCTCTTTGTTTGCATTGAAATAGTGATAAATTTCAGGTTCTTTCGTTGATTTATATAATTTCACCTTGTCCATTCCTTTCATGCTTGGCGGCGTATGTACAGGAATAGGTGAGTTTAAAAGTTATAAAAACTATCTATTAAAATTTTTTAAATACATCTGATTGAAGATTTACTTTTATGCTTTGCTGGATTCCTTTTTCAAGATTCTTTTGGAATATGTCGTCGTTATCAAGAGTGTCTTCGTTAATTTTTTTTATTAAATAGGATTGTAGTTCATGATTTAATTTATTTTCAAGATTTTTGTAGATGTCTTGATGAAAAGATGCACTAATTTTGTTGTAGATTTCGTTAATAAATATATATTTTTCATTTTCATTATCAAATTCAATTGTCAAAGGAATATTAGCAGCAAATATATCTGGATTGTCTAAAAGAAGTTCTACATTATTAATAGTTTTGCCAAGTAGGTCAAAACTTTGAGTGTGTTGATTCCTTTTTACATCCATTATTACATCTATATCAACAGTTGTAATACTTAAATGGTTTTCTGTAATAAAACTATCTGTCGAGCGTTCTTGTAAAGAAAACATACAGGAATTGATTTCAACAAAAAAATCAATGTCTAAAGGCTCATACTCATAAAATTCACATGGTGTAATACCAAGATACTTGCACAAAGTATTAATTGTCTCCATTCGCATCATTTCACTATCGTTTTGAGCTATTGAAGTAATGGTGTTCCTCGATATTCCTGTATCTTTTGCTACACGTGTTATTTTTAGTCCTCTTTCTGCCATTAATGCGGCTAAACGATTTCTAATCATTTTAATACCACCTTCCATAATGAAAATATATCAATAATTAAGCATAATGACAAGTTAACTTAACTAATCGCGAATTAAACTTGTGTATTTAAAATTACTATGGTAGAATTCGTTAAAAGTAAAAACGACAAGGAAAGTTATCGTTTTGGTTAGTATATTGCTTTATTGATAATAAAATGTATAGTTTAGTTGTCGTTATATCTTTTAAAGGAGGGGTATGGGTGAAAAATAATTTGCGTTTGTTAATGGCTCAGAAACACATAAATATTACACAACTTTCAGAAGCAATAGGTATATCCAGAAATGCAATTGCTAGTATCTATCATGAAAAAACTACTCGCATGGATATTAAAACAATTACTTTGCTTTGTAATTATTTTGAATGTACGCCTAATGATTTGATTGTCATTACGAAAGGAGTGAATTGAGATGTTACCAGCAAAAATTGAACTTCAATTAGATAAAAAGCAGATTCAACAACATATCGAAAAACAACTCGACGAGTCTATTCAAGCGCAGCTTTGGCTCGTATCGGTGGAGCGGCTTGCACAGTTAACGGACATGTCAAAGCGGTGGTTAGAGGATGAGATACTAAACGATCCACGGATGAGAGCTATCGAGCGTAAAAAGAATCGCAAACGTTGGTATTTGGCGCAACAGGCTTTCGAGGTAATAACTGAAATCACATCAGAATGGTAAATAAATAGCTTGGCGGCGTATGCATAGAAATTAACAAATGATGTGGCTTTGAAAGAAGGTAAAAACGATTGCAGCCCATTCATGGTGAAATGTTGACACAAATAAAACTCAAGGTGGTGAAATAGATGAATGAAGAATATTTAATTGGTCATATAACTGTGCATTTTAGCGTAGATATTGTTTCCTTAGTGCACAAAGTACATGGCCGTTTTTCGTACATGGATTTAGTAGAAGGTGATCTTATCGAAGTAAAGGAGGATGACCAATACAAGGTTATTACTATTAAAGATATATTAGAAACACTTGTTGAAGACGATTCAAATCAGGTATGGAATCACGGTTCATCAATTTATGAAGGGGTTCAAGTTAGGGTGAAACTAGATCCTCAAGGAAACAAACTAGCTGTTTTAACTGAAAAGAGCCTAAAAATAAATAAAGTAATGTTTGCCCTTAAACAAGGGTTCATAACTCATGAAGAAGCTACACAAGCATTTTTGCAGCTTGAATTAAAAGACGATCATTAAAAGCAGGTGAGGTGATGAATAAAGGAGCATTCCAAGTCAGTCGAACGATATTTGAAAATGATGTGTGGACTGATGTAGTTAAGTTTAGATTGTTTTTCTACATTCTTGGTAAAGCCACCTTTTCTGAAAACGGAATAAAGCATGCTGGTATTCATTTAGAAA
This sequence comes from Lysinibacillus sp. FJAT-14222, assembly GCF_001278875.1. NCBI lineage: Bacteria > Bacillati > Bacillota > Bacilli > Caryophanales > Bacillaceae > Lysinibacillus > Lysinibacillus sp. FJAT-14222. Next base: position 150,639 of record NZ_LIYL01000034.1, on the reverse strand, counting down.
GAGGGCAATATCTACGTTCTTTAAGGAGTCTTCAGGATGATTTGGCCTATAGAGAAGGTAGAGGAAATGCAGAAAAAAAGTATCCTCTAACGACCATTCAAAGGAAAATTAAATCACTTGAAAAAGAAGGTAGAATAACAACGAAATCAACAGAATATGGAACACTGTTCACAGTCGTTAACTACGCATTGTATCAAGGTTTAGGCAACTATAAAAACGATTCAGTGGAACAGCAATGGAACAGTGATGGTACAGTAACGGAACAACGATGGAACAATAATAAGAAAGAGAAGAAAGAAAAGAATGATAATAAACATATTCATGATCTATTCGATCATTATTGTTCTAAAAATATTGTAAATCATCAAAAACTATCAGAGCCTATGCAAAGAGCAATCAATGCAAGATTGAAAGATTATAGTTTTGATGAATTAAAAAAAGCGATTGATAATTATGCAATCGTATTTGCTAGTGATGAATATTGGTTTACACATAAATATTCATTAGCGGACTTTATGAGAGACAAAGATATTAGGAAATTTGTTGAAGAAGCAGATCCATTAAGCAACTTTAAAAAGGATAAAAATAATAATGATTTTAGACAGAAACATGATCCAAGAGATAAAGAAATAGCATTCCAACGATGGATGCAAGACGGAAATGATCCAGATAATTTTGATTGGAGTGATTGAAAAATAAGTTATCAAAAGTAAGAAGCGAGGATGATATCAATGGAACTATTAAAACACTTAACAAGAGCAGAGAAAGTAAAAATTCGTAAAGCTGTTGTAAAAGAATTGGCACGTTATCGACTTTCAAAATTTACTGTAGAGAATTCAGATAATGATAATGTTGCCTTTCACCAAATGATTGAACGAGCTATTGAGAGATTACCGACACCAGAACGCTTTCTAATTGAAGCAAGGTATTTGTCAGCTAATAGTGAATACTTGACAGATTATAACGTCTACAATTTAAAGTTTGATCCACCAATAAGTTCAGTGACTTACACAAAGATTAGAGATACAGCTCTGATAAAGATTTCATTGTTTTTAAATCTTGATACAGGTGTGAAAATTGAAGATTTAATTCACACAAACTATCCAGTTGAGTTTAGTTGAAAGGAGGGTGTGCTGCATGAACCAAACCACAATTTCAGAAGATTTCGGTGAACAATTAGCACTTATTACAGCTGACACACCTTATGCAATTGAAAGTGATTCAGATACTTTTGTTTCAGAACTAGAACAAAAAGTAAGGAAGTATATGTATTCATTGTGGATGGATGCTCAGGCAAACAAACTAGCAAACTATTTGGAGAAAAGACAAGCAGCACACTTTGCTCAGCTGTACGAATTTAGTTATGGCGTGTCTATGTATGATAGCGATCAATCTATTTCGAGTAGGTCGGATATTCTAGCATTTATGATTATTGACGAGAAAGCATCTTACAAGAAACGGCTAGAACGTATTAGGCTTCAATACAAACGTTTTAGAGAGATATGCGAACTATTAAGTGTAGAAGATAAAGAACTGTTTATACGCTATTTTGAGCAGTCTCAGAAGGTAGACTATGAGACTTTAAGGAATGCTGTGATTAGAAATCTAACAACAATAAATGTAAGGTACAGCCGTGATGAACAAACGGCAATACCTAAAAAGTGAGGGAATTGAATTATGAATGAAGTACGTTGCACCACATGTAGTAAGCTTTTATTCGCAGCTGATGTCCAACATGAAGCGTGTAAAGAATCGCCTAATATTGAGATTGTCTGTGTTCGATGTAAAACCAAGAACAAATATAAAAGAAAATAATTTAGAGACTCATGAAGTCCAGTAGCTGCACAGCGATGTGTATGTTATTGGGCTTTTCTTTATTAGGGGGTGTGGTAGTTGAGTTCAATTAGAAGTCCGGCCAGCTCATGGGTCCTTCTGAGACTTTTTATCCGTGCGGGGCTTGCGAGCCCCAAAAGTGGTCTATTTTTATTCAAAAAATTTTACTTTCGCTTTCGCCTGTGGGAGCTAAAAGTCATAACTTTGAAAAAAGCACTTCATCTAATGCTTTAAAAAATGAAGCAAGGATCTAAGTATAAAAGCGAAAGTAAGGTGTGTATACAAAACGAAAGTAAAGAAAGGAATTGAGAAAATGAATATTAACATACGCGGTCCAATCATTTCAGATAGCGAGCAGCAGATTTACGATTACTTCAATATTCCTGCTACTAGTCCAGGTGTAATTAATAAACAACTGGAAACTGCTAAAAAAACAAGGTCAACGAAAGTGAACGTTTTAATAAATAGCGGGGGTGGTTCTGTTTTTAGTGCCTCAGAAATTTATACAGCACTTAAATCATTTTCTGGAGAGGTAGTCGTTCAAATTGTGGGTGTGGCTGCATCTGCAGCGAGTGTAATTGCGATGGCCGGTAGCCATGTTGAAATGTCCCCAACGGCTCAATTAATGATTCATAACGCAAGTGTTTCTGTACATGGTGATTATCGTGAAATGGATCATACAAGTGAGTTTCTCAAAAATATTAACAAGTCTATTATGAATGCTTATACTGCCAAAACTGGTTTAAATGAAGCGAAATTAAAGTCCATGATGGATAAAACAACTTGGATGAATGCCCATCAAGCATTGGAATTACGCTTTATCGATTCTGTGATGTTTGAAAACGAACAAAGTGCTACTGCAAGCATTAACATACCACATTTAGTGAATGGTGTATTACCACCAGAGGTTATTGAAAAAATGAGAAATCAGTTATCAAATAAGCGCTCATTCACTGCATCCAATACAACAGAAGATTCTAAATCAACAGAGAGGCAACTGATAATGGCACACGAAAATATGTTAAAAGACAAACCTGTGATTAATTCTTTGCCAAAGAATAACCCTCCTTCATATAGCCGTGAAGAAGGTGAGTATGCAATCAATGTAATGAAAACAATGAAAAATTTGAATACAAAAGGGATCAACACTAATGATCTTACTACAAATGAGGTTTTGGAAGTTCAAGGTCTAATTGAAGCATTTGTAATTAAAAGCTAATTGATATGTTCAGAAAAAATTATTTTTTTAAAAGAAAGGTGATTACTCATGTCTAAAAAAACAGAAGCAATAGAGGTTGTAAAAAGCACATTAAACAATTTTTTTGATGAAACTATGAATACAATAACCGCCGAAAAACAGCGTTATAGAAATGCTGAAAATAAAGTAATTGATGAAATTAAAGATTTATTAAAAAATGCGACATCTGCTACGCTTCATCTTAGAAATAAAGTAGATGATATTAAGGGGAATATTGAAGAATTATCAGAGCAACAGCAAAAATTAGCGCAAGATTTAGCGGTAAAAGAAATTAAAGGCGATCATAAGAGAGCTACTGAATTAGAAGAGGAATTAACGAATGTAACTGCAAAGAAAATGGCTGTTCAAATGAAACTAGACGTTTTAGCAAAACAAGAAACGGATATCAGTGTAGATGAAAAACAAAAATTCTTAACATTAGTCAATTCATTTAATAATATTGTGTTCGACTCTTCACCTGTGCAAAAAGGGTTGGATATGTTAGATAGTTTAATTCAGCAGTTAACGTCTTATAAAGAACAAGTCTCACGTGAAAAGTACATGGCCACTCAACAGCCAGAATTAGAAACTATACTAAAACGTGTGAATACTGATACTCAACTGGTGGATGCCATCGTTACTTATGAAGCTCGTCAATATATTAAAGAGACTAAACAACACAAACTACACAATTATCCAGAAACCCGATTTATAGCGATGTGGTTAAATGATGAACAAAGTGGTACTTTCACAGAATTCTGTCAGAAATACCATCACATAGTATCAAATCCAAGTAATGAATTAATCTATTATGTAAATCGAGGTATTCGACACAATGGTGATCAATACAAAATAGGCAATGTATTAACAACATATGATTTAAAACGATTTAAACCAGAAGATATAGAGAGTTTAGTAGAAAGTGGTGCAATTAGCTCGGAAAGATAATGACAGGTTCGCTTGTAACTCTATTTAGTTTGACAGGGCCACTCTTTATGAGTGGTCTTTTCAAATGGTTAAGTGTGCCAAGGTTTATAAATGAAGTTTATATATGGGTTTTTAATGAGTAGGAAGCCCGTACAACGTTTTTAATGATGAAAAGGTATAAATATAAGCGTAATTGTCAAAAAGGGTGAAATGAAGCTCGAAATAGGTAAAAATAATTGTAGAATTCAAGTACCCGCTTTGAACTGTTAATGTATAATATAGGAAAAATATAAAGGGTGATGGTTTTGAGTTTGAAAGGATATACATTTAAAGATGCTTCAGATTTTATTTATTATTTAAATCATTTATTAATTCTTACTTATAATAATTTAGAGGTTTATGAAAGGTTAATAAATAAACTAGGTAGATATATAGAAGAGAAAAATTTGATTGGAGACCAACAACAAATTATTACTTCCATTGATTATGAAGAATTTCGAGCAATGTTAGGTTACCAATCAAATTATTTAAACAATTTGATTGGTGATCATGCAGCATTTGGCTGTTCATATCAAAATTATAGGAAAAATATTGAGTTAAATGCTGTTGAACTTAATTTAGGATATGTTGAGTTATCGCAAGATCAAAGGGAAGATTTGAATAGAGTTACTACGGCTAGGAATTGGGGTAATCATGTACCAGTATCATTAATTAATTCTACTTTGCAAAAAGCTTATAATGTACCAATCGACTTAACAAAACCTATATATACTGCTCATTTTAATAATTATGATGGTGCTTGGTTAATAGATATGTATCAGAGTAGTTTAAATAGTTTGGAAGGGTATAAGATTATTTTTGAAACAATGAAAGAAGACTATTCAAAATTAACTGGACACCCATGTACTATAGAAAAACAGTTATATGAAATTCGTGATATGAGAGATTTGATAATCCCAAAAATTTCTGCAGATATTCAAAGTAAAAAAGGAATAACTAATGAAGATATTCGTAAAGAATATGAGCAAAACTAATCTAATAAGATAATAATGAAATGTACTTCGTTTTAAATTCTAATTAATTTTAACACATATAAACAAGTGACCAGGCACTCGTTAGATCGAGTACCTGTTTTTTTGTGTTTATTCACTTTGTAATTCCTTTTCTCGTGCTGCTATCAGATGCTTTAATCGATCACTGTTTTGCTAAAAATTTCTATTGAAAAAGCCACTCTTTTGAGTGGCTTTTTGAGGACTTTTAATTATAACGAATATCTATTTGTACACCTAATGATAAATTAGAGTTAGTTACTACCTTCTCCTTGTCTTTTTCAAAATCATACTCAATTTCTTTGGTTTTCCCTCCGACGTATTGAGCTACTATATTAGAAATCTCTTTATTCTCTAATATATTTTTAAGTTTTTTTGTACACTTTTTCGGAACATAACCAACATGGATTACATCATCGTTGCCGTAATCAATCAATATTTTTATCGCATTTTCGTCATATTCGTTAGTTGGTTCTGGGATGAATTGTATTTCATCATTGGCAAACTCTAAATCTTCAAATTCACGAATTTCAAATACATAATCTAAAATATCTTTATTAGAATATCCTCCATAAAGATCTATACTATTTTCTTCACAATACAATTTCCCATATCGTGTTAATGAACGCTGTATATCTTTATTTTTATCGTTTTTCATTGTTACACCAGCAACATTAAAGGTAAATAAAGTGTGTTCAACTGACGCTTGATTATGGTTGATTGTAGATACGTCTACTTTTAACTTAACAGCAGAATCTTTTCTTTCTGGCTCTTGCTTTTCAATAGGTGTATCAATTGTTTGCTTTTTAGAGAATAATTTTTTAAACCAATTCACATTAACGACCTCCATTTATATCCTATTTTAGGTAAATGAGAGTAAAAAGTACATGCAAAAAAACAGACAACTGTGATTAGTTATCTGTCTCATCAATAGTTTTTGATTGATTAGTTTTTTCAATTACTTCCTCAAAGGCTGCTTTAATTTCTTCAAGCGTATAACCAGCTTCAAGTAATTCCTGAGTAGTTTGTTCTAGTCTGTTCATTTAATTATCCTCATTTAATTTTTGTTTATCTCCAAGATTAATAATATTGAAATTTGCTAAAAGTATCAAAAGAACCGTATTTGTAGGGACATATAGTAAGGCTGTAGAGCGTTTGAAGAATAAGTCGACCAAATTTATTATCTGTGGAGAACAAAACACAGAGATAGCGTTCGGTGCCGTTTTACAACTGACTTAATGACCGTGATAGTCTTCTACAATCAATAGTTCAATGTGAACCATCGTTAGATAATTGGCTGGAATGGTAGGAGAGGAAATAGAGATAGGAAAATATTACCGAATAAATAGAATGTAAGGTATTATTAATTTAAAGGAGGTTTTTTGGGAATTATGGAATATCTATAAATACAATAACTGTTCAAATTTCCAAATGCATATTTAATTAATGACGCATGAAACTAAGGAATAGGAGAAAATAATATGTATTTTTCAATTAACGCTTATAAGTATTTACTTGGTCTTGAAGATACTTTTCGTTTAACTAAAAACGGAGAGTGGAGAAAACAAGAGGATTTTAAATTATTTGACAAAGAAAAAGATATGTTTTTTGAAAGTTTTCAAGCGGCTGATAATTGGTTAAGAATTAATAGACCCTTAACTATCAATGGCGAAAACGTTGAAAACGATGAAACTGTAACCGATCTATTAAATGATAATTATTCGTTTGAAATTGTTGCGCACCGTATTACGAAAATAAAAAATCCGATTTTTTCTAGGGAACAATTAAAAGAAGTTCTTATTAACGGTAATGATAATTATTCAAATTCCCTCGTAATCGATTATGAAGGTACCCCAAAGTTAATACCTCTTATTTCTATAGCACCATTAGAAGTTATAGAATATCCTGTTCGTTTTGAAACATTTAATGCGGGAAATGGTTATGTTGGAGTTCAAAGTAATTTGAATCATTTAGATCAAACTTACTTAGCGTTACTGGAAGCCTGGTATATGCACGTGGAAACAGGACGCTCATTCTATCGTGACTATGTGAGTGGTGATTTATCAGAAGAAGAGTTAATTTCTAATATAAAACACGAAGCAAATCAATTAGCTTAAGCTTCTTTGTCTAGTAAATTGGAGCTCTTTTTTAAATAAATCATAAATAGCCCACCCCGTGATGGGTGGGCAATAGAATAGCTTTTATCAAAACACTTACTTCGGTAGGTGTTCTTTTATTGTGGTCAATTATAAAATGTGAAAAGTGTAAGTAAACATGGCAAATTGGAATCAGGTACACCAGCAATGTTTATAGAGGCAAAAGCATTTTTAACACAGGCTGTTAAAGAGAGTGTTATTTAGCAAGTCATATAAATGATTTAAAGAATCGTACGATGACAACGGATTGCTTGTTAGTCTTTATATTACAATTCTGCAAAGACGAATTAAGTAAAAGTAAAGACCGCCTTATCCACTGATTATTGTGGAGGGCAGTCTTTTTGTTATTATTTTACATAGTAATAACTTGCTTTAATTTGTTCTAACTCCCATCTTTCGTTAGAAATATAAAGAACTCCATTTTGTTCAGAGACTACATTACCGTTAATAACTAACTCATTATCCAATGCGTCTTTAATAACTATTTTTTCAATTCCACGTTTATTATTTTCAGTTAGTTCTCTTATGTTTTCTGCAACGTAGACACTTATTCTAGGAATTAAAATATATGTACCAATTACTAATAAACCTATTGGAACCAATGTTATTTTTTGTGTATTCTTAAGAAACAATAGAGGAATCATTTTTTGCCCAATTTCTAAAAAATCACTTAATTTAGGGAATTGAATTTTAGAATCAATCATTTTATCTTTAAAACAAAATGTTGATATACCGCTAATTATTACAGTACCACTTATCCAAATAGTAATTGTCACAGAATTTTTTAATGGAAAATATATATTAAACATACCCAATAACATTATTACAAAAAGTGTGGTTGGTGGAATAATAAATAATAATTTTAAAAATGTATTCTTATATGGTATTTTTCCAACAATCAAACAAGAAAGAATAAAGGATACAATCAATAATATCTCTAAAGTTTCTTCTTGATCATTAATTTTCGTCAGGAAAAAAATAAATACTAAAAATGAAACTATAATACTAACTGAAAAACCACTAATAATTTTAAACGGGTTCTCTATAAGTGTTTTAGCAATTAATACTGACCCAGCTATTGATAAAGGTAAAGTCCAGATAATTGAAAAATTTAATATTGAATCGAAGTTTAATTTAGCAACAAAAAAATATGTAAGAAGGACATGAAAAACACAAAGCGCTACAATAGCTATAATTTTTTTTATCCATTCTTTTTCCGTTATTAGGTAAATTATATACATTAATAATGCTGAAGAACCAGATATTATAATTCCTGTATAAGCTATAGTCTTGTAGTGAAACGGAATAAACCATCGTATTATTTCAAAGTTAGAACTATAAGAATCGGAATTCCCTCCAAAGTAATATCCATATAAAAAAGAATATGTTGTTAAATAGGAAAGGGATAGTATGACTAGCATAGCTAAACTTATTATTCCGAAAACCTTAGAAATACGTATAGCTTCTTCAAATCTTTCTAATTTTTGTTTGTTAAATTGGTAACTTACCGAAGCTCCGGTGAATAATTCCCATTCTAAATTTCCTAAATCACTTCTGTTTAAATAGTATGCTAAATTTGTTTGTTCGAAAATTGCATTTAATTTGTCTAAAAACACATTTTCGGAATAAAAAGAATTAATTATTTCCAATATTAAATCTAAAAAATAATAAAATGGCTTTTCTTTTTTTATCTTTTCAAAATACATTTTTATTAGTAAATCATTATTAGAGTTACTTTTATCAGTACGCATAGTTGTTAGAGAAGATAATTTTTGTTTTATATCTTCTAGATGTTCATTCTTTTCACTGAATAAGGTGATTAAAAGTTCGATTAATTCTATAGGTATTTCGTTAGTTTTATATTTATTTGATTTATATAGTCCGTAATTAGGATGTTTTTTCAAGAAAGGTGAGTCGACTTCAGTCATAAAATAAATCCCCTTTTATTGTTAGTTATCAAATATATTGATCAATAAGTGTGACTTTCTATATGAATAACCATATTTAAATAAGATCCTGTTTTGTTTATTCATAGATATTCAATTTGTAATAAAGCTTTATTTGGAATGCTTTTCCCATAGCCGTCAAAACAAGTATTGCAGTCTAGATTCAACTCAAGACTATGATATTTGTGATATAGAAAATTAATTACAACTCCTAAGTGATACTCTTCTACGTCTGTAGTTTCAAATTTAACAATACAAGGTAAAGTAACTTTCTTAAATTTTGTTAACAAATCAAAACCATACTTTTCTTGGAATGGAAAACAAATATCTTCAATAATCTCTGGAACACCTAAATAATTGTGATTCCCTATTTCTTCTGAGTGGAATGCCACTTCACGTATAAGCATCGCAAAGGGCCCGCCATGTATCTTATCAGAGGCCTTCATTCTGTATAAAGAAGCAAAATGGCTAGGACAATCTGATTCCAATGACTTTCTGAAAATATTCCATTCATCTTTAGGTAAAAATCCTTCCTGTAAAGTAAACAGCAAATCCCAAAGGTTTTCTAAATTATCATTAAGTGAAAGTAGTCCTTCTTTAAAATTGTTGAATGGGGTGGTTCTGGATAGATGGAACCAAAAAGTTTTATCATATTGGAATTGAGAGAAATTGCTCATCTCTTTTATTTTTTTTAAAAAAAGTGCGTCAGCATCAATCCAAGTATTATCTTCATAATAATCGTCTAAGTCGAATCGATTAAACATATCTATCAGATCTTTTTTCTGAATACCTGTTATCACCTTAATTGACCCAAACATAGTATTATCATTTTCACAATCTAAAATCTTCATCTTACAACCTCCCTCTATATTTCCATTTTAGGAAACTATGAGTTGGAAGTACACATAAAAAAACAGACAACATTAATTGTTATCTTCTTCCACATTTATAAAATGTCCCACCGCAATGTCTTATTGTTTAAATCACGAAATCCATTGGGCGAGTAAGCGTGAAGCTATGAAATTATAATCTTAATCATTTATCTTTAAATCTTTTAAAACATGCTCTTAATAATTAATATATAAATTAAGCAGCTGCAGAAATGTAGTTGCTTTTTATATTGCCCAAAAGAAAAACACTTTCAGCTGCATGATCAGCCGAGAGTGTTTTTTGTCATTCCTCGATTAATTCCAATAAATCACTAATCTCACATTCAAGCGCCTTACATAACGCACCTAACGAATCACGTTGGTACTGTTTAGCATCATCGTTATACATTTTACGAACAGTTTCAAATTTTAATCCAGATATTTCGGCGCATTTGCGAATGGACATTCCTTTTTCGTCTAAAATTTTCTTCAAATTCGATTTTGCACGTATCCCCATTAAGACACCTCACTTAATTGATAGTTTAAGTATATAAAATAAAAATACAAATGACAACAAAATATAGTTGACAACAAAATATAGTCAATGGTATATTTGTGACAATAAAACATAGTCAATTTCGGAAGACCATCAAAGATTAGTCGGTGAATGGACAAGAAATAGCCGACATGCTGCAGGGAAGAGAGGTGAAACACTATGACATATTTTGGTTTTACAATTACGCGTGAGGATGAAGCGAATTTTCCTCAATTCTCGAATGTAACAGAGGCACGTGCTTATTTCCAAAAGCGCTATGGTGACAATTACCATTTGGGTGATTGGGAGTATGTTGATTTTGTAGGAAAGGTTTATTTTGACGATGTAGACGGACAACCAGTACAAATCGGTGAAGATGGTTCGGTCCATGTAGTTTATTAATTTCTTAGGTAGTAGAAAGTGAGGTGAAAACGGTGGCATTTGAATACTTAGCAACTTACAAAACATTTGATTCAATAGCCGACATGGATTCGGCTGTTGAGAACCACATGGCAACACACTACTACGATTTGACTGAATCAGAACGTGCCATCGTTTTCAAACTTGCTAGTCATGCTTTGGAATACCCAGGAGCATGTCATTTAAAAGCTGCAACAATTGCTACATCATTGGAGATAAGCACGAAGACAGTTTATCGTGCTATTTCAAAACTGGAATCACTAGGTATTATCAAGAAACAGAAAACTACGAAGGAAAAGGGAGGTCGTGGTGCAAACATATATATTATTTTGCCCAGCCAATCTGAAACATGCGAAGATCCTGCTGAGCCTATCGAGGAATGTGAGGTTGTTCCATTACAAGAAGCCTATAACATGGCTCATGCCGATAGGGAAGCATGCAAAGAGTTCATGAATGAGTATCAACAAATGCTATTTGAATTTATGCATTCATTACCTATCCCAGATAACTTTAAGGATGATCTACATAAAGTGGTACTAGCATCTAATGTAAGTAACATTCAGGAATTCATATTGGCCAAGAACACCATTTTTAAAATGGCTCAAGATATTAAAGAAGGTGTACTGACAGTCACTAAAACAATACGTGCCATATTCGTAGGAGCTCATAAGAAGGCATTACAACGTAGAGAGAGTCATCCCACAAATACATCATCTATAGGTCAAAAACCTTTAAATGTGCATACAGTGCCTTTCTACAACTGGCTAACTGATAAAGATGGACCAACAGAAACATTTTAATAAGAAAGGAAGTGAATGCAAATGAAAGTAACGGTTAAAGAATGGCGTGTAATGTCTGATTGTAACAAACAATTACTTTTGAAGGCAGTCGCAACTAAATAAAACATAGATGAAAAGGGGAATAAGAGCATGCAGCAACATACACAACACATATTAGAAACAGTCGTACAAGAAAATAGCCACAGTGTTTATGGATTATCAGCGCAAATGATTCAATTAAAAACTGTACAGAATGAAGTAGCTCGTTTACTAAATAAACTTGATGACATTACACATAAAGGTTGGCATGAAGATCGGGGCCTAGCATGTATATCTATTTTACAAATTCAAGATTCAGTACGTTTAATTGATATGGCTTTCTATCCATTGTTTAAAGAAATGTCACAAGAGGTTGATACCCTTAACATTCACGCCCAGGAACTATTTGAGACAGTGATTGAAAATGAATCTGAGCAATCAAGTAGGGCAACTCCTAAGCTTGATATAAACAGCGTAGAAGGTTGGAATGCTTTTGCCATGGAAGGAAACATAAAAACATTCACAAAAGAATTTGGTAGGGAACCAGAAAGCTTTGAGGAAGTGTTAACGTATATAACTGAAACCGTAAATAAGGTTATGGATAAAAACGAGGAAAATAAAAAAGCCGATGCGCTAACATCGACTAATGAAAACATTGCAAATTGACTTTATCAAAAACAGAGAGCAGCTTCAACTATTATTGTGACTGCTTCCATTGATACAAACCAAGATTAAGTTGGAAGTAAGTTTTTAACTAGAAGGAGTTTACTCTTTAACATAATTAAAACTGTAAGTGTTAAATAGTTAGATATATATTAGTAAATTAGAACAAACCTCTACTTTGATTTAAAATTGAGAAGTATTGAAGTTGCCAAAAAATGATTTTTTGGGTAAAATGAGTGCAAAGAGAATGGGGGTAATGTTCGTGGATGAAATTAAGGTACCAATCGATTTAAATAAGTTTATTGATTCACAAGTTCCGAAATCAGTTAGAAGATTTATTGTGCCAATGATTCAACAAGCTTATGAACTTGTTGAAGCTAGCATACAAGAGGTGTCCTTTTTAAAATGGGCTTTAGGCAAGATGCACAGGGGGCATTTAGATCACTTAGCGGTTCAATTTGTTTTATATGAGGCATGTAAAAAAGGAACGCTAGGGAACATTACTGCCCAAATTATGCCTAACTCTATTAAGTCAGCCTATCATGTAGAACTACGCACATCAAATGTAATTATATGTATCAATAGAGCTAAGGATGAACATACTACTGCAAGAAAAGCCATATATCGCTCTTTTTTACAAACAAAAAATCAACTGTATTACCATTTTGACAAACAGGAAATACAGGAGGAGCCGGGATATTTAGAATTAACTCATAATCATGTTGAAGGTGAGGTTAGTTTTATTAATATCGGTGTACCTAATGGAAAAGGAAGATGGGTAGAAAGAATTAATCTTACTAAAGAACTATATGCTCTTGACGGTTCTGATAAAGAGAAAGAAAATGAAATTGAAAAAGAACAACTAATTAGATTTAAAAATTTTGCTCAAGGAGTGCTTGAGGATGGAGGGAAAAGTTAATACAGATAAAGTTTTCCAAGGAGAGAGATTGAAAGAAGCAAGAGAAGCAAGAGGTTATACGATAAGAGAATTGACAGAGAAGATAGAATTAAATAATCATCAGACTCTTTCCAAATATGAAAATGGTAAGGCTATTCCACCTGCTGAAGTTTTATATAAAATAATGAATACATTAGATTTCCCATTTAATTATTTTTTTGAAAAAGAAAATTATGATGACATGAATAATATTGTTTTTTTTAGAAGTAAAGCAAGTACCACGGCTAAATTAAAAAAGATGCATGAAATTAAAATAGAATGGGTTATAAGAATTTTTAATTATCTTGAAAGTATCGTCGATTTCCCACAATCTGATTTGCCACAAATCGAAGAAAAAGAGCCGAGCTTTTTTAAACCTAGAGATTTTGAAGAGATCGAAGAAATTGCTTTAAATATGAGGAAGAGATGGAATTTAAGTAATGGACCTATAACAGATTTAACTCATTTGTTTGAAAAACATGGAATAGTAGTAAGTACTATTGATTCAAATGACTATTATGTTGATGCATGTTCAAAGTGGGTTGGAAATCGGTTATTTATTCTTGTTGGAAATGAAAAAGCATCACCTTCTAAAATTAAATTTACATTAGCGCATGAATTAGGGCATTACCTATTACATCATAATATTACAAAAGAAGAATTTAATACTAAAAACATCTATAAACGCATGGAAGAAGAAGCTAATCATTTTGCCTCTGCATTCCTTTTACCTGCAGAAGTATTTTCAACTGAATTGGTTACCCATACAATGGATTACTATTTATTATTAAAAAGAAGATGGCAAGTTTCTATCCAAGCCATGATTTATCGTTCTAAGGAACTTAACCTTATAAACGATTATCAAGCATCTTATTTGTGGAAACAAATTTCTAAAAGAGGATGGAGAACAAAAGAGCCCTATGATGATGTATTATTAAAAGAAAGGCCCATTTTATTGAAAGAGGCTATTGAATTAATCAATACACATAATGTGAAAACAAAAGTAGAGCTACGTGACGAAGCTAAACTAAGTGCCGATGATATTGAAGCAATAGCTACGCTTCCACAAGGGTATTTCAGTCAATATACAGGCAAAGATAACGTTATTTTCTTTAAAAAAAATTATTCATCCTAAGATTCTTTATTGTTAAAAATTATCGTATTTCGTATATTTCTCAACTATTTGAAAGCTTAGTATCCCGTATTATCTAAAATTACCAGCAAAGCTAAATAGCCTTGCTGGTTTTTCTTGTGTGTGCCTTCAATGAAATCGTTTTATAAACTAATTAAAAATTTTCCTAGTTTTATTAAAATAAATGCTATAAAAAAAATACTAATGCCAATCCCTATAATTCCCCATTCATTATTTTTATCGTTTTCGTCGTCCCATGCCGCTTGAACATCTATGTCATCGAAGTATCTTTTTAGTTTTAGTACAGAATCTAAATACGTCTGGTTATTAATTATGTACTCTTCAACATTAATAATAATTGGTGAAAACTCATCATCTCCAAAAAAGCTGTATACCCCCAAAGGATTAGAATTCAATTCTTCTTTTATCTCAACTAAGATAACTAAGTATTCAGTAGTTAGTATAGAAGAATATTCGTTCATAAACTTATTAATTACATCTTTAATTTGTTGTTGATATTCAATCATCAGTGTAAGTCTCATAACTTCTTCATCTTTTACATATTCACACATTACACCATCTTCTGTTTGTTCAAAGTAATTTTTTTTAATAATAATGATATCTTTTTGAAAATCCTTATGAACATTTTCTTTAAAGTATGGGGCTAAGTCTTGAAACATAAAATTATTTTCTGGAAGATCCTTAGTGAAATGGGTATCATGCTTGTTCATAATTAAATACTTGTATTTCTGCAATATTAAATTAATAAGCCTTTTATGCGGGCGTTTAATAATTCTATATAGCTTACTTTTTTCATTAAAGATTTTCTTCCTATCAATAATTTTAGTAATTAAAATTGTACTTACAACCAAGCTTATTACATCAACAAACGCACTTGGTAAAACCGATGCCCAAAATATCGAAGCATCTTCTATTTTTAATTGATTGTACAACCAGCTAATTAATACGAGAATGCTAAAGCCAATAATAATTATTATTGGATAAGCATACTCACCCATGATCTTTTTCAAACAGTTTCCTCCCTCTATAAATATTGATACATCAGTTAACTGTATAGGGTATATTATATTTGATATCATCATAAATAAAAAAGATTGAAGCTAATTTGCTTCAATCTTCCATACTCACGCATCCCTGTACACACGCTCGCCGTATTTTTTATTAGCCCCAATCTAGCCCCACTTAGCCCCAAAGCAATACAATTTTATGCTTTACTTTGCATTATTAAAAAGTACATAAAGAAGGTATAAAGCTTTAAAATAAAGGGATTACAACCCATTATCTATTGAGTTTGCAATGAAGTAAAACTACAGATTCTAATTATTAAGAGTAATAAAAAATCTTTATATAGCAATTGTTAAGGGGCTGTTCGTTATGAACTAGCCCTTTTTTATTTGAATTTTGACTAAATACCGGTCCGAATGCTGCTTCCATTCCCATAAGAACATGCCAAAGATACGTAAATCATATAAGGTGCGTTCCTTAAATGTTCTGCAATGATCTTCATATTTGAATAAAGATTTAATTTACCTCATATACTCCACTGATGTAATTGATTACAGAAGGGAGGATACAATGTTTACGCAATATAAATATTGGAAGCCTTTTATTAGCCCATTCGATCCATGTCCACCTATAAGGGTTAAAAGTTTTTCTACACCGCCTCAATTATATATGGGTTTTCAACCGCCTGGGCTACCACAATATCAAACCCCTAAAGAAGCTCTCAGATCTGGCACGTTATGGCCTCAATTATTTAGCCCCTATCCGAATCCCCAAGAAGGAGGGATGAAGAATGAGTAAAGAAATGCCACCAGAATTTTATAAATTACTTGAAGAAATACAAGCCATTGATTTTGTCATAGTGGAATTAAATCTTTATTTAGATACTCATCCTCACGATTATGATGCTATTCAACAATTTAACGAAAACACTGAAATAAGTATGCGACTGAAGGTTGAATTTGAGCAAAAATTTGGTCCGCTTATGAATTTTGGGAGAAGTTATTCAAATTATCCTTTTAATTGGATTGATACACCTTGGCCATGGCAAGTCTAACTTCTTTCAGCAAATGTTTTAGTAGCGAAAGCAAGGCGTCAGCTACAATTGTTTTGGTAGCGAAAGCAAAGCGTCAGCTACAAATGTTTTAGTAGCGAAACATCTGCTGAAAAAAAGGAGTTCTTTGTGCAAGCACGAAGCCTATTCCGGACGCAATGATGCCGAGGCATCATTGATTATGAGTACCTAGGAGGAATTATTTTTGTGGTATTATGAAAAGAAGCTCCAGTATCCTGTAAGGGTGAGTACATGTAACCCTATGCTAGCTAAGTATTTAATCGAGCAGTATGGTGGTGCAGATGGAGAATTAGCAGCAGCACTTCGGTATATGAATCAGCGCTATACTATTCCTGATAAAGTAGTGGGATTGTTAACCGATATAGCAACAGAGGAATTTTCACACTTAGAAATGATTGCCACGATGATTTATAAACTTACGAAGGATGCCACTCCAGAGATGCTAAAAGAGGCAGGTCTTGGAGAACACTATGCCAATCATGACAGGGCATTATTTTATCAGAATGCAGCTGGATCACCGTTTACGGCAACTTATATTCAGGCTAAAGGGGATCCGATTGCTGATTTGTATGAGGATATTGCAGCTGAAGAAAAAGCACGAGCGACCTATCAGTGGATTATTGATTTATCTGATGACACTGATTTGAATGATAGCCTGAAATTTTTACGTGAACGAGAAATTGTCCATTCTCTACGTTTCAGAGAGGCTGTAGAGATTTTAAAAGACGATAGAGATAGCAAGAAAGTCTTTTAAAAAAGGTAGCTGGCTGTTTCGAGGGAAAATTTCCTTTTGACACAGCCTATTTTAATCTAATCCTTTTTCTATTCAATATTTGAAAATACAGTAAGATCTTTTCTGTGACCGATCATAACTAATATATCTCTTTCTTCTAAAATCTGTTCAGTAGAGGGCAAAATGGTAATATT
Source organism: Lysinibacillus sp. FJAT-14222 (assembly GCF_001278875.1). NCBI lineage: Bacteria > Bacillati > Bacillota > Bacilli > Caryophanales > Bacillaceae > Lysinibacillus > Lysinibacillus sp. FJAT-14222. Next base: position 133,092 of record NZ_LIYL01000034.1, on the reverse strand, counting down.
GCCATCTCGAACTATGGCAATTACACTGACATTATATTTTGCTCGAATGTCTAAATCTCGTAGATTTTGACCGGCCATTTTAGCAGGAATCATAATTTCCTCTATACTGTATTCTTTTGACAATTCAATATAATTTAGCATATTTGGTGAAAGAAGCTGATTGGCTACTCGTTCCCCCATATCTCTTTCAGGGTAAATAATCCATTCGGCACCAACTTTGTCTAACACTTGCCCATGTCTTTTTCCAAGAGCCTTTGCAATTATCTTTTTGATTCCTAGCTCTTTTAATAATGAGACAGTTAAAATACTTGATTGCATATCTATACCTATGGCGACAATGACACAATCGAAATTTCTTATCCCTATGGAGTTTAGTGCTTTTTCTTCTGTCGTATCAGCAACTACTGCATGTGTAACATAAGGTTCGGCATCTTCGACTCTTTCCTCATTAATATCGATTCCTAAAACTTCATGACCAGCTTCATACAATTTGCGGGCTACGCTTACTCCAAACCTACCAAGACCTATGACAGCATATTGTTTGATAGTCATTGTACTCATCGCTCCTTTATCATGGTTACCCAATCATAATCTTTCCTTTTGGATGACGGAAAGCCTCTGTTTTCCGACGATTTGTGATGGCAAAGGCAATTGTTAAGGGGCCTAATCTTCCTGCAAACATTGTTAATATGATAAGAAGACGGCCGCCAGTTGATAGCTCGGGAGTTAGCCCCATTGAAAGTCCAGCGGTTCCAAATGCAGAGGTAGCCTCAAATAAATACATCATAAAACTATGACGTTGCTCAATAATACTTAAGACAATGGTAACAAGTACGACAATCATCATTCCACACATTGTGACTGTTAAAGCTTTTAGAATCGTGTCATTAACAATTCTACGTTTAAAAAGTACAACATCTTCTTTTCCTTTTATTTGACACCACATCGTAGCAACTAAAACAGCGAAAGTCGTTATTTTAATACCCCCAGCAGTCGATCCAGAACCGCCTCCGATAAACATTAGCCAAATTATTAAAATTAGTGTTGAATGTGTTAAATCACTAATAGGAAGGGTATTAGAGCCAGCAGTTCTTGGTGTAACAGCCTGGTATAATGAACCAAGAAATTTGCCCCATTCAGATAATGGTCCAAGGGTTTTACTATTTCCGTATTCAAATAAGAAAATTAAAAGCGTCGAACCGACTGTTAAAATAAGCGTTGTAGATAATACAATTTTTGTATGCACTGAAAGTCGTTTTGTTCCGCGGTATTCATATAGTTCATTTATAACAATAAACCCTAAGCCTCCAATCGTAATAAGTGCGCAAATAGTTAATACGACGAAAGGATCATCAACGTATTCTGTTAAGCCCTTAAAGCCACCCATTAAATCAAATCCGGCATTATTAAAATTCGATATGGCATGGAAAAATCCGAAATAAAAGGCTTTACCTATAGGCATATCGAAAGAAAATCGAATAGATAATATTAGGCCACCTATCATTTCAATTAGTGCAGTAAATAGCAGTATCCTTTTAACCAATCTAACTAGACCAGCTATTGTAACGTTATTAAATGCCTCCTTTAACAAAAGCCTTTCTTTTAAAGAAATCTTTTTTCCTAATAGCAAAAATAATAACGTCGCGAACGTCATAAAGCCTAATCCACCAATTTGGATAAGAAAAAGAATAATTAATTCTCCAAATATCGAAAATGTATCACCGGTATCTACAACAACCAATCCTGTTACACAGGTAGCAGAGGTAGCAGTAAATAAAGCATCTAAAAATGAAAGACCTTTACCATCAGCCGTTGCAATGGGGAGTGTTAACAAAAATGTTCCGATTAAAATGATAGTGGCAAAGCCTAGCACAAGAATTTTTGGAGGATTTAATTTATTTTTTAATGTTTTCATTTTTTCTCCTCATTGAACGATTAATTTTAAATTATGTTTGTTTATTGTTGTCCAAAAGCAAGCTGAAAATTCTTACGGTAATCAAACCAAAAAATTCACCATATTATTTCGTACACTTTCTATTGACCATTTTTAGACAATACGTTATAATTCTTTAGTACACAGCAGATGGTTATTTGCCTATTTGTGTATTGACGTGTGTTCGGAGGGAGGGAAAGAGAGATGTCAAAAACTGTCGTTCGCAAAAACGAATCGCTTGAAGATGCTCTTCGCCGCTTCAAACGTACTGTATCAAAAAGTGGTACAATTCAAGAAGTTAGAAAGCGCGAGTTCTACGAAAAACCTAGCGTTAAACGTAAAAAGAAATCAGAAGCTGCACGTAAACGTAAGTGGTAATTTAATTTCCCATTAAAAATCCCTACGTTCATAACACGCAATTGTATGATTCACTGAGCAGACAAAAATATACCTGAAATTAATCCATTTCGATTAATTTCAGGTATTTTACATTCTGCTCAAATATACGTACATATTGGAGAAGCCGAATGTGATCACTGCGATTCATTCGGCTTTTTATGTTACATACTAATTGCTATTAAAAGTCCCACAGATTAAAAATTCACTGTATAATAAAATTATTAAGATTTGTGAAACTTTTTGCATGGTCAGTCGTATATACAGAAGAGAAGCATGTTAGAAGGGAGGGAAAAAGATGCGGAGACGGAGAATCCTCAGCTATTTATTAGTTATTTGGATGACATTTTTGTTAGCGTTTCCATTAACGTCGGCTTTTGCAAGTAGCAAGGTCTACCACATACCTATTCATAACGAAGTAGAACGAGGACTTCACGCATTTTTAGAACGAGCTTTTAAAGAGGCGGAAGAAAACTATGCAGAGGCGATTATTTTAGACATTCATACGCCTGGCGGTTTCGTGAATGCAGCGGGTGACATTGCTATGCTTATGGATGCGACGGATATACGTACGATTGCGTATATTAACAAAGACGCGCATTCTGCAGGTGCCTTTTTAGCCTTACATGCGGATGAAATCTATATGGTGCCAAATGGAACGATCGGGGCGGCTGCAGTTATTGACTCTGCAGGAAATGCAGCAGACTTAAAGGCTCACAGTGCATGGGTTGCTCAAATGGAGGCAGCTGCAGAATCGAAAAACCGCATTCCAAAATATGCACGAGCAATGGCTGATGCATCTGTTGATTTACCAGAATTTCGAGCAGAAAAAGGGAAATTATTAACTTTATCTGCTTCGGAGGCAGAAAAGGTTGGTTATTCTAAGGGGACGGTTTCGAATTTCCAAGATCTTTTAAAAGTAACGCAATTAAATGGTAGTGAAATCGTTCCAATTGAACCTACTTTTGCTGAAAAACTTGCTCGTTTTATTACGAATCCGATTATAGTTCCGATTTTATTGTCGATTGCAAGCTTGGGACTTGTAGTTGAGCTATATTCGCCAGGTTTCGGCGTTCCGGGTATAATGGGATTGTCAGCACTTGGATTATTTTTCTTCGGTCATATGGTGGCGGGCCTGGCAGGTTATGAAGCATTACTTTTATTCATTGTAGGCTTAGCGCTGATTGTTGCGGAATTTTTTGTCCCCGGAGGTATTGTTGGTATTTTAGGTGGCGTGTTAATATTACTAAGTCTAATACTGGCAGGTGCAAACATGATGCAAATGATTATAGCGATTTTCGTTGCGCTTGTTGTAGCGATAATAGGAATGGTGATCCTGATGAAATTTTTCGGTAAAAAATTGCATGTTTTAAACAAGCTAGTCTTGATGGATGCGACAACGTCGGAAGAAGGCTATGTGTCTAACGTTAATCGCACAGAGTTACTTGGAAAAGTGGGTAAAACGATTACACCACTTCGTCCAGCGGGTACAATACAATTTGGTAGTGAACGCATTGATGTAGTATCGGAAGGTGGCTATGTTGATGCAGAGAAACATGTAGAAATTATTAAAGTAGAAGGCTCACGAATTGTTGTGAGACAAACAGAAAAAGAGTTGGAGGAATAGCAAATGGGATTTGATTTAGCTTTAATAGGTCCAATTGCCGGTCTAGTCTTATTATTTATTGTTGTCGTGGTATTCTTTACCTTTGTACCAGTGGCATTGTGGATTTCTGCGCTTGCAGCAGGTGTCCGTGTTAGTATTTTCACATTAATCGGGATGCGTTTACGTCGTGTAATTCCGTCACGAATTGTGAACCCGTTAATTAAAGCACATAAAGCAGGTTTACCTGTTACGATTAACCAACTAGAAAGTCATTATTTAGCAGGTGGTAATGTTGACCGAGTAGTCAATGCACTAATCGCGGCGCACCGTGCGAATATCGAATTAACATTTGAACGCTGTGCAGCCATTGATTTAGCGGGTCGTGATGTATTAGAAGCTGTACAAATGTCTGTTAACCCGAAAGTTATTGAAACACCATTTATTGCAGGTGTTGCTATGAACGGGATTGAAGTAAAAGCGAAGGCACGTATTACAGTGCGCGCAAACATTGAACGTTTAGTCGGTGGTGCGGGTGAAGAAACGGTTATTGCCCGTGTAGGTGAAGGGATCGTTTCTACAATTGGTAGCGCCTCTAGTCATACGACAGTTCTTGAAAATCCTGATATGATTTCTCAAACTGTATTAGCAAAAGGCTTAGATTCTGGTACAGCGTTTGAAATCTTATCGATCGATATTGCTGACGTTGATATCGGCAAAAACATTGGTGCAGAATTACAAATTGAACAAGCACAGGCAGATAAAAACATTGCCCAAGCAAAAGCAGAGGAACGTCGTGCAATGGCCGTAGCAAACGAGCAAGAAATGATTGCCCGTGTACAAGAGATGAAAGCAAAAGTAGTAGAAGCAGAAGCTGAGGTACCACAGGCAATGGCAGAAGCTCTGCGCTCGGGTAATCTTGGTATAATGGATTACATGAACTACCGCAACATTCAAGCGGATACAGCTATGCGAGACTCCATTTCAAAAGTAAGCTCAGATAAGTCTGAAACAAATGAACCTAATGCATAAAAAAACGGAAAGGAGCGGTACTAATAAATGGAACAATTAATTATAATAGCGATAATTGCCATAGTCAGCTCTATTTTCGGGAAATCAAAAAATAAAAAAGAACAAAAAACAATGCCGCCTTTTAATAAGGGTTCGCATGTTGAGCCTCCTGTCATTCATAAAGCTGAGGAAATTCCACAACAACGTCCAACTGCTAAACCGCAAAGCTTTGAGGATTTTGCACGTGAATTTTTAGGTGAATGGAACAATGAACAGCCTAAAGTAGAAGAGTCGAAGAAAATTGTCGAAGAAACAGTAAAAGAGGAAGTGCCAAGCTATGCAGCACCACCGTTAATCCCAACTGAGACAGTCAGTCGTACCACAAAAAGAGAGAGTATTGGTCGTTTGGCAGCGGAAAAAAAAGACGTGGAAGTAGCTGAATCCCATTCGGCTTTTCAATTACCAACGTCAAAAAAATCATTAATGCAGGCAATTGTAATGGCAGAGGTTTTAGGTCCACCAAAAGCAAAAAGAAAATAATCAGCATGTCCTCCTTTTTCGATGCATATATTGCCGAAGAAGGAGGCATTTTTTTATGAGAAAACTATTTCAATTAACGCCACTACTTGAATTATTACAATATGAAACATTGAAAATCATTGGCCCATATCGTTTTCTACATGCTGATGCTTCGTCATGCTCTTTTATCTATGCAGATTATCATATTACCGTGCGTGGAAAATCAGTGGAAATTAATGCTCTTAAAGAAGAAATGCTTCATCTTTCTGTAGAGGATTTACAGGAGCTCCATATGAAAATGACAAAGGATATGGGTGTGAGCAATGATGTGGAATAATCGGCCAATAATCATACGTATAAAGCGCCATGAAAATGTTCATCCTTTTATTCAAGCATTGCATGCACAACATGTGCCATTAAAGCGTGTTGTCTTTCGTGAGCAAGAGGTTGCCTTTGAAACAACTATGCACTATCTATCAAAAATTCGCCGTGTACGTAGGCGTTACCGACTTAAAATGGCTGTTTATTATGCTGATGAGCTTCAAGTTTTTCGAGCACAGATTTGGACTTTGCTTGGCCTAGCGATGATGGTATTAATACCATTGCTATGTGCACAAGTTATTTGGCGTGTCGACATTGAAGCAGCTTCACCAGAATTAGAGCAACGTTTAGGAAAGACCTTTCAAGATACATTTCAATTAGAAACACCTATGTCTAAAAAAGTTTTACCTTCAGATGCTGTCATTCGTCAGAAGCTATTAGAAGAGCATCGAGATCTTTCTTGGGTGCATATTGAAAAGTATGGCGGACGTGTGATTTTACGACCTCAGGAGTCACCAAAACAAACTAAGGCAACGAATGAAAAGCTTGCGACCCATTTAGTAGCAACGAAAAGCGGTGTTATTACTCATTTTAATATTCAAAATGGTGAGCGGAAAATTTCAGTGAATGATACTGCATACGAAGGTGATATTCTCGTAAGTGGTGTAATTGAAAGTGGGGAAGATCAAGTCTTTGTTGGTGCAAAGGGAGAGGTCTATGCTGATTATTGGCTTGAATGTTCATTTAAAATTCCAACAAAGCTAAGGATGGAAACGCTACAACAGAAGCAATGGCGTGTATTAGTTAAGGGCATTCATAATGAAAAGGTTGATTATGTACAAAAGAAAGATTTACCTAATTGGCTCGATCCATATGTTTCAATTGTTGAGGAACAGTACACTAAAAAAATGCAGGTAGAGCTTAATGAATCCAAAATAGATTCATTGCTCATACCATTACTACATGAAAAGGTGCTACGTTCATTACCTGCGAAAACGGTTATAAAAAAAGAAAACCTTTTACAGGTAAAGTGGGGGAATGGTACAGTTGAAGGGAAAGTTCTATTTTTAGTCAATGAAAACATTGCCAGTCCAATACAAGGCCTACAAGGAGAATGATTATGTCAGAACATTTAACTGTATTACAAGTGGATAATCCAAACGAAGCGGTCATGCTACTCGGAATTTCAGATGCAAATATGAAATTAATCGAAGAGGCTTTACAAGTCCACATTATTACACGTGGTGAACAAATTCAGCTTACTGGTGAAGAGGATGCGAAGGAACAAGCGACTTTTCTTTTACATGAACTCTTGAAGGTCATTCGCAAAGGAATTAATATTGACCAACGTGATGTTGCAACTGCTATTGAAATGACACAAAAAGGAACTATTGAATATTTTGCAGAACTTTATGATGAAGAAATAGCACGCACGACGAAAGGAAAGCCTATTCGTGCAAAAACAATCGGTCAACGAGAATACATACAAGCAATCCGTCACAAAGACGTTGTTTTTGGTATCGGTCCTGCTGGTACTGGGAAAACGTATTTAGCGGTAGTCATGGCAACACAGGCGCTAAAAAATGGGCACGTAAAGCGTATTATTTTAACTCGCCCTGCAGTAGAGGCAGGCGAGTCTCTGGGCTTTCTTCCGGGGGATTTAAAGGAAAAGGTAGATCCATATTTACGCCCTCTTTATGACGCTCTAAACGATATATACGGGACAGAACAAACTCAACGACTTATTGAACGAGGCACAATCGAAATTGCACCTTTAGCGTATATGCGTGGCCGTACATTAGACGATGCCTTTGTTATTTTAGATGAAGCCCAAAATACGACGCATCAGCAAATGAAGATGTTTTTAACGCGACTAGGCTTTGGCTCAAAAATGGTCATTACAGGCGATAAAACACAAATCGATCTACCGAAAAATACGGAATCTGGATTAATCGTAGCAGAGCGTACACTAAAGTATGTTAAATCTATACATTTCCAAACTCTAGAACAAGGCGATGTAGTACGTCACCCAATCGTAGCAAAAATCATCCAAGCCTACGAAGAACAGCAACTTTAATATGACCGCTTAGCGGTCATATTAAAGTCTGCACCGAAAGTGGAGTGAAACGGAACGGCAGGTGCAACGGGTTTAAAAAAGTCTGCACCGAAAGCGAAGTGAAACGTAGCGGCAGGTGCAACAGGTTTAGAGCTACTACGACGGATATAAAATTTAACAAACGTGAAAATACTTGGAAAATGGAAAAATTTGTGACAGCTATACAATTTGTATAGCTGTTTTTTTGCTTTCTTATACATTTTTCGGGAAAAATGTTTTTTGAATTGGTATGATAGTAGGTAGATAGAGGAGGTGCCAGATGGAGAAACAACTTCGAAAATTTACAGAACTTATTGGTTTCCGCTACTTTTTAATTGTCGTTCTCATCTTAACAGGAGCCCTGCAATTTGCCTTTATGTATGGCAATGTTAAAGGTGTTACATATGATTTTAAACCATTACAACTAGCGCCTGAAACTGTACGATCTACTAAAACGATAGAAGATACTTATAAAACGCAACAGGAACGAGAAAAAGCAACAAATGCAGTTGGACCAGTCTATCAATTTTCTGAGGATGTTGCTAAACAGCGAGCTGCAATTGTAACATCTTTATTTGACTATGTTCTTGACGTGAAGGAGGAAGTTAGTAGCAGCAAAGAACCTGTTCCAATTGTCGATCAAGTGGCGCAACTCCGCAAAAAATTTGAATCTATTGATTCAGATCAAATGCCAATTGTTTTTACTGATTCACAGCTAGAAGGTTTGTTAATACAAAGTGAAGCAGATTTAAAAAGAACAAGTACGCAACTATCGAAACTCGTGAAGGAATATTTACAAAAATCCATTCGTTCAGAAAATGTATTTGCGTCTCAAAATGATTTTGAGACAAAAATTCGCGGACAACAAGGCTATCCAGATAAAATATTCAATACGGTAGTTTTAATTGGACGTACAAGTATTATCGAAAACGAAACGATTAACGAGGAACAAACGAAGATTCGAAAGGAACAGGCGAGGGAATCTGTTGAGCCTACTCGAATTCTCCAAGGGCAAATTATCGTACAAGAAGGGCAAATCATTGATAATGAAGCGTTTCGTCAATTAGAGCTTCTAGGTATGGTAAGTAATAAAGCATCGATGAAACCGATTGCAGGGCTTATTATTTTAATACTTCTGCAAATGATGTTCATGTTTATTTTGTTTGAACGCTGGGGTACGGATGAACACAAGAAGCGTAATGCCTTATTGGTAACAGTGATTGTTTTTGGTTTGTCCATCCTGATAATGAAATTTATTAGCCTTGTGGCAAGTGGCTTTGATGTTACTGTTGCCTTTCTATTCCCGACAGCGTTGGCAACGATGCTTGTACGGCTTTTAGCGGATGATCGTGCTGCAGTTCTAATTACAGTTATGACAGCTTCATCTGCTGGTGTGATTTTTCAAGAGGGCTATTCATCTGTCATGCAGATGGAAATTACACTGTATATTATTTTTGGAGGCTTTGCGAGTTTATTCTTTTTGCGTAGTGTGGAAAAGCGTTCGCATATTTTACATGCAGTAGGTGTCATAGGGCTAGTAAATATGTCGTTTATCGCATTTTATTTACTAATGACACAATCATCCTATGGTTTGTCAGAATGGATGTTTTACTTTATAGCAGCAATGATATCGGCTCTACTATCAGGGGCTCTTACAATGGGTCTCTTACCATTCTTTGAGTCAGCATTTAGTTTATTATCGTCGTTGCGTTTAATTGAACTATCGAACCCAAACCATCCATTGCTGAAAAAATTACTAATGGAAGCTCCAGGAACATATCATCATAGTGTAATGGTGGCGAACTTAGCAGAGGCAGCATGTGAGGAAATTGGAGCAGATGGATTGTTGGCACGTGTAGGATGCTATTATCATGATATTGGCAAAACGAAGCGTCCTGCCTTTTTCATTGAGAATCAAATGTCTGGTATTAATCCGCATGATTCATTGGCCCCAGAAACAAGCGCAGAAATTATAATCGCACATACAACTGACGGGGCTGAAATGCTAAGACGTTATAAGATGCCACAGGAAATTATCGATATTGCCTTGCAGCATCACGGATCTAGTCTGTTAAAATACTTCTACTTTAAAGCGAAGGAAGAAGGAAAATGTTTAGATGATACAAAGTACAGATATCCGGGACCGAAACCGCAAACGAAGGAAGCGGCAGTTATTAGTGTTGCAGACAGCGTTGAAGCAGCTGTTCGATCAATGAAGGAACCGAATGCAGAAAAAATTCAAAAGCTGGTACGAGCGATTATTGATGATCGAGTACAAGACAATCAATTTGATGAATGCGATATTTCAATAAAAGAGTTAAAATGTATAGAGCGAGTTCTTTGTGAAACGTTGAATGGAATTTTCCACTCACGTATTGAATATCCAAAGGCAGATAAGTAGGAGGATCTATGATTTTAACAATTGATTTTACAGATGAAACAAATGAAGTAGATGCTGAGCATATGGAGCTTGTTGAAAAGCTTTTACAGCATGCTGCGAAAATAGAAAATATTGAGCCGGAAACAGAAGTGTCAGTGACGTTTGTGACAAATGAAGTGATTCAAGAAATAAACCGAGAATATCGTGACAAGGATCAACCCACAGATGTTATTTCGTTTGCCCTTGAGGAATTAGGCGAAGGAGAAATGGAAGTAACATTTGAAGGGATGCCACGTGTTTTAGGAGATATTATTATTTCAACGGATCGTACGAAAGAACAAGCAGAAGAATATGGGCATTCATTTGAGCGAGAATTAGGTTTTTTAGCGGTCCACGGTTTCTTACATCTACTTGGCTATGATCATATGGTTCCAGAAGATGAAAAGGTGATGTTCGGTAAGCAGGATGAGATTTTACAATCTTACGGCTTAGGACGAGAATAAATGAATGTTCGCAAATTTGTACGCTCTTTTGGGTATGCCTTTAAAGGTATTATTACAGCCTGCGCGGAGCAAAATTTTAAATCCCACTTACTAAGTGCAGGAATAGCTTTGATTGCTGGCTATTTTACGGAATTATCACGTATAGAATGGTATATTGTATTGTTATTAATTGCTCTTATGTTTGCACTTGAAATGATTAATACAGCAATTGAACGAGTAGTGGATTTAGCTTCACCTACTATCCATCCACTTGCTAAACAGGCTAAAGATCTTGCAGCGGGCGCAGTACTTGTATTTGCGATATTCAGTGCTATAATCGGATTACTCATATTTATACCGAAATGGTTTTGATATTACTAATCGGTTATGAAGTAGTAGCAGTTGTGTTGGAGAATTATGATTTATTAGACTCATCACCAAAGATTAGCGAAGGATATTTGTTAAGCCGTGTGATAGGTTGATTGTAGTGGTGGCTGGATGACTCCTTGCGGCTCATCGGGCGCCCACAGAAAAGCGACAAGCCGGAACAGAAATCAACCCCACGTTATAACGATGAGCTATTTATGATGTAAAGGAGAACATTGATGACAATTGATATGCAAGCATTACTAGCGGAATCAAAAAAAGCGCGTGAAAAGGCGTATGTACCTTATTCAAAATTTAAAGTTGGCGCTGCACTTTTAACGAAAAATGGAGAGGTTGTTCATGGCTGTAACATTGAAAATGCTGGCTATAGTATGACCAATTGTGCTGAGCGTACAGCATTTTTCAAAGCTGTGTCGGAAGGTATTTATGACTTTGAGGCGATTGCTATTGTAGCTGATACGGATGGACCTTGTGCGCCATGCGGGGCTTGTCGTCAAGTGATGATGGAATTTTGTGAGCCATCTATGCCTGTTTATTTAACAAATTTAAAAGGTGATGTCACGGTAACGTCTGTAGGCGAATTACTACCGTTTGCATTTACAACGGAGGATTTAGAGAATGCTGGAAACTAACAATGGCTACAAGTCAGGTTTTATCTCCATAATCGGTCGACCAAATGTAGGGAAATCAACATTTTTAAACCGTGTTATTGGTCAAAAAATCGCGATTATGAGTGATAAACCACAAACAACACGAAATAAAGTACAAGGTGTACTAACATCAAATGATAGCCAAATGATTTTTATCGATACACCAGGAATCCACAAACCGAAACATAAGCTAGGGGATTTTATGCTAAAGGTTTCTAAAAATACATTGCGTGAAGTGGATGTTATTATGTTCATGGTGAATGCAGAACAGAAACTTGGGAAGGGTGACGAATTCATCCTTGAAATGCTGGCGGGTAATCCAACGCCTGTCTTCCTAGTGATTAATAAAATAGATCAAATTCACCCTGATGAATTGATAGGAATTATTGAAAGCTACAAAGAGCGTTATGACTTTGCAGAAATAGTACCGATTTCAGCATTACAAGGGAATAATGTAGAAAATTTATTAGCAACATTAGGTAAATATTTACCAGAGGGTCCACAATATTACCCAGCAGATCAAGTAACAGATCATCCTGAGCGTTTTATTATTTCAGAGTTAATTCGTGAAAAAGTGTTACATTTAACGCGTGAAGAAATACCTCATTCCATTGCTGTTGTTATTGATAAAATTCGCCGTGATGAAGAAAATGAAGATAAAATTCGTGTAGCAGCAACGATTATCGTGGAAAGGGATTCTCAAAAAGGGATTGTCATTGGTAAACGTGGTGCGCTATTAAAAGAAGTAGGGATACGTGCAAGAAAAGATATTGAAATGCTTCTTGGTTCAAAAGTGTATTTAGAGCTTTGGGTAAAGGTGCAAAAGGATTGGCGAAATAAATCAACACATTTACGTGACTTCGGTTTCCGTGATGATGAATATTAATAGGTCATGCTGTTAAGTTACGAAACAACTTTACATCATAACCATTTATGTCTGTAGTTTGAAATGGAGCTGTCCAAAAGTCTTTGGAGAGCTCTATTTTCATGCGAGGCTTGTAGAAAGGAGGAGAATCGATGCTTCATAAATGGGAAGGGATTGTTCTAAAGGTACGGGCCTATGGAGAATCAAATAAAATTGTAACATTACTAACAAGAGAAGCAGGAAAGGTTGCAACGATGGCTCGAGGTGCGAAGAAGCCTTCAAGTAGATTAGCATCTGTGACACAGCCATTTACCTATGGCGTGTTTATGGTACAGCAACATACTGGTATGGGGACATTGCAACAAGGTGAGCATCTCAATTCCATGCGCCATATTCGTGAGGATATAATGGCAACGGCATATGCAAGTTATATAATGGAACTTGTCGAGCGTGTAGTAGAAGAAGGGAAAGCTGAACCATTTGCATTTGATGTACTTCTACAAGCATTACAAGCAATTGAGGAAGGTTATGACCCAGAGGCCATTACATTGTTCGTAGAATGGAAAATGCTACCCTATACAGGTGTGCAGCCTGTATTACATGCCTGTGCTGCTTGTGGTTCAGTAGATGGTGAATTTGCATATTCTTTTACGCAGGGAGGCTTTTTATGTCATCGCTGTTATCATCATGATCCTTATATCATTCGATTAACACCAACCCAGCTTAAGCTTATTCGCATGTTCTATACTGTGCCGATTGACCAGATTGGGAAATTAGAATTGAAAAAAGAAACAAAGTATTTTATAAAAAAAATAATAACAACAATTTACGAAGAACAAACAGGAATTCGTTTTAAAACAAAAAAATTTATCGAGCAGCTTGAGAGAACGCCTGAATTACAGTTAAGAACAAGTGCTGATCAAGAAAAAATGCCAGAAGATCATTAACATTGATCTTCTGGCATTTTACATTAAAGTTCTTCTTGATCATCCATGGATTCGTAATAAGTAGTCCATTTATCAGTGATTTTTAGAAAGTTTATATATAGGTATGCTGTTTCACCATTTTTACCTGTAATATGTAAAATAGCGGGACCTTCTGCTAGTGATGTAACATTTACTTTGTTTTCTTTCATTGAAGCTTTTACAGCTGCTGGCTCAAACGATAGATCATCACTCGAAAACATTAACTCATCTGTAATTCGGTACAATTCAATACTACGCACGAAATCATACGTGTCGACATCAGCAGCCACCATTTGTTGCTGTGTATCATTGGTGAATGTTAGCCATATATTGCCCATTATTATAGAAAGTGTTGCTGAATTATCGATAAGGCTATAAGTTGAGCGGTAAGTTTTCTACATAATCCTCTTCATTCACTTCTTTAAGTGTTGTTTGCAGCTTTCCATTTATGTTCTTCACATGTACTCAGTAAAAGAAATCCATAAATTCTGGACTCCATCATGTAATCTTCTTCATCCCATATGAAAATACCCTCTGCAGGCTTAATGCCGCCATAAGAAGCGAAGATATAGTCCTGAATCAATTGACTAGCATAAACGGAGCGAGCCAGTAGAGCAGCGAAGGCTAAAAGCATCACGTCCAGTAATAACGCTTTCGTGACTAAAAACCTATTGTCCCAAGCGGCTCTTGGACGCCCAAAATCGGAACGGAAATCAATCCCCACATAAGGATGAGCTAAATAATCGCTATTTTTTCAATGATTCTTAGTGAAAATCGAGTAGTTATTTTGTCAAAATATTAATGGTAGTATTAATTTCTTGCTGATCGTATTAGGACAAATTGATTAATGATTTATAATAATTTAGTTTTTTACAGAAATATTATTTTTGAGAGAAATTTTCTAAAATTTTATAAATATACACTTTTATATTCGGATATATAGGTCTTTATATCTTTGTTATTTAAAATTAATATCTGTTATTAAATGGTGGTATTAGGTATAAATAATTAATAATTGGGATGTTTTCAATATAAACATAGTAGTAACTAATCATTCGAGTCCCATATACTAGTTGAAAAGGCATTTTAATCTATGATATTGTAAAGGATATAGATAAACTATTCTTGTATTACTTATACGTTTGAAACCTATTGAAAACTAGACTAATTCATATAGATCTGACATGCATATAAAATGTAAAAAATGCCTCTATCAGCAAAAGATTTTTTTAGAACAACAACGCAGTCTTATGGAAGAAGGAGGGGGTCACATAATGCTCGAACATTGCGTATGTGGCAGAAAATATGCTAAGAAAAGTGACTTTAAGTATTGAAGAAGTTAAAGCAAATGATATTTTAGCAGAAGATATTTTTTCTGAATATCGTTTATTAGCTAAAAAAGATCTAGTTTTAACGGAGCGAATTATTGCCTTACTTAAACTTAGAAAAGTAGACGAATTATCTATTTATTTACCATCTGATTCAGTCCGAATTGTTCATGATTTAAGTGCTCAGCGTACAATGGATTACGAGGGTGTATTTGCACCACTTATAGACAAAAAGAATGAGGTAATAGATGAGTATAAAGAATCAGTAAGTAAACTTTTTATGACTACATTAGAGAATGTTGTGCATGAATTGCGCTATGGTCAAATTTTAAAAAGCATCCAGGATACTGCTTATGTTCGAGGTGTTTTTGAAAAAATTTTAGAGAAGAAACATCGCTATGATTTATTAATGCGATTAAAAGAATGGGATGAGTATTCCTTTGTTCATTCATTTGATGTTTTCGTATTAGGTACGATTTTTGCACGTTATTTAGGTTTAACGGATATCGAAACGCTAGCAAGGGGCTATTTGTTCCATGATATTGGGAAGGTATGTATTCCACAAAAAATTTTAAATCTAAAACGAAAATTATCAGAAGATGAGTTTGATATTATCAAAACACATACGACTAAAGGTTATGAGCTACTCATAGAAAATGGGGAGGAAGAGATTGCCTATTTTGCACGAGATCATCATGAGCGCTTTGCCGGTCAAGGTTATCCGAATCAACTCTGTGCGGATGATATGAGTGAGGGAGTTCAATTACTGCAAATAATTGATGTTTATTCAGCAATGACATCAAAACGTGTGTACCATTCGGGATATGCTGCAACAGATGCATTAGCTGTTATATATCGTGATCGACATTTATATAACGAGAAATTTATGCACAAATTTGTGGAATGCTTAGGGATTTATCCTGTCAACTCGGTTGTTCAGTTATCTGATAATCGAAGTGCTCAAGTAGAGCTTGTTTATGATCTATTCCCAACGCTACCTAAAGTTAAACTGTTAGATGAACAAAAGTCTATGATTTTACCTTTGAATTATAGTGTGAAAATTGTGAAAATGATAGATTATCGAACAAACAGCTTTGAAGAAATTTTTAACTTATTTATAGAACAGTTAATTCGCTGTGACGAAAATAAATTAAGAATCTATTTTAATAAATTAATAGACCATTTACACCCAAAAGAGATTGTTTTAAAAATATTCTTACCTGCCTTTCGAATTCTACGTTTATTAACGAAAGAAATTCAAACGGATATGACGAAATATAGAAATTCTATTAATATTCTTAAGAAATTATTAGAAGAGCAACTAAATGTATTATATATGGATTATCAGCATGAGCAAACGACTATATTAGTTGTAGAAACCTCACTTCGTGAAAATTTCTTCATTAAGCTTGTACAAAGCATTTTGTATATTGACAAAATTGTGCCGTTCTTTATTAATCCAGATGATGACCAGCGGATTACACAATTAATGGAGCATTGCGACGTAAATGTCGCTTACTTTATTGAGGATGAGTTACCAGTTGGGAAACGAGTTCGCCCAATGCGTGAAGGAACATTCCTTTTTTATTCGCTTGTAGATATTGAAGAATTACTCATAAGTTTAGTCGGTATGAGTATGAAAAGGTTTTCATTTGAGGAGAAGATGCAGGAGCGCTTGTTTTCGTCATTAAAGGCATAGCAAGAGGGAGTCGCTTATAAGGCGACTCCCTCTTTATATACTTCATAATTTAGAATTGAAGGTGTTTTTCAATGTATGCTTTAACATCTGCAATTGGCATACGAACTTGAGACATTGAATCGCGATGACGTACCGTTACTTGACCATCCTCTTGTGAGTCAAAGTCGTATGTGATACAGAATGGTGTACCAATTTCATCTTGGCGACGGTAACGTTTACCGATTGATTGTGACTCGTCAAAGTCAACAGGGAATGCTTTGCGAAGCTCTGCCCAAACATTAGTAGCCTCATCTGAAAGCTTTTTAGAAAGTGGTAGGACTGCAGCTTTAAATGGCGCTAGAGCAGGGTGGAAGCGTAAAACTGTACGCTTATCATCGCCTTCAAGCTCTTCCTCGTCATAAGCATCGCATAGGAATGCTAATGTTACACGGTCTGCACCTAAAGAAGGCTCGATACAATATGGAACATAACGTTCGTTTGTTACTGGATCGATGTAAGTGAAATCTTCACCAGAATGCTCCATATGTTGTTTTAAATCGTAATCTGTGCGATCCGCTACGCCCCAAAGCTCGCCCCAACCGAATGGGAATTTAAATTCGATATCAGTTGTAGCATTTGAGTAGTGAGACAATTCGTCATCTTCATGATCGCGAAGACGCATAGACTCTTCGTTCATGCCTAAGTTTAATAACCAATTTTTACAAAATTCTTTCCAGTATGCGTGCCATTCAAGGTCCTCGCCTGGCTTACAGAAAAATTCAAGTTCCATTTGTTCAAATTCACGTGTACGGAAAGTGAAGTTACCTGGAGTAATTTCGTTACGGAATGATTTACCAATTTGTGCAATACCGAATGGTGTACGTTTACGCATAGAACGTTGTACGTTTTTAAAGTTCACGAAAATACCTTGTGCTGTTTCTGGGCGTAAATAAATTTCGTTAGTAGAAGATTCTGTTACACCTTGGAATGTTTTAAACATTAAATTGAATTGGCGAATATCTGTAAAATCAGCTTTGCCACAATCCGGACATACTACGTCATACTTAACCATCGTTTCTTTCATTTGGTCAAATGTCATACCATCAACAATAATTTCATCGCCTTTAGCTAGCGCAGCGTCTTCGATGATTTTGTCAGCACGATGGCGCGCTTTACATGCCTTACAATCAATCATTGGATCATTAAAGTTGCCAACGTGACCAGAAGCCACCCAAGCTTTTGGATTCATTAAAATTGCAGCATCTATCCCAACATTGTGCTCTGATTCTTGGACAAATTTTTGCCACCATGCTTTTTTAATATTGTTTTTTAATTCAACACCTAGTGGACCGTAATCCCAAGTGTTTGCTAAGCCTCCATAGATTTCAGAACCTGGAAAGACAAAGCCGCGATGCTTCGCTAATGATACGATTGTTTCCATTGATTTGTTAGCCATAAAAATAGCCTCCTTCTAGTTTATATAAAGAGTTTTGACGAATTTATACAAACTATCGATAGTATATAAATTCGCCAGAGATATTTTTTAATTTAGTACGGACTAAATTAAAAATAGCACCCGTCTCCGGGCACAATAAATGCCCAGGGACGAGTGCTAAAACCCGCGGTTCCACCCTGATTGTTTTAAACGAGTTGTTTAAAACCTCTTTTTAAAAAGTTAGCTCAAGGAGTGCCTTTTCTCTGTTACTATGTAGACTTTCACCATCTTCTACTCGCTTTAAATTGGAACAGATACTTTTTTCCCATCATCGCCTGTATAACGCAAAACGCTCGAAAATACATCTAGAGCAAGCGTATGTGTCAATATTGTAGCATGTAGTTCTTTTCTTCGCAATAATTATTAAAATAGTATATAATAATTGAGCATAAGTATAACACTATTAGATTTGAGGCGGTGAGTCCAATCGAACTCAATAAACGTCAGGAAGACATTTTACAAATTGTGAAAGAAAACGGCCCGATTACAGGCGAACATATTGCAGAACGTCTCAATCTGACAAGAGCGACTTTAAGACCAGATTTAGCTATACTCACGATGGCGGGCTTTTTAGATGCTAGACCTCGTGTTGGCTATTTCTATTCAGGTAAAAAAGCATCCGTTACACTAATGGATAGTATTCACAATTTAAAAGTGAAAGATTTTCATTCAGGACCTGTTGTTGTACCAGAAACAATGACTGTTTATGACGCAATTTGCTTCATGTTTTCAGAGGATGTTGGAACACTCTTTGTCGTGGATAAGAATGAGTTTTTGACAGGGGTACTTTCTCGCAAGGATTTGCTACGTACAAGTATAGGCACGCAGGATTTAAACAAAATTCCTGTACATATCATTATGACACGTATGCCAAATATTTCGTACTGTGAGAGATCAGATTCTTTAGTTGTCGCAGCGAATAAACTAATTGAACGAGAAGTTGATTCGCTACCAGTAGTAGAGCCACAGGATGGTGGATTGACAATCGTTGGTCGTCTTACAAAAACAACGATTACACGAGCTTTCTTATCACTTGTACAAAATGCCTAACTTTTAAGGAGAGCAGCATGAAAAGACTACGCGTTTTTGTTGTATCTGATTCAGTCGGTGAAACTGGTGATCAAGTAGCTAAAGCAGTTATTAGCCAGTTTCGACCTGGTTTGGAAAAAACGGTGATACGTCGTTTTCCTCATATTCAATCAGAGGAACTCATCCGAAAAATTGTTTGCCTTGCAGCGAAACAGCAGGCATTTATTGTGTACACGCTTGTTCGACAGGAGATGCGATCGTTATTACACGAACTGTGTGAGCAAGAAAAGATACATGCTGTCGATATTTTAGGACCTGCTTTAAAGACAATGGCAACATTTATGGAAGAAATCCCATTAGAAGCACCAGGAATCGTTCACCAACTAGATGATGATTATTTTAAAAAAATTGAGGCTATTGAATTTGCAGTAAAATATGATGATGGAAGAGATCCACGTGGTCTATTACAGGCTGATATTGTGCTCGTTGGTGTTTCACGCACCTCTAAAACACCGTTATCACAATATTTAGCACATAAACGCTATAAGGTGGCAAATGTACCTTTAGTACCAGAAGTGGAGCCACCTGAAGAACTATTAAAAATTGATCCAAAAAAATGTTTTGGTTTAATTATTTCTCCTGATAAATTAAACTCAATTAGAAAAGAAAGATTAATGACTCTTGGATTGAGTGATGATGCTATCTATGCGCAGCATAATCGTATATTAGAAGAGATTCAGCATTTTGAAAAAATTGTCGGTACAATCGGTTGTAAGGTTATTGATGTGACGAACAAGGCTGTTGAAGAAACAGCAAATGTCATTATTGAGCATATCTCGACTTGTAAATAAGAAACTAATTTCGATAAACCACCTCGGTTGTAAGAGGCGGTTTTTTTGAGTCGGTTTTGAAAATAGTATAGATAAAAACTAATTTTTGTTTTATAATAATAAAATTGTGGTAAAAATATTTATAAAGAGAAAAATCCTATTTTTTTGTCGAGAAATAAAGGATTTTTAAAACGAATAGCGAATTGTGTTCTAGAACGTAATTTAAAGATGGTGATGAATTTGGCAGGAAAGATTCCAGAAGAAGTGATTGAACAGATTCGCACACAATCGGAAATTGTTGATGTCATAAGCGAATACATGCAACTTACAAAGCGTGGGCGAAATTGGTTTGGTCTCTGTCCATTTCATGGAGAACAAACGCCATCTTTTTCTGTGTCTTCAGACAAACAAATTTTTCATTGCTTTGGTTGTGGTGCAGGCGGTAATGCCATTACTTTTGTCATGGATATAGAAGGTATTTCTTTTCCGGACGCAGTCGTGAAACTTGGTGAACGTGTTGGCATACATTTAGATGTTGGGCCAAGTTTACCTGAAGTAGCGAAAAAGGTATCTAAAGCGGAAGAAAGGATGAAAGAAGCACACGCTTTTGCTGCAGATTTTTTTCATCATTTACTGTTAAATACTGAAGATGGTGAAGAACCTTTAAATTATTTGCTAGAAAGAGGATTTACAAGGGAACTTATAGAATCTAATAGCATTGGATGGTCTCTTCCTAGCTTTGATGCATTAACGATATTGCTTGAAAGAAAAGGTTATAACTTACAAGAAATCGCGGAAAGTGGTTTAGTTATCAAGCGTGAAGGGGAAGAACGCTATTTTGATCGTTTTAGAGGGCGTATTATGTTTCCTATTCGTGATGAGAACGGTAAAATTATAGCATTTTCAGGACGAATTCTTGCATCGACTGGTGAAGAGGCAAAATATTTAAATAGTCCAGAAACACCGATTTTTCAAAAGAGTGAAGTGCTATATAACCTAGATAAAGCACGAACCTCCATTAGAAAAAATCGTCAAGTAGTATTGATGGAAGGGTTTATGGATGTTTTAGCAGCTACCTCTGTTGGCGTAACGAATGCTGTAGCAACAATGGGCACCTCGCTTACGAATCAGCATATCACAAAGCTAAAGCGCTTAGTAGAGCAGATTACGATTTGCTATGACGGTGATAATGCTGGTTTTGATGCGGCAAAAAGAGCGGCACAGTTACTTCAAACGGAACGTATGAAAGTCAATATTGCGGTGTTACCAGATAAGCTAGATCCCGATGAATACATTCGTAGTTTAGGTGGACAAGCATTTAAAGAACAAATTTTGGAAAACCCTCATGCGTATATTGCTTTTATGATGATGCATGCTAGACGAAATAAGAACTTTCAGTTTGAAAATGATACGCTTCAATATATTCAAGAGGTTCTTGAACAACTGGTAGGTAGATCATCACCTGTTGAACGAGATCTGTATATAAGACAGCTATCGAATGAAACAAACATCTCGGAAGAAGCGATTTATGCTCAATTCCGAAAGCTAGAGGCAAATCAGGTACGTTCTGCAAAAGTAGAAATGCCTGTTCCAACGCCTTCGATGCCGGTCACTCAGCAACAAAAGCCTATGGACGCAGCTGAACGTGCCGAACGTTTATTACTGGCTCATATGCTTCATAATATAGATGTAGTGGACAGGGTATTACGTAGTGAGCAAAAAGATCCATTTGCACGAGATGCCTATATGGCAGTTTTTGTTCGCTTAGTAGGATTTTATGAAGAATATGGTCATCCTGATTATCAGCGTTTTGTTGAGATATTGGATGACTCTGAATTACGTAAGATTGTAATGGAAGCGGCTTTAGCGGAACGGGATCCCGACCAAGCAGAGGCAGAGGTCATAGACTCAATACGTCAGCTGCAAAAATATAGAATTGAGCAAGAAATTCAACAAAAGATGCATGAGTCAAAGGAAGCGGAGAAGATGCATGAGTATGCGCGTGCACTTGAAATCGCCCAACAGATTATTCATTTAAGAAAATCGTTATCGGCGATTTAATCCGATTCGGTTGTTTAGAAGGAGGAAGGTTTATGGCGGACAAGTCAGAACGTTCAAAAGAGGTAGAAGTAGAAATTACATTAGATGAAGCAAAAAAAATACTACAAGAAAAAGCAAAAACAGAAGGTGAAATTTCAATGAAAGAAATTTCAGAGAAACTAGCGCCTTATGAATTGGAGAACGAAGAGATTTTCCACTTTGCTGAGGATCTTGAAAAGAATAAAGACATTCAAATCATCGGAAAAGAAGAATTTGAAGAAGAAAGCTTAATGAAAGAAGAAGCAAATGAAGAGACTTTCGATTTAAATGATTTGAGTGTGCCACCAGGTGTTAAAATAAATGATCCTGTACGAATGTATTTAAAAGAAATTGGTCGAGTTGATTTACTTTCTGCCGAGCAAGAAATCGCATTAGCAGAGCGTATTGAGCAAGGTGACGAGGAAGCACGTAAACGCCTAGCAGAAGCAAACTTACGTCTTGTTGTATCGATTGCGAAGCGATATGTTGGCCGTGGTATGCTATTCCTTGATTTAATTCAAGAGGGGAATATGGGGCTTATCAAGGCAGTTGAAAAATTTGACTACCGTAAAGGCTTTAAATTCTCCACTTATGCAACATGGTGGATTCGCCAAGCAATTACACGTGCAATTGCAGACCAAGCACGTACAATCCGTATTCCAGTGCATATGGTAGAAACAATTAATAAATTAATTCGTGTACAACGCCAATTATTACAGGACTTAGGTCGCGAGCCATCTCCAGAAGAAATTGGGGAAGAAATGGATTTAACACCTGAAAAAGTACGTGAAATTTTAAAAATTGCGCAAGAACCGGTATCTCTTGAAACACCAATTGGAGAAGAAGATGATTCACATTTAGGAGACTTTATTGAGGATTCTGAAGCTCAATCTCCATCTGACCATGCAGCATATGAATTGTTAAAAGAGCAATTAGAGGATGTATTAGATACATTAACTGACCGTGAAGAAAACGTCCTTCGCTTACGTTTCGGTTTAGATGATGGTCGCACACGTACATTAGAAGAAGTAGGGAAAGTATTTGGTGTAACACGTGAACGTATTCGCCAAATTGAAGCAAAGGCGCTTAGAAAGCTACGCCACCCTTCTCGCAGCAAACGATTAAAAGATTTCTTAGAATAAATATGAATAAAATGAGGGCTACCTGGTTAGTGATAAATAAATGACTAATCGGGAAGCTCTTTTTTTTACGCTCCTATTATATTCGCAAGCAATGGAAGAGAAGCGAATACCCGCGCGAAAGAGTAGTTTACCCGCGGAAGAGAAGTGAATACCCGCGCAAAACAGTAGGATACATGCAAAGAAAAATTCCATCTCCTCGCTTAGACCTTTCACTACTTCCCACCATTTTCTCATTTCTATATTCATTCATACTAGTTTTACCTTAGACTGGATGAAACCCCATTTTAACTTCTTTCAGCAGAAGTCTCCCACCTCTATAGATGGTGAGATGAATGCGGATTTAAGTTACTTTTCAGCGTGTATCCAAACATCTGTACCTGTCGCTACGCTTTCGGCACAAAAGACATCTGCTGAAAGAAGTTAAAGCCTCCGGCGGATGTCACGGAATCGGAAATTAGTTAATAAAGGATGTTAGCCTAAAATCATCGCATCCATGCGATAACGGCTAACTGACCTGCATCGTGCAGACCTAAGCGCAAAGGTGATTCCGGACGCAATTATGCCGAGGCATAATTGATACATAGTAAATATTATTTCGAAATTATGCTTATATCGAGTAATGAAAATGAGACAATCTTATTATTTTTGCTACTTTATACAGATGTGTTTTTGAAGATTTTGAGATAAAATTGTAATAACAACCATTATTAAGCAATGTTTGGAGCAAACACTATGACAAATCCACGGAAAAAAATAATCTTAAATGAGATTTTGTTTTGGAAGCAAAATAAGTTATTACCGGAGCATTACTGTGACTTTTTAGCGGCTCTTTATGCAGAGGGAGCTGATCTAGAGGAGTTAGAACCAGTACATCATAAACAAGCTGTATTACCTTTAGAAAAGAGAAAGTGGATATATTTAATTATAGGCATATGCATCGCTATGATTGCTCTTCTATCTATCTATTTTACAATATCCTCTTTAACGTTAATTTTAACGGCTGTAGTTGGAATAGCTGCTTTGATATTATTTATAACGGCGTTTCGAGTGGTACGAAAAAATGATTTATTAGCACTCGTTTTCCATTTATTAGCTGCGATTTTATTATTTAGTATGTCTATTCGAATTTACACTACATATTTTAATGGAAATAATATTGCATTGTTTTGCTTGATTGCAGCAAATTGTGGAGTTTGGCTTTGGTCAGGTATAAAAATGAAGCTACTTTATTTCACGGTCTCTGGTGCCCTAGGTTTACTAGCACTAATTGGCTACTATATCATAAACTTATCATAAGATAGACTTTGTAAAATAGTTTTGATGACAATGACAGGAATCTGTTTGCTTTTAAAAAGCTTACGGATTCTTTTTTTATGCTTCAGTTTGAAATTTATTTTTCTAAAAAAGTAGTATGTCTTTTTGGAATAACCTTATTAAATGAAATGAGTGTTAGAAAATATAGAATAATAATATTTCGAGATAATAGTATAGCCTATTTAGCTAATTGATTATTTCAATTAGGAATTTTGATTTTCTTGGTATATGAATGTGAAAAGAGAGGAAAGATAACAGCATGTACGGGAGCTAGGCTTAATTGTTAAAAAGATAATAGAAGGTCCAAATACTGGGGATAGCAAGACATATTTTATCCAATAGATACAGAAATGTCGAATTTGTTACAAACAAAGGAAAACTTAGCGAATAGGGCTTTTCGTTTCTAGGTTAATGAAGTACAATATTAGATGTTGACTGATTCTATATTATAATAGAAGTAGATTTACTATGAGGAGGGGAAACATATGAAAAACAATCCAGTCGTTCCTTACATTTTAATTCTGGCATTTGGTATTGGTCTTATTTTCTTCATGTCTTTAACAGGCGCAGAGAACAAAAAAGAAATTACTGCTGAGAAAGAGGACGGTGGCGAAAAAACAGAAGCTACTGATGACGGCTCAGCTCTAGTACAATCTTGTATTGGCTGTCACGCTGCTGACTTAACTGGTTCTGTCGGGCCAAACTTACATGGCTTAGATGAAGCTCGTATCGTAGACGTTTTAACTAACGGTATCGAAGGTACACCAATGACACCTGGCATGAAAAACGAAGCGGAAGCAAAAGCAATCGCAGAGTACATTGCTACTCTAAAATAGTATGAAAAGGTAGCTGTACTGAAAGCGTTTAATCGTGATTGGTACAGCTACAATTTTTTTTATCTTCATTCAGTTAATGAAAGATGGAGTTGCTCAAAATTTGAGGCAACTCCATTTGTTTTTTTGCACGACATCATACATACTAAGGATTGACACTATTTAAGGTAGGCGGTAAAAAATGAACGCACAAAAATTATCAAAACGATTAGAAACAGTAGCAAAATTTGTTCCCTCGGGTGCGGTTGTAGCAGATATTGGCAGCGACCATGCATATTTACCATGTTACTTAATTCATAAAGGTATTGCTTCTTATGCAATAGCAGGAGAAGTTGTGAAAGGGCCATTTGAATCAGCAGTTGGACAAGTGCAAAAAGAAGGGTTAACAGAAAAAATTACGGTGCGACTTGCGAATGGCTTAGCGGCAGTAGAAGCAGCAGACCACGTAGATACAGTTACTATTGCGGGGATGGGTGGACCTCTTATTGTTTCCATTTTAGAGAAACATCCAGAAAAACTTGAAGGGGTAACACGTCTTATTTTGCAACCGAATATCCATGCCAAGGTGATTCGCGAATGGGCTTTAGCGCATAATTGGGCAATACAGGATGAAGAGATTTTAGAGGAAGACGATAAAATTTATGAAATTCTTGTATTGCAAAGAAGCCCAATGACGTTAACGGAACCGGAAATTTTATTTGGACCGAAATTAATGCAACGAAAATCACCAGCATTTATTAAAAAATGGTCGCGTGAAAAAGAAAATTGGCAGCGTGTATTACAGTCCATTGAAGGGGCAGATCAAACACCTGAAATTGAAGAAAAACGTGCAGAGTTAGTCGCTCTACTCGATTTAGTGGAAGGGGTTTTGTGAGATGAAAACAGTAAATGGTCAAGAAATTATACAATTATTCGAATCATGGTCACCTAAAAAGTTAGCCTGTATGGAAAATGACCCAATCGGTCTTGCGATTGGCACATTAAACAAAGCTGTAAGTAAAGTATTAGTCACATTAGATGTTAATGAAGCAGTAGCAGAAGAGGCTATTGCTCAAGGATGCGAGCTAATAATAGCGCATCATCCACCGATTTTTAGACGACTTTCGAATATTCGTACAGACAATCCAGCTGGGCGTTTATATGAAAAGCTTATAAAAAATGATATTGCCGTTTATGCAGCACATACGAATCTAGATGTGGCTGAAGGTGGTGTCAACGATCTACTAGCAGATGCTCTTCAGCTTGAAAATCGTTCTATTTTAGAAGAAACATATGCTGAAAATATGTTGAAGCTAGCTATTTTTATACCGACTGCAAATGCCAATGATTTACGAGAGGCATTAGCAAAGGCGGGAGCAGGTCGCATTGGCGATTATGAAGCGTGTAGCTATACTACATTGGGAGAAGGACGTTTCCGTGCACTATCAGGTGCAAATCCACATGTAGGCTCCATCGGTGAATTACATGTGGAAGAAGAAGTGAAGCTAGAAGTAGTATTTCCGGAATCCATAAAAAATCGTGTATTAAAGGCAATGTTAAACGCACATCCGTATGAAGAACCTGCCTATGATATCATTCGCCTAGACCAGCAAACAAATGTAATGGGCTTAGGACGAGTTGGCCTCTTACCACAAGAAATGACTCTTCATGAATTTACTCAATTTGTAAAGCAGCAGCTAGATGTACCTGTTGTCCGAGTTGTTGGCGATTTACAGTCGAAGGTGAAAAAAGTTGCGCTTGTCGGTGGCGATGGAAATAAATATATCTATTCGGCAAAGCGTGCTGGAGCAGATGTATTTTTAACAGGAGATATGTATTTCCATACTGCACAAGATGCTCAGGCAATTGGTCTGCAAATCGTAGATCCAGGTCATCATGTGGAGAAAGTGATGATTACAGGAGTAGCTAAAAAGATGGCAAAAATGTGTGAGGATAAAAAATATTCTGTTGAATTTATACAATCTACTATTCATACAGAACCGTTTTTATTCGTATAAGAGAGGGGAATAGATGTGGCGAGTGAAAGACCTGCTGGCAATAAAGCCGGCAAGTTATGGATTATGATTGGTTTGCTGATTGCTGTGTTTGGGGTAGGTATGACATTCATGACGAATACGATGAATGCAAAAAAAATTGATACTATGACCGAGCAATGTGAAAAAGATGGTGGAGAAGCCATTGTCTCAAAGGAAAAGAATTTTCTATCAACAAACTATTCATTTAAATGTCAATAGTGAAAATTACAAGGCTGAATTATAGTATTTACTATAATTCAGTCTTTTCATGTTGTCGAAAAACTATTGTGTCAAAAAAATTAAGGTGTCCTATTAAATCACCCTCACTAAAAGTGCCATAACATTCACATTCACCAATTTTTTTTGCATTTTGTTTTTCAACACTATACAAAGGCTATTGTTACTATAATTCAGCCTTTTTGTGTATGCATAGATTAATTTTAGAGTGTTATGATAGGTAAGTATAAATTGGGATGGAAGGAGAGTTTTGGATTGTTTATTCGATTAACAAAAGAACAACAGGAAACGATAATAGCTGATATTCAACGATTTTTCTATAATAATCGTGATGAGGATATTACAGAATTTGAAGCAGAGAGAATGTTGGATTTTATCAAGGAAAACATTGCTCCACATATTTATAATGCGGCTATTTCAGATGCAAAATATGTTGTAGAAAGACAATATGCATCGATTGAGGATGAGCTTGCAGCATTAGAAAGACCAATAAAAATAAAATAATTATA
This sequence comes from Lysinibacillus sp. FJAT-14222, assembly GCF_001278875.1. Taxonomy (NCBI): domain Bacteria; kingdom Bacillati; phylum Bacillota; class Bacilli; order Caryophanales; family Bacillaceae; genus Lysinibacillus; species Lysinibacillus sp. FJAT-14222. The sequence continues at coordinate 104,996 of NZ_LIYL01000034.1, read as the reverse complement.
TTTGCAAGTTTAAATAGTTAGTAGGAAAAACAATTGAAAAATTGACAATTTTTATAAATACATGATATTTTTATCTTGGATTGAAGATAAATTAAATTGAAATAAAAAGGTTTTAATTAATCATCTATCCATTGAATAAAGGAACGGTCTCTTGTACAACATGGCTAAGAGAGCCGATTTTATTCAATTTGATGAACGTAATGATACGGTCACACTTTGAGGGATAAAACAAGGAGGAATAATATGTTGAAAATAGGGGTAATTTTAGGTAGTACGCGTGAAGGTCGTTTAAGTCCACAAGTGGGAGAATGGGTGAAGGAAGTAGCTGAAAAACGCGGCGATGCGGAATATGAAATTATTGATATCGCAGATTTTAAATTGCCATTTTTAGGTGAGCCAGGTGGAGATGCTTCAGGAGCAGCTACATGGTCACAGAAAGTCGCTGCATGTGATGGTTTTGTATTTATCGTTGCAGAATATAACCATTCCATTACTGGTGCACTAAAAAATGCATTAGACTACTTACGTGAGGAATGGAATAATAAGGCGGCAGGTATTGTTTCTTACGGTTCTGTTGGTGGTGCAAGAGCAGCTGAGCATTTACGTGGTATTCTTGGTGAATTATTAGTAGCGGATGTTCGCGTACATCCTGCTTTATCATTATTTACAGACTTCGAAAACGGCACGGTATTTAAACCAAAGGATGTGCAAGCCGATTCAGTAAATCAAATGTTAGATCAGCTTATCCCTTGGTCAACAGCATTAAAAACAATTCGATAAGAACTTTAAGCAGTATGTACAGTAAAAAGTGCATATTGCTTTTTTTATGCAGTTAACACATTGGTTGTTATTGTATGTCTTAAAAACATTGAGAAAGTGCTAGCTAACTTAAGGCTTGCACTGTGGCAATAAATGGTGCGCTGATCGAATCTCCGCTTAGCTTAATCAATAAATTAAGAGAGTTAGTCTAATTTTGTTGAAAAACATAATAAATAATCTAAATTTTCTTTCTATTTAAAAAACAATATGATATTATTTAAAAAATTACACTAATACTTTAATAATTACAGTGTGATTAAAAGAGGTGACTAATGGAAGAGATCCATCAAATCATTAAAAGAACGAGAATCGAGCAAGGCATGACGTTAAAAAACTTAAGCGAAAAGACTAATTTATCGATTAGCTTTCTATCCCAAATAGAAAGAGGCTCTTCGTCATTGGCTATTACATCTCTCAAAAAAGTAGCCGATGCTTTCTCAGTACCTATCACTTATTTTTTTGAGTCGGTTTCAAATAATACATATGTTGTAAAGGAGGATGATCGCAAACCTTTTAAACTAGAAGGATCTTCAGTAGAGTATACGCGCCTCAATGGTAATTTTAGTGGTAGAAATCTTGAGCCATTACTAGTAAAGCTTGCACCAGGTCAAATAGAAAAAAATCAAGAATCAACTCACCCCGGTGAAGAATTTTATTATGTCTTAAAAGGTGCAGTGCTTTTTAAAGTAGGTGGACAGGAATATTTTCTTCGAGAGGGCGAAACGATTCACTATCCCTCTGAAGTACCACATACATGGGAAAATCCTTTGAATGAAGAAAGTGTTGTCTTATCTGTTTTAACGCCAGTAATTTTCTAAAAAATTAATAAGGAAGGTTAGGTGTATGAAATGAGAGTTGCAACAGATATCGGAGGTACATTTACTGATTTAGTATATGTGGATGGACAAGGAAACTTTGGCTATGAGAAAAGTAATACAACTCCGCCAAATTTTGAGCAGGGAGTTATCGATGTCATTAAAAAGGGTGGTGTTGATCAAACACAATTAGAAATGTTTATCCACGGTACTACGGTAATTATCAATGCATTGACAGAGCGTAAGGGAGCTAAAACTGGGTTAATTACAACAAAAGGTTTTAGAGATGTATTAGAAATTGCACGTGGAAATCGACCAGATTTGTTTAATGTCAAGTACCAAAAACCACAGCCATTCGTAGAGCGTTATTTACGTAGAGAAATTACTGAAAGGCTTAATTATAAAGGACAAGTATTAGAAGCGATAAATGTTAATGAGCTTGAAGAAATAGTGGACTACTTTAAGAAGGAACAGGTAGAGGCGATTGCTGTCTCCTTTTTACATTCTTACGTTAATAATGAGCACGAAAAAGCGGCTGTGCAAAAGATTAAGAAATTGTGGCCAGAGATACAAGTAACCGCTTCTAGTGAAATTACACAAGAATGGCGTGAATATGAACGAACAAATACGGCAGTATTGAATGCTTATGTGCAGCCAGCTGCCACAACATACATTGATCGTCTTGAGCAAAAATTACAGGATACTGTCAATATTGAACAAAGCTATATTATGCAATCAAATGGAGGGACAACAAAGTTTGATAATGCAAAACGTTCCCCAATAAATATGGTGGAGTCTGGTCCGGTTGCTGGCATTTTAGGTGCAGCTGTACTTGGTGAAATATTAGGTGAAAAAAATATTATTGCCTTTGATATTGGGGGTACAACAGCGAAGTGCTCTTTAATTGAAAATGGCGAGGTAAAGGTTTCAACAGATTATTATATTGAAAAAGATAATCGTCATGCAGGTTATCCGATTAAAACGCCTGTTGTTGATATTGTAGAGATTGGTAACGGTGGAGGTTCTATCGCTTGGATTGATAGTGCAGGCTCTTTAAAAGTTGGACCACAATCCGCAGGTGCTCGTCCTGGACCAGTTGCATATGGACAAGGTGGAACAGAACCAACAACAACAGATGCTAATTTATTAACAGGTAGATTGTCACCGAAAAATTTTGATTTTAATGTCAATCTCGACAATGTTAAAAATGTAATTGCGGAGAAAATAGGAAATCCGTTTAACATGTCTGCAGAAGAAGCAGCACTTGGCATAATTCGAATTGCAAATTCTAATATGTTAAATGCACTAAAGTTAATTTCAATTCGTAAAGGTCATAACCCTCGAGATTTCACATTGATTGCTTTTGGTGGCGGTGGTTCGATGCATGCCCCTGCTTTAGCACTTGAATTAGGTGTTAAAAAAGTCATTATTCCGATTGCATCACCCGTATTTTCTGCATGGGGAATGCTTATGACAGATTTACGCCACGATTATATTCAAACATATATTAAACGAATGCATGAACTTGATTTAGTTGAAATGAATAGAGTATGGGCGGAGATTGAAAGCAATGCTATTCAACATTTTAAAGCTGAAAGCATGGGAGAAGACAATGTATTTTTCCAACGCTATGCCGATATGCGCTATTTAGGTCAAGAGCATACCGTTAAGGTGCCTGTAGATGGAGGCCAGTGGAATCAAGCAACCATAGACAAGGCGATTGCAAATTTTAATCATTTACACGAGAAAAATTTTACATTTAAATTGCCAGACGCAGAGACGGAAATTGTTAATATTCATGTGACAGCTTTTGGTAAGGTAAGTAAGCCAAAGCTGAAGACAATTAGTCGTCAAAGCAGTTTACAAGATGCATGGCTAGAACAACGTGCTGTGTATTATGAGCAGGATGGATGGGTGAAAACAAATATTTATAATCGTGAGTTATTGCCGATTGAAGAAAAAGTAAAAGGTCCTGTCATCGTAGAAGAAAAAGCTGCCGCTACTGTGATTTATAAAAATCAGTCACTCTATGTAGATGCCTACGGAAACATCGTTATTGAAAAGGAGGAAATATAATGACGACATTGAACACGCAAATTGATCCATTTACGCTAGAAATTGTGAAAGATGCGCTGTTATCTGCTGGAGATGAGATGTTCGTTGCTTTGGCTCGAACTTCTATGAGTCCGATCATCTATGAAGTTTTAGACTATGCGAGTGGCTTAACTGATGCGGAAGGTAATTTACTAACACAGGGTAATGGTGTAACAGGCTTCATTGGTATGCTGACTTTTATGGTCAAGGAAACGCTAAAAAAATATCCAGGTGATAAGTTAAAGGAAGGGGATATTATGATCATCAATGACCCTTACCAAGGAGGGGGATCCCATTTATCAGATGTTGGACTCGTTATGCCGATTTTTTATCAAGGAAAATTGATTGCTTTTTCCGCAAATAAAGCACATTGGACAGAAGTTGGAGGTAAGGACCCAGGTTCGTTTACGAATGACTCAGTAGATATTTTCCAAGAAGGGCTTCAATTCTCATGTCTTAAACTCTATGACGAAGGTAAATTAAACGAGGCAATTGTTGAGATTATCCGTTCTAATGTGCGCTTTCCAGATTTGTCGTTAGGAGATATGTTTGCGCAGGTTGCTGCTCTTAGAACAGGCGAAAAACGTGTCAAAGAATTATGTGATAAACATTCAGTCGCAACTATTTTAGCAGCGATTGACTATCATTTAGCGCATGGAGAAGCGATGGCCAAACAAGAGCTCGCAAAGCTTCCAAAGGGTGAATTTTATGCAGAGGATTTTATCGATACTGATGGCATCGGAAATGGACCGTTTCCTATTAAAGTTAAGGTAACCATTACAGATGATGAATTTATTTGTGATTTTAGAGGAAGCTCGCCACAAGTGCCGGGTCCAGTCAATTGTTCCTACACTGGATTAGTATCAGCTGTACGTGCCATCTTTTTAGCTATTACAAATCCAGCTCAAGATGTTAATGATGGTGTATTTAAGCCGTTAAAAATTATCGTTGATCCACGATCAATTATGTCTGCCGAAAGACCGGTGCCTGTTTCCAATTACTTTGAAACATTGCTTGGTAGCTTAGATTTAGTATGGAAAGCGTTAGCGCCACACATTCCTAGTCGATTAACAGCTGGTCAATTTTTATCGGTTTGTGCAGTGACATTAAGCGGTACACATCATGATACAGGAGAACCGTTTTTAATCGTTGAGCCATCTGTAGGTGGATGGGGTGGCGGAAATGATGCAGATGGTGCATCTGGTCAATTCTGTTTTTCAGATGGTGAAACATACAACGTACCAATAGAAGTAGCAGAAACACGATATGGTGTCTTAATTGATGAATATAGTTTAAGAGAGGATAGAAATGGAGCAGGTGCTGGAGAATATATCGGTGGTAAAGGGGTTATTCGTTCCTATAGAGCAATGACAGATAATCAAGCTGTGACTGTAACATTTGGACGCAATAAATTTTTACCATGGGGCATTGATAATGGCAATTATGGTTCACCAAATGAGTTTTACATTAAAAAGGCATCTGGTGAAATTGATGGCCCATACGGTGTATACCCCAGATATAAGTTAAATAAAAACGATGTTGTTCAATTAATAACTGGTACTGGTGGAGGCTATGGAGATCCGCGTAATCGACCAGCTGAACAAGTAGTGCGCGATGTCAAAAATGGCTATTTTTCGAAGGAGGAGGCGGAAACATTCTTTTATGTTCGAGTAGATGAAATGGACTATAGTTACGAGGAACTGCCAAAACGAAATGCGCAGTAAAAGGAGAACTGGCCATGATTATTAAAGAAATTACGCAAGAAGATATTGTTCAGCAAAATTTATTTCAAGATCAATATAAAGAAAGTGAAATTAAGTTTGGCTTCGTCAAAATAAAACCTGGTGAGCGATTACCTTTAACGGGAACTACCTCACATAATGAAAATGAGTATTCCTTTATTGTGAGAGGTTCCCTAACAGGAGAATCTGGAGGAAAAAGCTATCGAATTACCCAAGGGGAGGCATCCTTTATTCCAGCTGGGGAGGCGCATTGGTGTATGAATGATAGTGAAGAAATAGTGGAGATTGTTTATGCATTATTAGATATAAAATAGATTGAAAACTCAGACTATTATTAAAGGAATCTAACAAACTAAAAATAATATCATTGGATACAGTAAGGAGGTTAAGAAATGGGAAATGAAGTCAATACAGAAAAAACATCAATGCTTGGTAAAGATCCAGCATTAACAGCAATACCAGAAAGTGACCGACAGCATTGGATTACACCAACTATGATTTTTGGTGGCCTTGAGTTTACAATTCCAGTTTTAATGGTAGGAGCTAGTTTAACAGCAAGCTTTGGATTAAGCAAAATTCTGCTAATTTTGATCATCGCATTATTTGGTTTTCAATGGTTAGGCAATACATTACAAGGCTATATCGGGGCTAAAACAGGACTTCCATCTTCGGTAATAGCGAAAACAAGTTTTGGTACTATTCAAGCTAAATTAATTGTTGGCATAACGATATTTGTCGTTTCTCTTGGATGGTGGGCATTACAAACGGCTGTTGCTGGTAATGCAATGGCCGCCATGTTTGGAATCGACTATAAGCATAATTGGATAGCTTGGGCAGTAGTAACAACAATAGCAGGTCTTCTTTTTGCAGCACCTTCAATTATCGGTTACGGTTCTATGAAATGGACAGATTATTTAGCCGTTCCATCAGGGTTATTATTAATTGTTGGTGGCATTTACTTAGCGTTAAAAAATACAGGTTGGGAAACAATTTCATCCTGGAATCCTGAGCAGTCGATGACTATAGCGGCAGCAATTAGTCTTGTAATTGGTGTTAATGTCTCGCAATGGGTCATTGCATCCGATTATACACGATATGCAAAGCCATTATGGAAAGATAATTTATTAATTCCAAGTGGTATCGTTTTAATCGGATTCCCGTTATTTATCGTAGGTGCAATCATGTCTGTTGGTGTAGGCGATGCTGATATCGTTAATGTCATGATGAATCTAGGTTTCCCAGTTTGGGGTTTCCTCATTTTATGGTTAGCTACTTGGACATCGCAGCTTGTTAATAATTATAGTATGGGCTTAGCATTAGCAAACGTTTTAAATGTTACTTCTGGTAAAGGACGAGCCTTACTTACATTTATTGGTACGGTTATAGCGATTATTATCGCGCTGATGGGAATTCTAGATTACTTCACAGATTTCCTATACTTAACCGCATTACTATATCCAGCAATTGCAGGTGTTATGTTTGCTGACTTCTTTTTTATCCGTAATAAGCAATGGATAGAAATTAAGGGCTGGAACTGGATGGCTACGATTGCTGTAGTTACAGCTGTGGCAGTAGGCTACTACACCCAATACGTAAACCAAATAGGACTACCTGCAGTTCAATCGTTAATTGTATCAATAATTGTTTATTTAATAGCTATGAAAGTGAAAAAGCAAGTCGCACCAGATGAATTTACAGGTCTCTTAACTGAACAAGATGTAAGGCAAGCAGAGTAAAAAAACACCATCCTATCGCAGTATTATGTCCTATAAACTAAGTATTAGCGTTGTGGCAAAAAGCCTTTGTGCTAATTCTTTTTATTATAGGGGAAATATACTAGAGTATCTAAATATTATTGGCTCATCACCAAAAGTTGTGGATGACATTTGTTAAAACGTATGCCATTTATATAAATTGATTGGAGTCAAGGTTGGGCGATTCCTTGGGGATCAGCAATAGAGGAACAAAGGCTAAAAGCATCACATCCTGTGATAACGCCTTCGTGACCAATCTCGTGTTGGCCCGAGACCCTAGAGCGAAGCGGCTCATCGGACGCCCCAGGAAAGCGCCCAGTCGGAACGGAAATCAAACACAGGTTATGGTGATGAGCTATATTATTAGAAGTTATGAAACCTTTTTACAGGAAATTCGTATCCATTAATGTAAGAGAATTGGATACTAGAGAAGAAGGATTGGAGTGTAAAGTGTGACACAAAAACAAACTAAGAATGAATTTTGGGCATGGTTTAAAACGATTGGACTAGCAATCATTTTTACAATGGGTATACGTTATTTTTTTCTATCTCCTATAGCTGTAAAAGGTGCTTCAATGGAGCCGACTTTTGAAAATGGAGACAAAGTAATTGTTAATAAAGTGGGACCACGAATTTCCAATTATGACCGCTTCGATATTATTGTCTTTGAAGCAAAAGAAGATGAGAATTATATTAAAAGAATCATCGGTTTACCAGGAGATCATATAGCCTATAAAGATGATGTTTTATATATAAATGGAAAGGCTTATGATGAGCCCTATTTAACTGAATATAAAGAAGCATTACTGGATAAAGGTGATTTTACATATGATTTTATCCTAGAGGAGCAATTAGGAGAAATGACAGTACCAGAGGGCCATTTTTTCGTTCTCGGGGATAATCGCCGAGGAAGTATAGACAGTCGAAGTTCGGAAGTTGGATTTGTTTCGCAGGATACAATTTTAGGAACAGCAGGCTTTGTATTGTGGCCTTTTGAAAGGCTTGGTAGTACACATTAGTTGAATTAGCTTTTATGAATCTGCCTTACTATAGAGCTTATAAAGAGAAAGGAAAAGCATATGAAAATTGTTACCGTTCATCATTGTGATGCGTTTAGTACGATACCTAGTAAGGGGAATCCAGCAGGTGTCGTAGTAGAGGGAGATCAATATAGTGAAATAGAAATGCAGGCTATTGCTAAGCAAGTAGGCTTTAATGAAACAGCCTTTGCGCTAAAATCGGATAAAGCAGATTTACGTATACGTTATTTCACGCCAGGGCATGAGATGAATTTATGTGGACATGCAACAATGGCAACGATATATGCTCTAAAAACAAAAGGTTTACTAAAGGATAAGTCAAAGCTAACCATTGAAACGAAAGCAGGAATTCTCCCAATTGAGATAAAAGAACAACAAACAAGACAAATTTATATCACCATGCAACATGCAGCGCCTCAGTTTGAAGCCTTTAATGGTTCAAAATCAAAGCTTGCACAATCAATTGGACTGACAGAAGAAGCGATACATCCTGGTTTACCGATAGTTTATGGAAGTACAGGAATTTGGACATTGCTAATACCTATTAAAAATTTAACATACTTTGAAAAAATGACCCCGCAAACTGCAGATTTTCCAGCTATCCTAGAAGAAATGCCAAAAGCATCCTTGCATCCTTTTTGCTTAGAGGCATTTGATAAGAACGCTGATATGCATGCAAGACATTTTTCATCTCCTTATTCTGGAACAATTGAAGATGTTGTTACAGGAACTGCCTCTGGTGTCATGGGAGCATATTTTGCAAATTACATTGATAGAGAAGCACAATTGCCAAAAACACTTATCGTAGAACAAGGTCAAGAGCTTGGAAAAGATGGACGTGTGCATGTACATGTAAAAAGTGAAAAAGGGAAATTAAATATTTCGATTACAGGAACTGCTGTACGTGTGAAGGAATTAAAGGTGCAAATATAAAAAAAGGGCCGCTTAAAGTATTTTCATCACTTAGGAAGCGGCCCCTTTTTTCGAAATGTCATCCATTAATGTTTGATTTCTTCAAGAACCTTTTCTTTTAAATCTGCATCCATAGAGGAAAGCTTAACGTTATTTGTGAGACGTTCTTTTAATTCCCTATCGGTCATAATACCACGTTCCTCTAAAATTTGAACAAGTAGATTTAATGTCATTAAATTTTTAATTTCTGCTGCTTTAGTATCCATATAAATGCCTCCGAAAGTAAAGTATTTCTACCTCTTTAGTGTACTCCTTTATTAGAAGGACGGCATAAAATAGTCAAAACAAAGCGAATTTATTTCGTGTCCCGGAATATATTGAATGATTCTAGCAGTAGTGGAACCAGCTTTTTTTTATTCGATGAAGTCTAATGATGCACCTTCAGTAGTGGTAGAAGCAGTAAATAAGCTACTTAATAATTTTTAATATCAAAAAAACTCCTTACAATAGGAGTTTTATGGTTCATCATCCAAAATCGGAGATGACATTTATTAAACCATATGTCATGTATATATGTTGATTGGAGTGGAAACTGGACCATCCAGGAAAGCGCCCAGTCGGAACGGAAATCAACCCCACGTTATGGTGATATTTTAATTACTCATTGAGAATATTGCCTGATACAGAGTTGCAAGTAAAGCGACAAAAAGCGTATCATCCGAGTTAAAGAGTTTAAAAGATACACCAGTACGCACTAGTTCATTTTCTATATTAGTAGCACTTGCTATTTTTTCATCATTGCAATATAAATAGGCGGTTGAAGTAAAATCCTTTTCAAAGCGAAAAGCGAGTCCATCCATTGTAAAAGAGTAGGAAGATTCAAGTAATTGAACCGTCTTCCGTTGTATAGGTAAGATTGTTCCATCTGGCATAATAAGCTGATGGCTAACACCCTTTGTTAATGGTGTAAATTGCACTTGAAAAAGAGGTGCACCTAAAGTAGTACGTGTTTCATAACGATGTGGTAATGATTGCTGTGAAGCTACTAGCATTACAGCATTCATTATTTTTCCAACAGATGAACGTTCAACTTTTTCTAGCACACAAACCATCTCATCTTGTTCATTCACAATAGGAATATTTGAAAAGCTCTCGAAAGCTTTTGGGTAGGTAAGGGTAAATGTAGTCATAAATAGCCTCCAATCTACTTACTATACGAGGAAGCTTTACTCCAGGTTTCACCCTTCAACAAAAATTTTGTAAAACAGTTTGACGAGGGGGGACCATGAACTATAAGTTTAGTATTATGACACAAGAACAAGCAGAAGACATCGCCTTAATTCGCATTATGACGGAGATTTTTTGTTGAAAATAACAAAAAAAATTCCGTAAAATGGCCATTTTGCAAAATATATAAACTCAATAATATACACAGTAATTGGAGAGGAATCAATAATGAAAAAGTTAATAAGTACAATTTTAAAAACAGTTATCTTTTTTATTGGATGGGCAATTTTAATTTCTTTTACGCCTGATATTGAAACAAATAATCAGGCATTATTACGATTATGGTGGGAATTCGTACCACTTGCTTTAGTAGTTTTATTTTCTATTATTTTTGTTTCAGTAATAGAAAAGGGTAAAATTAAGATCCCCATAGCTTCAAGATTCTTTAAAAATTCTCTAATAGGTGTTGTAATAGGTGTCTTATGGTTGGGTAGCGTGGTATCTGTCCTTTTACTTACAAAGACAATAAATATACAAGGCCAAAACAATATTGATTACATATGGATTTGGATTTTGGCATCACTATTGAATGTTATAATGCAAGAATTGTTGATGAGAGGTTATCTATATCAATTATGGAAGCAAAAATATAATGTAATTGTGGCAACCGCTTTAACTACTATTTTATTCTCTGCAATGCACGGTGGAGCATTTGAAGCAGGTATTATCCCAGTGCTTAATGTTGTTTCAATGAGTATACTTGTAACATTACTATTAGAATACACGGGCACAATAGTAGCACCAATAATTGCTCATTTTGCTTGGAATACAATTGGAGCGATTATATTTGGGGGTGTTTCTTTGGCAAGTGATTATCCGAATCTCTTAAACAGTACGTTTCAAGGAAATCCATTAATATCAGGTGGCATCTATAAAATTGAAGGTAGTATCATCGTTTTAGTTGTTAATTTAATTCTAATTATATGCTTGTTCATATTAAATAAAAGAATGTCTAGCAACCTTTAATCAAAGGGCGATAAAGTTCCGTGAATTCGAATGTTATTGAACCAATGAACATAATCAACAAGTTCAAGAGCGAGCTGTTCAAGGGAAGTGAAATGAGCTCCTCCCAAAAGTAAACATTAAATCAATAATTGACAAAGGTAAAGTAGTGAATGGCAGAGAACAGAAAAAAATAGAAGAATTTCTTGATAAGGAAAATATTAAAACAAAAGCATTTGGGCGGGACCATTAAAAATAAAGAGAGTAATTCATTTGATCTAGATTTAAATGTTTGGAAGTTGCCACTATGTGATTTTTGGAATGGAAACCATCAGTAGAAAAATGACAATGCTTATTGAATAATTAGACATAGGTCAATGAGGTTTGTGAAAACTTGTTTTAGACTCCCTAGTTAATCCATTATCGGACGCAATTATTGTAGATCAAAAGCCTAATTCCTCGCTAAAAAAGAGAGAGGAATTAGGCTTTTTATTTACATTATTTTAACACCGTTTGATTTTAATGCATTAAATACATGTCCTTATAGTAAAAGCATTGATGTTAATGGATTTTTAATAATTTACTCTTGATAAGTTCCACACCCACTGAATGAAGATAAACCTCCAGCGGATGTCACGGATTTTGAATTGTGCATCGGCACAATTCAAAATCCGAACGCAATAACGTCAAGGGGAAATTGTTATTGTTGGGTTGTGACTTCCCCTGCAAGAGCACGTTTTTCTTGTTCTGGATCGAATTCTTTTTCCATTTTTGAAACGACAACTGTTGCTACACCATTACCAATTAAGTTTGTAACGGCGCGAGCCTCTGACATAAAGCGGTCGACCCCAATTAAAAGAGCAATTCCTTCAACTGGAATCATAGGGAATGCTGCTAACGTTGCCGCAAGCGTAATGAAGCCTGAGCCTGTTACACCGGCTGCCCCTTTTGATGTCAGCATTAAAATAGCAAGCAATGTAATTTGGTGCCAAATATCTAAATCAACTCCATAAGCCTGTGCGATAAAAATAGCTGCCATCGATAAGTAAATAGACGTACCATCTAAGTTAAAGGAATACCCTGTCGGCACAACAAGACCAACTACTTGTTTCGAGCAACCATAGTTTTCTAATTTGCGCATCATCGAAGGGAGTGCAGATTCTGATGATGATGTTCCAATAACGATAAAAATTTCATCTTTAATATATTTAATAAATTTAAAAATACTGAATCCAAAGTAACGTGTAATAAGGCCAATGATTACTACGATAAAGATAAACATTGTAATATAAACGGATAGCATTAAAAATCCTAAGTTTCCAAGTGATTTAAGACCGAAATTTCCGATTGTGTAGCTCATAGCACCAAACGCACCAATCGGGGAAACCTTCATGACCATATTAACAATTTTAAAGAAAATATCTGCTACTTGTTCGAAAAATGTAATAACTGGTTTAGCTGGTTCACCAATAGCAGCAGCAGCTATGCCAAATAAAACAGCTGAGAATAAAACAGGTAATAACTCTCCATTGGCAAGTGCCCCGACAACATTATCAGGTATAATTTGCATAATAAATGCACCAATGCCATGCTCTGTAGCGGCTGCTGCCTCTGTATATTGGGAAACATCTGCACCGTTTGCAGCCTCTGTGTTAAAGCCTTTACCAGGCTGTACAATATTGACAACGATTAAGCCGATTGCTAGTGCGAAAGTAGAGACAATTTCAAAATAAATTAATGCCTTCCCGCCAATTTTACCAACTTTTTTTACATCGCCCATACTACCAATTCCAATAACAACCGTTAAGAAAATGATAGGTGCTATTAACATTTTAATTAATTTAATAAAAATATCTGCCAATATTTTTAACTTTGCTCCGAATTCTGGGAACACAGCACCGACAATAATACCAAGTACAATGGCAATCAGGACTTGTACTGTTAAGTTTTTAAAATTTATACGCATAAAGTTCTCCCCTTACACTATTTATGAATATTGTGTGAACGCTTTCATGTGGTTATCATAGCTGAAATTTTCCGACAATAGTTTTTATGACCGTAAAGTTTCTATTGTTCATTTTGTTCATTTTTAGTTGGAAGGGAAGTAAACATAGTGATATCAAGGGTTCTAAGCTGTTTTATAGTAGTTTCGTAATTTTAGAATCTATTATAATACAAAAGAAAAAAACCCCCACGACCATGAGGATTTATCATTAATGAACAAAAATATTTATCTTCATTCAGCAAATGTTTTTGTAGCGACAGCCAATAATCAGTGGGGATGAAGAAAACCCCACTAATCAAAATTTTACTTTAAGGGGAAACTATTTTTTCAATTTCCGATAAAGCATCATTGTTTTGTACATTGTTTCTATAAAAATCATAGACAGGTTTTAGCTTTTCTTTAAAGCGTTGGCGTTCCTGATTGCTCATTGTATAAATTTCAAAGTTATCTTGTTGTTCTAGTTTTTGCAAATCTTTTTCGTTCATTTGTACAGCTTGCTCAAATTGCCAGTCTGTTGTTTCTTTCATAGCGGCCATAATTTGCTTTTGAATTTTTAAAGGTAAGGATTTCCAAAATTTTTCATTCATTAAAACAGCATATCCTAAAATCCCATGCTTTGTTAATGTCATATGCTTCTGCACTTTGTAAAAACCTTTAGAATAAATATTTGACGCTGTGTTTTCCTGAGCATCAATGGCATGTGACTCTAAATCAGTAAAAACCTCGCTAAAGGAAATCGGGATTGGTGTTGCCTCAACAGCCTCGAATTGCTTTTCAAGAGCTTTACTTGGCATTGTACGGACACGTAAGCCTTTTAAATCCTCAAATGAATAAATAGGATGATCGACAGAGGTTAAATGTTTAAAGCCATTATGCCAAAAGCCCAGACCCTTTATTTGAAAAGGCTCAAGCTCATTTAACAATTGTTCTCCAATCGATCCTGTAAGAACCTCATGAACTTCATCATCCGTATTAAAAAGATAGGGTAAATCAAGAACCTGCCAATTTGGTAGATAGGAAGTCATCTTTGAAAAAGTAGGGATAATCATTTCTACTTCTCCATTTTGCAAAGCCTGAAACTCATTTTCATCATTAAACAAGGAGGAGTTTGGGTACACATGTACCTTTACCTCACCATTTGTTTTTTCCTCAACAAGCTCGGCGAATTTACTTGCAGCCTGTCCTTTTGGCGTATTCTCAGCTACAACGTGACTTAAATGAATCGTAATTTGTGTGTCCAAGCCTTTTTGCTCATCATCATAAGGAAGAGGCTTGCTGAGTAGTAAGCCTTGTTGAACGCCAATCGCTATTGTTAACAGTAAAACGGTTGCTATTGTTCCAATAATAAATTTTTTCATCTATTACACCCAATTAATTCGTATTTTCTGATGTTTTTGTTATTCTAACATATGGAGTAAGCTAAAATATAGTAGAGGGAGGCGTACATCTTGAAATTTCAAAAATTATCGATGAAGAGAAAGATCATGTCTCTGACTTTTTTTATTCTCATGCTTTCCTTTAGTATAGGTGGTACATTTTTGCTAGGGTTTGTAATGAATGAGCAGAAGGATAAGCTTGGAAATCAGGCTTTGCTTGTAGCAAAAACCGTATCACAGCTCCCTGAACTGAAAACCTACATTACAAATAATAATTTTAACGAGGCTACTAAACACATTAATCCTGTAGTGGAAGAAATACGTGATATAAATGGCGCACAATATATTGTTGTACTTGATATGCAAAGACGCAAGTATTCACATCCAAATACAGAAGAAATCGGTCAAGTTTCGCAGTCAGGTGATCTAAACGCAGCGTTTGCTGAGCATTATTATACATCGATTGCACATGGTGAACATGGAGATATGGTACGAGCATTCGTCCCAATCATGAATAATGAAGGAAAACAAATAGGGGTAGTAGTAGTGGGCTATAGTGTTTTAACTGTTGCTGAATTACTACAATCTATTCAAACAGAATTAATGATGACAATTTTGTTGTCTATTTTCTTTAGTGCATGGGGTGCTCATACCTTGGGACTTCATATGAAAAAGCAAATGTTTGGGCTAGAGCCCCATGAAATTGCTAAAATGTACGTAGAGCGAACAGAAACCTTTAACGCGATGCATGAAGGAATTATTGCCATTGATAATGAATTGACAATTACAATATTTAATGAAAAAGCATGTGAAATATTATGTGTTCGCAAACAACCGTCAACATTAATAGGGAAGAAAATTATGGACGTGTTACCTGATACACGATTACCTGAAATTTTGGAGCTGGATAAACCCATTTTCAATCGAGAGCTCTATATTAATGATCACAGTATTATGAGTAATCGTATTCCTATACAAGTAAATGGAAAAACAGTCGGAGCTGTGGCAATGTTTAAGGATCGTACAGAAGTGAAAAAGCTTGCAGAGGAATTAACAGGTGTTAAGGCATTTGTACAAGCATTACGCGTACAAACACATGAACATAAAAATAAATTGCACACAATTGCTGGTCTTTTACAGCTTGGACATCATGAACAGGCACTATCTTACTTAACACAAGTGAAAGAAGAACATGATGAAATTACAAACTTTTTAAATGAACGGATTAAAAATGAAAATATTTCAGGATTATTGCTTAGTAAAATTTCCTATGCAAAAGAACAGGGAATTCGATTGGAGATTGACCGAGAAAGTCGTCTGACAGCATTTCCTAACAATTTAGATCATCATGATTTCGTCATTTTATTTGGTAACTTAATTGAAAATGCTTTTGATGCATTAAGGGATGTACAGATGGAAGAAAAAATTATCCACGTTTCTGTTGATGAGGATGAGGATGTGTTGGCAATCTTAGTAACGGATAATGGTATAGGCATGACAGATGAGGTAAAGGCACATATTTTTGATAATGGCTATTCAACAAAAGAGAAAAAAGGTCGAGGTTTTGGACTTTATTTAATAAAAGAAATTGTACAAAAAGGGCAGGGTGAAATAGAGGTCATAAGTGAACCGAAAAAGGGAACAAGCTTTTTAATAACTTTTTATCATACTTAATGGGCTCGTCACCACAAGGCCATTTTTATAAGTTGATTTTCGTTACGGCTGGGCGATTCCTTGTGTGTTAGCGTCACAGATGAGACCTTGGAACGCAAGTGAATCGGCTCATCAGACACCCCCAAGAAGCTCTGCTCTGCGCGACAGCATCTGTGCGAAAGCGAAGCGACAGCAACAAAGCGCCCAGTCAGAACGGAAATCAACCCCATGTGATGAAGAGATTTAATATTAATAGTTGATTTTGAAGTAGAAGCGAGAAACTCTATGGGAACAGTTTGACGCTTCCTTAGGTGGAAATTTGCACATATAGAGATAGAACAGAGTGTATGGAGGGCTAACAGTGGCACAGATGAAGGTTTTATTAATAGAGGATGATCCGATGGTGCGAGAGGTTAATCGCCAATTTATTGAAAAGGTAGCTGGATTCGAAGTCATTGGACAAGCCTCAAATGGTGTTGAGGGGATTGCTCAAATTCGTAAGCTTAAACCAGAACTAGTATTTATGGATATTTTCATGCCAGAGCAGGATGGAGTGACAAGCTTACGAAAAATCCGTGAACTCAAATTACCCATAGATGTAATTACGGTAACAGCTGCTAATGATATGGAAACTGTAAAACAAGTCCTGCATCTTGGTGTCTTTGATTATATTATGAAGCCTTTTTCATTTGAACGAGTGCAAGGAACACTTGAAAATTATTTGCGCTTCAAAAAGCAAATGCAAACAGAGCATGAGCTAACACAAGGGGAGCTTGATCAGTTATTCCATTATCATGGCGGGCATAATGAGGTTCAGCAATCAAATGTCTTACGGTCAGAAAAAAGTTTACCTAAGGGCTTTAATCGTGCAACACTTGAGAAAGTTGTGCACTATTTGCAATCTGTAGAAGGAGCATCGGCAGAAGAAGTTGCCAGTGGTGTAGGCATTGCACGCGTAACAGCAAGAAGATATTTAGACTATTTAGAAAAACAAGAGGAAATTACGATGGATGTGCATTATGGTGGTATTGGTCGTCCAGTCAATTATTATTTTAGTAAATAAGAACAAATGCGCTAAAGCGCTCGTTTACATCCGACAAGCGCTGGAGAGTCCGAAATAAAAGTAAGCGCTCTACCACTTTTGCCCGGGGGATCGAAGCAACCTCGAGGATGTGGCGCTTTAGCCTAGACGAAAACGATGCCTTTGATTATCTACAACTTAAAATCTATAGTTTCCTCTACAGTGAAAAAAACCTGATTGTCAAAAAATAGGCAATCAGGTTTTTTTAGTTAGTAAGGCATAATTTTTTCGACTGGCTTTGGCGTTTTAATTTTAGGTAAAATTTTGTCTATTGTAACTGTACGCTTAATGATTTGTGTTGATTCATCATTTTCATCGAATTGTTCAAGGAATGAAATAACCTCTTTTACAATAGGCGTTGGCGTTGAAGCACCTGCTGTAACAGCGACGTAATTAATTCCTTTTAACCATTCAATTTTTAGCTCGGAAACGTCTGCAATACGATATGATGGTGTCCCTGCTACTTCAACAGACACTTGCGTTAAACGATTCGAGTTATTGGATTTAGGGTCACCAACAACAATTAGTAAATCGGCTTCCCCAGCTTGCTTAGCAACTGCCTCTTGACGTACCTGTGTTGCCAAACAAATCTCTTTATGCACTTCAATATGTGGGAATTTCTCTTTTAAACTATCCATTAAATGAGCGACATCCCATTGACTCATAGTCGTTTGATTCGTTACTAGTAATTTATCATTTGTTAAATTTAATGCATCAATATCAGTGGATGATTGCACTAAATGCACATGATTTGGTGCAACACCAATTGCTCCCTCTGGCTCGGGATGGCCTTTTTTACCGATATAAATAATATCATAGCCATCTGCTGATTTTTCACGAATTAAATCGTGTGTAACTGTAACGTCAGGACATGTAGCATCAATGGATACTAAGCCTTTTCGCTTTGCAATTTCACGAATTTCAGGTGAAACACCATGCGCTGTAAAAATAACAGTGCCTGTTTCAACTTGTTGAATAATTTCTAAACGATTCTCGCCATCTAATGTGATGATGCCATCCTCTTCAAAGGCATCTGTGACATGTTTATTATGCACGATCATACCTAAAATGTAGATAGGTCTTGGTAATGTTTTATCAAGTGCGGCGTTTCGAGCGATAACCATCGCATCAACAACACCGTAGCAATAGCCACGTGGATTAATTTTTAATACTTGCATGGTTGTGACTCCTTTCAAGCTTACCTATCTACATTATAACGGACAGGGGCGGCGAATACAAAGAAACGTTCATCTACATAGGTGGCTGGAAAATACGTGGCTTAGATGGAAGTGGATCAGGAGGAGTGAATGATGCATTTTGCCGCGACGCTTTTCGGCTTTTAGTAGAACGTGCTCCTTCACTAGCTGCTGCCTCAGCTGCTACTGCTCCAGCCCCTGCGGCAGCTCCTGCTGCAGCTCCAGCAGCAGGGAGACCTTGAAATCCTTTATACAATTTTAAAAGTGACGGAATATTCTTTACCATTGGCATTGCTTGTTGAATGTAAGGTGTATATGTTTTCGCTGAGTTAAATAAGTTATTCGCCTGCTGTAAAAATGAACCGATTTTTGAAGGCTCCTGCATGGGCATTGGCATTTGTCCTCCAAATGATCCTATTCCACTGGACATTGGAAAACCACCCGGAATTCGTGGTTGATTTTGGAAGCCTCCAGGCGGTAAAAAGGACTGCGGTGACATCTGTGGTGTTGGCATTTGCATCGGCATTTGTTGCATTGGCATTTGTTGCATGGGCATTTGCATGGGCATCCTCATGCCACCAGGATACATTGAGAACGGATAAGTTGGTCGAAATACCATAACGATCTCCTTTCAATAGTTGTTTGACATTGATGACATACCTGATTATAGATATGATATGCAGAGGGTTATGTTAGCGTTCGACACACACAATTAAACAACTAAGGCGATTGTGAAGGTATCCCTTTATATCCACGTAATTATTACTCATTTCAGATGTAGTCAATAAGTAGGGAAAATTCTTAAAAACTACATATATTTTTCACTTTTCCTACTCTTTGCAAAGGTATAATGTTGTGTATGCACCATAGAAAATGGTGATTTTTGAAGTTAGCAAATTAATATGTATTACATTTATGTAAATAAATTGTTAATATGTTTTTGTTAGGCTCATCACCAAAAGTTGTGGATGAAAACGTATGCCATATATATAAGTTGATTGGAGTGGAGGCTGGGCGACTCCTTGGGGATTAGCGTCACAGATGAGACCTTGGAGCGAGAGCAACGCGAGTGAAGCGGCTCATCGGACGCCCCCAGGAAGCTTTGCTCTGTGCGAAAGCGAAAGCAACAATANCTGTGCGAAAGCGAAGCGACAGCAACAATATTTTATCTGTGCGAAAGCGAAGCGACAGCAACAATATTTTATCTGTGCGAAAGCGAAGCGACAGCAACAAAGCGCCCAGTCGGAACGGAAATCAACCACACGTTATGGTGATGATCCTTTTGTTAGACTAAAATAGCAGAGGTTAAAAATAGGGGGGATACTGTGACAATTAAAGTTAGAAGTATAGTGTCATTTGGTCTTATTGTATTATTAGTTTTAATTATGGGGATTCTTCAACAACAAAATGCCAAATCCCAACAAGAGCAAGTACATTTAATAAAAGAAAAAACACTTCAAACGACGTTACTAGCAGATGAGATGAAGTTGTCGGTTGTACAGGTTCAGCAATATTTGACGGATATTAGAGCCACAAGAGCACTCAATAATTTAGATGATGGATTTGAGCAAGCAGAAAAATATAGCAAAATTTTTTATCAGGATTTGGAGCAACTGAAAAATTTGCATCCGAAATATCAGGAAAGATTAGATGGGATTAAAGTAGCGTTTGATGAGTATTATAGCACTGGCCAGAAAATGGCTAATAGCTATATTCAAGGTGGACCAGAGCTAGGGAATAAAATTATGCTAAAATTTGATACTACATCAGTTGAGATTAATGAAAAAGTAGATATGTTCCAGCAAGAAAACATTACAGAAATACAAAATTCATTAACAAATGTTGAAAAGCTTATTGATGATAATAAGCAGTGGTTCTTATGGATGTTCTGCATTATTTTAATTATTTGTATAGTAGTTGGGATTGTATTCGCACGTTCCATCGTTGTTCCTGTCAATAAGCTAACTTCAGCAGCAAAGGTAATTGCTAAAGGAGATTTATGTCAAAAGGATATTGAAGTCAGAACAAAGGATGAAATTAAAGATTTAGCAGATTCTTTTAATTTGATGAAGTCTAATTTACATTCACTTATACATAGCATGACCGCAAATGTTGAGCATACAACATCAGCAGCTGAACAATTAGCAGCAAGTACAGACGAAATTTCACATTCTTCTCATGATATTGCAAACCTTGTAGAGGGAATGGCAACCAGTGATAATCAAGCAGCTACTACTGGTCGTGAAAGTTCGATAGCAATGGATGAAACAGCCCAAGGTGTTCAACGTATTGCAGAGGCTACTCAAATGCTTCTTTCTAAGGCAGTAGACACACAATCTATTGCAAATGATGGTGAAAAAACGTTGCATGTCGCAGAAAACCAAATGTCGACTATCCAACAATCTTCAAATACAACAAATGAACGTATTAAGAAGCTAAGCACACAATCGGCTGAAGTCGTTAATAGCAAACAAATCTTCTAGCACTAAATGCTGCAATTGAGGCGGCTCGTGCAGGAGAGCATGGTAAAGGCTTCGCAGTCGTGGCTGATGAAGTACGCAAATTAGCAGAGGAATCTAAAGCATCTGCCAACCAAATAGTGGATGTAATCGCACTTATTCAGCAAGAAACGATGGAAGTAGAAAAGGCAGTAAGTGTAACTGTATTGAATGTGGATGAGGGTGTCACATTTATTCAAAATGCGCAAAATGCCTTCGATGGAATTTTAAAAGCGATTGGTGATATGGCATCTCAAATCGAGGATGTGTCTGCTTCTACACAACAAATTTCTGCGAGTACGGAAGAAATGGCAGCATCGGTCAATGAAATGTCTTCTTCTGCTATTCAAGCTGCACAGCAATCTGAAACAATTGCATCGACAATAGAGGAGCAAGCTGCAACTATTCAAGAAATAAATGCAGTTGCAAAGTCATTAAGTGAAGAAGCGGTGTCCGTGAAGGAAGAAATCAATAAATTTAAAATTTAAGATAGTGGACTGTAGTGGAATCATTAACAACAACTACGTTTGTGAGTGTTTCGTTTAAAAGACAATGTGCAGTGGGAAAGAAATCCTGATGTGTCATAGAGACCTCAATTGTCCAGAAACTGTATAATTTTAGTTAATTAACACGTGTGCGATAACAAATCAAAAACAGGTAGAGAAACTATTTTCTCTACCTGTCTCTATATAATCAATTATGCTTGTGAATTTACAAGGATTTTAATATGATTTCGTTCTTTCATTAATGCTTCAAAGCCTTCTGTTACCACTTCATCCAGTACAATACGTTTTGTAACAAGTTTCTCAGCAGAGAAGTAGCCTTGTTTCATTAATTCCATAACGGCAGGGAAAATATCGCGATAAGCAATAATACCTTTTACAGAACGCTCTGTTAGTACGAGATTGTTAGGCAGAATAGAAGCCTCAGATTCCCAAATAGAGACAATAATTGTTTCACCTTCAAATGTTGTAGAATCAATTGCTTGCTGTAATACTACAGGGACACCTGTTACTTCAAATGCAACATCTACTCCACCATCTGTTAATTCATGTAGGCGGGCTACTGCATCTTCATTTTTAGGGTTAATAACTGCTGTTGCGCCTAACTCTAAAGCTTTGGCAGCACGTTCTTCTGAAAGCTCTACTGCATAAATTTCAGCTGCTCCAGCTGCACGCAATGCTTCGATAACAAGAAGCCCGATTGGCCCAACTCCAAAGACAGCTGCTTTATCACCAGCTTTTAGTTTACTTTGACGAACTGCATGTAATGCTACTGCTGCAGGTTCAACAAGTGCACCTTGTTCATAGGAAAGACCCTCTGGCATTTTGTGTACCATTTTTTCATCTACCATTGTATATTCAGAGAATCCTCCGCCACCACCAGAAAGACCGTGGAATCCTAAATGCTTACAAATATTGTACTTACCTTTTTTACAAGCAGCACATTCGCCACATGCAAGTATTGGTTCAACAACAACAGGATCTCCAACTTGTACTTTTGTAACTCCTTCGCCAACTTCTACTATTTCACCTGAGAACTCATGTCCCATAACAATTGGCGCAATATCTTTACTTACATAATGAGGTTGTTCCACGGGAATAAAGATTGGTCCAGCTGCGTATTCATGTAAATCACTACCACAAATCCCTGTCCAATGTACTTTAATTTTCACTTTTCCAGGTGCAATTACAGGTTCTTCAATGTTTTCAACACGGATGTCTTTTGCTTTATACCATCTTGCTGCTTTCATGATAAATCAACCTCCTATAGTATCTTACATTTTTCATCATAACATGTGGTAATTCTTCAAATCATTAGTTATCAATAAATTGACATAAAAAATACTAATACTTAGCTTTTTTCTACGATATTGCAGCGCTTTTTTTATTGCATATTAACAGTATTTCGAGTAACTTTGATAAGTGCTTCGCTACAGATATGATTAAAGTATAAAATAATGTTCAAACTTGAGATAATAGGACGTTAATATACCTTAAGTTCGAATCATGATACAATGGGAAAGATGTTAGGAGGAACGAATTATGTCAAAATATACTGATTATAATTTTCAGCCATTTTTGCAGGACGCAATTGTAAAACTTGGCTTCACAGAACCAACGCCGATTCAAAAGGAAATTATTCCGCTAATACTAAAAGGGAAGAGTGCAATCGGACAAGCACATACAGGGACGGGAAAAACACATAGTTTTTTAATTCCAATTGTGCAACGCATTAATCCTGACAAGCAGGAAGTACAAGCTGTTATTACGTCACCTACACGTGAGCTTGCTCAGCAAATTTTTGATGCGTTAAATCAATTAATAGAAGGAACAACTATTCAAGCGAAACTATTTATTGGGGGTACGGACAAACAACGCTCCATTGATAAGTTAAAAACGCAACCACAAATTGTTGTTGGAACGCCAGGACGTATTCGTGATCTCGTTTCAGCGCAAGCGTTATTTGTGCATACTGCGCCAATTTTAGTTGTCGACGAGGCAGATTTAGCCTTCGATATGGGCTTTATAGAGGAAATCGATGGTTTCGCCTCCCAAATGCCAGAAAAGCTTGAAATGTATGTATTCTCAGCAACAATTCCAGAAAAACTTCAGCCTTTCTTAAAAAAATATATGGACGCACCTGTTCATATCCAAATGAATGATAAACGCCCAGTCGCAGAAGGAATTGACTTTGTTCTTGTACCAGTGCGTTCTAAATCACGAAACAAACGTTTATTGGATGTTATTGAAGGGATAAACCCGTTTTTAGCTGTGATTTTTACCAATACACGTAAAACAGCTGAGCACGTAGCGGGCTTTTTAAATGAAAACGGGATTCGCTGTGGTCAAATACACGGTGATTTAAGTCCACGTGATCGTAAGAAGATGATGAAACAAATTCGTGATTTGGACTATCAATATATCGTTGCAACAGATCTTGCAGCACGTGGTATTGATATTCAAGGAATTTCACACGTCATCAACTATGAAATTCCAGAGGACTTAGAATTCTTTATCCATCGTGTAGGACGTACAGCGCGTGCAGGAAATAAAGGAACTGCAATTACATTGTTTGAACCATCAGATGAGGATGCAGTAGTACGTATTGAAAAAATGGGCATTCCATTGGTTCAAAAAGATGTAAAAGATGGCGAGTGGTCTGAACTAAAAGATCGCCATGCACGTAAAAATCGTGTGAAGCATGAAAATGAAATCGATGTGAAAGCAAAAGCATTAGTTCGTAAGCCGAAAAAAGTAAAACCAGGCTACAAGCGTAATATGAAATGGGAAATGGAAAAAATTAAAAAACGTGAACGTCGCTTAAAAGCTCGCGGTAAAAAATAAGGAGGCATTCAAATGCTACTTGGATCACATGTTTCAATGAGCGGAAAAGAAATGCTGCTCGGATCAAGTAAAGAGGCCCTTTCATATGGGGCAAATACCTTTATGATTTATACAGGAGCACCACAAAACACTCGTCGTAAGGCAATTGCTGACCTCAATATTATGAACGGTTTACTACACATGAAAGAGCATGGCATGACAAATATTGTTGTCCATGCTCCATACATTATCAATATTGCGAATACGGAAAAGCCTGAAACTTTCCGTCTTGGTGTAGATTTTTTACAGACTGAAATCGAACGTACTGCGGCGTTGGAAGCAACACAAATTGTTTTGCATCCAGGTGCCCATGTAGGTGCGGGAGCAGACGCAGGCATTGCCAAGATTATTGAAGGTTTAAATGAAGTGCTATCACAGGATTATCCTGTACAAATCGCATTAGAGACAATGGCGGGGAAGGGAACTGAATGTGGTCGTTCCTTTGAAGAGCTTGCTAAAATTATAGATGGCGTAACACATAATGAGCGTCTTTCAGTATGCTTTGATACATGCCATACTCATGATGCTGGCTACAATATTGTAGAAGATTTTGATGGCGTATTAAATGAGTTTGATAAATTAATAGGTGTTGATCGTATCAAAGTCTTGCATATCAATGATTCAAAAAATGTTCGTGGTGCAGGAAAAGACCGTCACGAAAATATAGGATTCGGCCATATTGGCTTTGACGCATTAAACTATGTTGTTCATCATCCACAATTAATGGAGATTCCTAAAATCCTAGAAACACCATATGTCGCATTAAATAGTGATGCCAAATCAAAATCGGCTCCATATAAACATGAGATTGAGATGCTCCATAACGGAGAGTTTAAACCTGAGTTAATCGATGCTCTAAGAGGATAGAAATAAATAGCCCGAAATCAGCTAGCATAAGTACTGATTTTCGGGCTTTTTTCTATTTAGTAAACAATGCGATTAGTTGTCTAGAACGCTTTCTACCTAAAACAGCTTCAACCTCTACAAGTATATCTTTCGGAATACCTAAAAAGAGCCAAGAAAATGAGAACTGCTCTAAATAAGGCCGAAGTTTTTTTACTTCAGAAGTAGTAATTTCAAATCCTTCAGCACGAGCAATTGCAACAACTTCCTTATCACTACTTTGTGCTAATTGCTGCAAAAATTGAATACTCAAAGCCAATCCCCCTTTTAAAGTTGTTTAGTTTCTTGAAACGAAACCCTTCTTGTGAACGCCGTGACAGCTATGAAAACCCTTACTTTAAAAGTGTTAGAATCAATGCCTATGACAAACAGCGTGATTCAAATAAAAATCTTTGTGTAGACTATGATCAGCCAAAAGAGACATCTAAATGGTTCGAAACTTGTTATTAGAACATTAAACAGTAGAATAGCAATTTTATTCTCTTTACAAAAACGGTACTTTCATTTATACTTACAACTTGTAAATCGTAATGATTTTGAATTAGAAAGAAGCGATGATGCATGAAAAAATCATTAATTAACATTGAAAACGTGTCATTTCAATATGACTATACGCAAGTATTAAAAAATATCTCTTTTCGTGTAGAAGAGGGAGATTTTTTAGCACTTCTCGGTCCGAACGGTTCAGGGAAATCTACATTATTAAAAATTATATTAGGGTTATTAAAACCAATGTCTGGAGAAATAAAGCTATTTGGTGAACCAAGTTCAACTTTCAAGCATCGTGAATGGATAGGGTATGTGTCACAAAAATCCAATGCCTTCAATTCAGGATTTCCAGCAACCGTCCAAGAGGTAGTGAAAAGTGGATTATCAAAAAAAATAGGACTATTTAAAAGACCTGGACGAGATGCCAAAGGAAAAGTACAAGAAGCATTAAAAGCTGTTGGAATGGAAGCCTTTATGAATCGTAATATTGGTGAATTATCCGGTGGGCAACAGCAACGTGTCTTTATTGCAAGAGCCTTAGTCAGTGAACCGATGCTACTAATATTAGATGAACCAACTGTCGGCATTGATCATGAGAATGTGCAGTCATTTTATGATATGCTGGCGAAATTGAATCGGGAACAGGGAATTACAATGATTCTTGTTACACATGATGTTGATACAGTGTCGAACCGCATCAGTCATGTAGCATGTTTAAATCAAACTATACACTTCCATGGTTACAAAAATGAATTTGATACAATTTCTCAGGATGCGCTCGATGCTTGGTATGGCCATTCTGTGAGAAAGATTCACTAGAAGGAGAAGGCGCAATGATTGAAGCAATTTTTAACTATGAATTTTTACAAAATGCCTTTTTCTCTGGGCTATTAATTGGCATATTGGCACCGCTGCTAGGTGTTTTTATTGTCGTTCGCAGGCTTTCGCTTATTGCAGATGCCTTGTCACATGTGACACTCGCAGGTATAGCGGGAAGCTTATATATCAGCCAATCTGTTACAGCCTTGGCAATGCTAAATCCAATTTATTTAGGCATACTTGCCTCTGTCAGTGGTTCGATTTTAATTGAGCGTCTTAGACGTTTATATAAGCACTATGAAGAGCTTGCTATTCCAATTATTATGTCAGGTGGGATTGGTATTAGTGCTATTTTTATCTCACTTGCAAGTGGCTTTAGCACGGATTTAATGAGCTATTTATTTGGTTCAGTGTCAGCTGTGTCACGTCAGGATTTATGGGTAGTGGTGGGAATTGCTGCCGTTGTCATTATCTTTTTGTTGTTATTTTTTAAGGAGCTTTTTGTTTTATCTTTTGACGAGGAATATGCAAAAGCTAGCGGTTTACCTGCACGTTGGATTCATCTCTTATTTATGATTGTGACAGCACTTGTTATTGCTGCAAGTATGCGTATCGTAGGTATTTTACTAGTGTCCTCACTGATGACGTTACCAGTAGCTGCTGCAATGCGACTTGCAAAGGGCTTTAAGCAAACAATCATCTATGCAATTGTCTTTGGCGAAACGGCTGTGTTGATCGGTCTAGTCAGTGCTTTTTATTTAGATTTAGCACCTGGTGGTACAATTGTCGTCACTTCTATCTTAATTTTGTTACTTGTAATACTAGGAAAAAAATTAGTATTTAGAATGGCTGCAAAGCAAGAGGAGGTAGCACAGTGAATGTTTCAAGAGCGTGGGAAATTTTAAAAGAGAACGGCTTTAAAAAAACAGATAAGCGGGAATTAATATTAGATATGTTTGCAGCAACAGATAAATATTTAACGGCTCGAGATTTATTAGATGTTTTGAAAAAAGATTTTCCAGGTATGAGTTTTGATACAATCTATCGCAACCTAGCAACGTTTGTGAAGCTTGGAATACTAGAAGAAACTGAGTTATCTGGGGAACGGAATTTCCGTATGCATTGCGAATCTGAACATCATCACCATCATTTTATTTGTATGGACTGTGGCAATGTTAAGGAGCTAAATCTCTGCCCTATGGAAATGCTTGGAGAAAAGCTGCCAGACTATGAAATTGAAAATCATAAATTTGAGATTTATGGTAAGTGTCCAGATTGTAAGCATGAAGCTTTGTAAATTAATTTCGTTTGAGTTTTTACTATTGTAAATTTTCAATGACAATACTAGAAAAAGGGGTAGCTCCAAGTGAAGTTTCACCTGGGACTATCCCTTTTATAATAACTAAGCTACTCTACGAATAGCGTCAATTTTATGCAGAGGAGCTTCCAGTGTTGCTAAAGGTTATATCTAATAAAAAAGACGAATGATTACGATAAGGAATCATTCGTCTTTTTCTTCTAATTATTGATGTTTTTGTTGGAAAGCTACCATAAAGTCACGTAATGCTTCACAAGCCTCTAAAGGTACAGCGTTATAAGTAGAAGCACGGCAGCCGCCTACAGAACGGTGTCCATTTAGTCCAACAAATCCTGCTGCTTTTGCTTCAGCAAGGAATTGTTTTTCAAGCTCTTCATCAGCAACACGGAAAGTAATGTTCATTAAAGAACGGCTTTCAGTTGTTGCATGGCCTTTATAGAATCCGTTGCTATTGTCAATGGCATCATAAATTACTTTTGCTTTCAACTCGTTATGCTTGGCAATTGCAGCAACGCCGCCTTTTGATTCTACCCATTTTAATACTTCACCTAACATATAAATACCAAAAGTTGGAGGTGTATTGTATAAAGAGTTACTATCGGCATGCGTTGAATATTTTAACATTGTAGGAATGTTTTTATTCGCTTTCTCTAACAAATCTTTGCGAATAATGACTACTGTTACACCAGATGGACCAAGATTTTTTTGAGCCCCTGCATAAATAAGACCAAATTTACTTACATCAATTGGTTTAGAAAGAATATCACTAGACATATCCGCAACTAACGGTACATTTTTTGTTTCAGGGAATTCCTTCCATTGTGTGCCGTAAATTGTATTATTTGAAGTGATATGCACATATGCATCCTCTTCGTTAAATTGAATGTTTGCTAAAGCTGGGATATTACGGTATTGATTTTCTTTTGTACTAGCAGCTTCTACGGGCGTACCAAAGAATTTAGCCTCTTTGAATGCTTTTTCAGACCATGAACCTGATAATACGTAGCTTGCTTTTTGATCGGCCTGTAGGAAGTTCATCGGTATCATTGTAAATTGAAGACTAGCGCCGCCTTGTAGGAAAAGGACTTCATAGTTTTCCGGGATAGCATAAAGCTTTTTCAATAAAGCAATTGCTTCATTATGTACTTCATCGAAAATGGCACTGCGATGGCTCATTTCCATAATTGACATGCCTGAGTCACGGAAGTTTACTAATTGTTGTTGGGCTTTTTCTAATACTTCTAGTGGTAGGGCAGATGGGCCTGCGTTAAAATTGTATGCACGTTGTGTCAAAGTGGTACACTCCTTGTTTGGTTTTATAAGGTTAAACCTTATTCATAGTTTTTTAGTTCCTACTAATTGGTTGATGAATCTATCAGGCTTTTACGGCAAGTTCAAAATCATCTAGCAAACTTTTTGCATTTATAGATTGAGCACAATACTGACCGTTAAAGCGGGATAAAAGCACTTTACTGGATTATAACTCAATTTTCAAGAGAAAAAATAAAATTCTCACTATTCGAGCAGAATAATGACAGGCTCGCAACAAAATGTACACAATTGAGTTAAATTTATAATAGCTTTTGAGGTTTAAATACGAACGAATCGAAACATAGAATGGATATATGAGTTAATATTTCGTGATTTACATATTCCATAATCAGTTGAATTATAAAATGTTCGTGTTTGTTTATGTGGAATGGCTACTACCCAAATATGTACTTACCTGCACATTCCTCTAGGGAAGGACACATTCCGCGGATGTAGTCTGGGCTCATTAAGGGCATTGATTAATGGTTATATGTTTCTAAACGAAAAAACTTTGAACGAAAACAAAAAGGTATTAAAATGGACGAAATATGTCTAACCTTCCACATAAACTAAGAACTTTCGGTATAATGAATGGTGAATATGGATATAAGGGGTGTTTTGAATGTTTACAACAGAAGAAGCGTGTTTAGTTGTCGTCGATGTACAAGGCAAGTTAGCGACAATTGTTGATGAAAGTGAAGCGGTGATTGAAAATGTGGCAAAGCTGGTACAAGCTATGCAAGCATTGGAGATACCCATTTTATGGCTTGAACAAAATCCTAATCGTTTAGGTGGGACTGCGTTAGATATTGCTCAGCATCTTCAAGGGCAAGCTATTGCTAAAATGGCATTTAGTGCTTGCCAGGAGCAAGAGTTTGTTGATGCATTGAAAGCGAGTGGTCGTACTCAATTTATCGTAACAGGTATCGAAACACATATTTGTGTCTACCAAACAGCGCGACAGCTAAAAGAGCAAGGACTTGAGGTCGAAGTTGTTGTTGATGCCGTGTCGTCTCGTACAAAGGCCAATAAAGAGATTGGGCTTGAGAAGATGAAGGCACTTGGAATTTTACCAACAAGCACAGAGATGATTTTATACGAGCTACTACAACATGCAGATCATCCACATTTTAAAACGGTGTTACAGCTTGTTAAATAACCAAAAAAACTCATCATAACGATGAGTTTTTTGCTATTAAGGAAACTATAGATTTTTTGCATGTGTAAAACCTAGAGCATAGTCGGCGTCTAGGCTAAAGTGCTACATCCTCGAGGTCGCTTCGATCCCTCGGGCAAAAGTGGTGGAGCGTTTACTTTTGCTTCGGGCTCTCCAGCGCTTGTCGGATGTAAACGAGCGCTTTAGCGCATTTGTTTATTAAGCAGGCATGTCAGTCGGTGTTGGTTTTGCGTAGCCTTCTTTATACGTGTCATCAATTGCTTGACGAATTTCTTTGAGGCTCATGCCATCTTTATGCATTTTTGCAGACTGTACAGCGATTTCTAGGCAAACGAGACAACGAGTACCGTGATCATCCCAGACAATGGTTCCATCCTCACGCTTTTCCTCAATAAAGCAGTTTAAATTGCTTTTATGTCCAGCTGATTCGCCACATCCACAATAGCATGGCATCCACTCAAGAATTTCTGTAGATTGACCAGCAATTTGATACACTAAGCGAATATTTTCTGTTTGATTATCTAAAAAGGATGGAAGAACATCAGCAGATGTAGTTTCCTCCTGAATATCTCCAGAAGCATGTGCATGTCCTTCATGTGAAGCTTCTTTTTGTCCTTCATTCGGATTTTTTTCAACAACCTGTTTATCTACACCACAAGCACTTAACACTAATAAAGACAAAACAAAAATAGATAGAAGTTTTTTCAACAAATGCGCCTCCTACATGTTTACAATACTTCCATTATAACATCGTTCGCTTAAACATTTACAGGAAGCGCATGTGAAAATCAATGAAATATATCTAATCCACGCGTTTTGTTCATTAAAAGTTCCATTTTCTCACTTAGTAATTTTTTCAAGAAGAAACCAAATAGAATAAAAATGAGCCAGAAGCAAGATAAAAAGGCGAGATCACCCCAAACCTTTGTCCAAATAATACCACCAACTGCCTCTCGCATCATTTCAATTGCATAAGTAAAAGGTAAAAATGGATTTATTATTTGGAAGAACTTAGGTAGTAATTCTACCGGGTATGTGCCACCAGAACCTGCAATTTGTAGCACTAACATGACAATGGCTAAGGCTTTCCCAACATTTCCAAACACCGATACCAGTGTATAGACAACCGTAATAAACACTAGGCTAATAAATAGCCCAAATGGTATAAAGTAATAAGGAGCACTAATTGATCCATCTAAAAGAACAATATCTCCTATTGTAATAATGAGTGTTTGTATAAATGAAAAAGTTGCAAATGTTAATAAACGTCCAAAGTATATTTGGCGAATGCTGTATTGATTATTATCGTGAATATCTACAGATAAAAGTGAAATTAATAATAAACAACCAACCCATATGGAAAGCACAGTGTAAAACGGTGTCATCCCTGTTCCATAATTAGCAATCGGAAACATTCTATGTTCTTCAAGCTTAATAGGCTCCTCAAAGAAATCTCGCTCAGCATTAACGTCATTTTTCAATAATTGAACGATTTCGGAAATATCTGCTTCACTTTCTAATGTTCTCAGCTTATCTGCAAGATCCTTAATTTTTGTACTTAGGGTAGGGAAATCTGATTGTACTGTATTAAGTGTCTTATTAGCTGTTGCTAACGTATTTTTGGCATTTGTTAAACGATCTGTTGCTTGAGGAAGAAAATTTTTCACATTCGTTAACATAGATGATGCATTTGTTAATGTATTTTTGGCAGAAGACAAGGTCGTATGAATTTGTGGTTCTAGATTATCGTTATAATGAGTAAGGAATTGATTCAGATTGTTAGAAGCATTTTGTGCAACACTTTGAACATCAGCGAGATCTTTTTTTATCGTTTCACTATCCATGTTATTTAACTGCTGTACTTTAGTTGAGACGTCAGTTAGCAAAGTATTTAGCTGATTTAATGCTGTTAGCGAGCTTAAAGAATAATCAGTTAAACTAGGATTTGCTTGTAAATCTCCACGTATTGCTTCAAGTTGTTCAAGAATTTTCTTATTACTTAGCAAAGTCTTAACATCTTCAGCATTGCTTTGTTGTAGCGCCGTCAGGATAGTTTGCAGCTTGTTTTCTAGCTGTTTACGAGACGAAGCATCAGCTTGTGTTAAGTTTTGTAGTGCTTCAAGTGTTTGGATGCTATTATTTACTTTCTCGCGAGATGCATCCAGCTGTTTCTTAATCGTATCCTTTGTTTGAGCAATGGTAGCTGTATCCACATTAGCATTTTGTAGCTTCCCTAATAGCTCTGTAAATCGTTGAGTAATATTTTGTACAGCTGTTAAATCCTTTTTAATGATAGGGGATAGTTGGTTGAACAATGTATCTGCTTCATTAATCAATGTTAAACCTTTCTGAATAGTGGTTAGACCATCATTTGTTAATTTTTCAACCTCAGGAATTTGGGTAATTGTATGGTTCAGTAATGTCTCGGCTTCTTTCCCATCTTTAGCAGTTTTCGCTAAAAATGTTTCGATATCCGGAAGATGCTGTTCAATCGTAAAAATATAATTTTCAAACTTCCTAAAGTCTGGAATTTCTCGTTCCATCTCAACACCGATCGTATTAAAAATAGAGAAAAGTGTTCCATTGACAGTTGAGATAAATTCACTAGAAACTTGCTGAGTCAAAACACTAGCACCTTTACTTGTAATTTTGGGTGCAATTGGATTTATTTTTTCATTTACATAATAATCGATATGCGCTTTAGTAGGCTGATTTGACAGTATGGAGGTTAGTTTTTGAGAAAAATCACTAGGGACAACAATAACCGCAAAATAGTCACCGTTTTTTAAATAATCAATCGCTTTTTCATGAGATGTAAATTCCCAAGTAAAGTTTTGATTGGCACCTAAATTGTCTACTACCTCGTTACCAACATTTATATCCTCACCCCTGACATTCGTTCCTGTGTCTTCATTGACAATAGCAATTTTCATGTTGGCTGTGTGGGCATAGGGATCCATAGAGGCATAAATATTGAGCCACGCATAAAGAGAAGGTAGAAAAATTAGCCCACCAATAATGACAGCAACTACCCAGTTTGTTAAAATATTATGGATATCACTTTTATAAATTTGAAAAACATTTCGGATAGTGTGTTTCATATTAACCACTCCACATTCGTATTGAGCATTATATATGTATGTTCCCAAAATTGGGCCAAATTATGTTTGAATTATAGAAATACTTATTTTTAAAGACAAATTAGTTTACTAGGATTTAAAAACACTTTATAATCAATCGCGAATACACTGAAACTAGGGTTTTTTAGTGTGAAAAAGGAGGAACATATTCTCGTGAAAAAACTACTAATTATTGGCTCAGTTATTGTTTTGCTATTTGCAGCAATTATTGTGCTAACAAATGTATCGAACAAAAGTAAGTTAGCAAGTGCAAATAATCCTTATGGCGACAAAGAACTAAAACAAGAAACAATTGATCAATTGGATGACAAAAATTATCAAAACATTATGCTTCCTGATGAGCTCGAAAAAAAATTGGAAGCCGGTGAAGATGTAAATGCTTATTTCTTCAGTCCAACTTGCGTGCACTGCCAAGCTTTTACACCTAAGTTAATGCCAATTGCTGATGAGCTTGGTGTTGATATTGCCCAACTAAATGTTTATGAATACAATGATTTATGGGATAAATACAAAATTAATGCGACACCAACATTTATTCGCTTCGAAGGTGGCAAAGAGGTTACCCGTTTTGAAGGTGCATTAGCAGAAAAAGATTTACGTGCATTTTTAAATACAATAGTATTAAAAAAATAAGAAAAGCTGAGACTGTATCAAAAGTTATTTTGATCAGTCTTTTTTGATTTTTGTAGTGTATACTAAATATACTGAGGTGCTGTATATTGGAGGAATATTGAATGACTATGGATGATTATTTTTATAACGGAGAGTTAATGAAATGCTATGAGATGGCTAAGCAAGTTACAGATGAAAAAGAGAAAGCGTTAGCTGATAAATATATTAAATTATTGGAAGAGTATGATTTTTCTAGCTATCCAAAGCCTAGGCTGTCTGTGGAAAGTCAGCATACAGAACGAGCAGATGAAAGCTATCCTGAATCAGATGCCGTCGTCGAAATTCGTGCGATAAAAGATGAAGAAGAGTTTTCTAAGCGTATTAAAGAACTAGAGGATATAGCGAAAACAGGTACGCCAAATGAAAAGGCACAATCATTTTTTACACAGGGTGAATTGTTTTTGTTTGCACATCATTACAATGAGAGTGTCCATTGTTTTAAACAAGCAGTAAAAGAAAACCCAAATAAAGCTTTATATTGGGGGATCACAGGTCAAACGATGCATCGCTTTGGGTGGATGCCATTCGATGCCCTTGGCTATTTGGAGCAAGCTATTTATTTAGATGCAAAAAATGCACGATGGAAATGGAATAAAGCGCTTGTCCTTATTCAATTAGCGAAGGATTTACAGATGGCACCGTTTATGGCAAATGCAGCGATAACATTAGAGGAGGCGCTGGCTGTTTGTGGCGAGCATCAGCGATCATTAAAAGAGGCTATCCAAAATACAATAGATAATATGGATAGCTATGTATTTTCATAGTAGATAGAAGATGTCTCTAAAGCTGAGGCATCTTTTTTATCTTTATTTAGCGTTTTTTGCAGTGATACTGATTATCCTGCATTAACGGGCAGTAAGATTCCCATCTCAACATTTCAACAAAAACAAAGAAGTAAGGTGTAAAATTTAACTGTCCGTAAAAACCCAATTGGTGAAAACTAATTCGAGGAGGATGAAGAAAACCAAAATGATAAATTTTTTTAATATTTAGTCCTAATTTTTACTCTTTTTTTAGTTGAAAAGTCGATACTTCGTGATAATTTTGTAGTATAATTATCCTAAGTTTGAAATTATTTGAGATTAAGAAGGGGAGTTATGATGTGGAAATTTAATGAGGATTTTTCATTTGTGAAGCAGAGCATTCAATTCATCCTATTATCAATGATTTTATTAATCGTAATTGGTTTGGGTAGTGATAAATTTTACGGGATATTTGGAGAGAACAATTATGTAACAATTCATTTAATGATGGAAATGCTTATTACTGTAGTGACAATGTCGATTTCTATTCAGGCATGGTTAATTACGCCCTATATTTTATCTAATAGAGTTCTCTATACAGGGGCTTTATTTTTAACCATTAGCTTATTAGAAATGGCTCATGCACTCTCCTATAAAGGAATGCCATTTTTCATTATTGAGAGTACGCCGTATGCATCAACATGGTTTTACATGCTTAGTCGATCACTATTATCGATTGGTTTTCTCATCATTTTTTTTATAAGGGAAAAGGAACTCAAATCAAATTATCGTTGGTTTATTTATAGTTTGCCGTTTGTAATAATCATAGGTTGTTTTGTCGTCATCTATGCTCCAACGCCTATATTGCCACCAATTATGATAGAAGGTGAAGGCCCTACTATTTTAAAAAATACTTTGCAATATATAGCTGTAGCGATGCATTTGTTTATTATGGTCCTGTTGCTTAAAAATTTTGAAAAAGCACCTAAAACTGCATTTTTATTGTTTGGTAGTGCGATTTATTTAATTATGAGTGATTATCTATTTACCATTTATCGAGATGTCTATGATATTAAAAATTTTATTGGACATATTTTTCAGTTAAGTGCATTTTACCTTTTATTTAGAGCAATTTATTTTTCTTCTATTGAAAAACCTTTTCAGCAGTTAGTTGATACACAAGAGCATTTAGAGAAATCTCGTGAAAAGATGCATTATATGGCATATCATAATGAGATTACGAATTTACCAAATGAACGTTTTTTGATGGAATCATTAAAAAGAGATTTATACATATCGAAATCACAAAAGGCAATTCTTGCTATCGGTATAGAAAGAATTTCGGCTATTAAAGCATCTTTAGGCAGTACATATGCGGACCAAATGATAAATCTAATAGCGCAAAGGCTGAAAAATGTTTTACCAGAGGAGTATCTACTATGCTTACTGAGAGAAGATTATTTCGTCGTTTTTATTGATGAGGTGAATAATACAGATCAACTAACCAAGCTAAGTCAACAGCTTCAATTTGTCATGGAAGAATCATTCCAAATACAACATTTTTCACTTAATAGTCAATTAAATATTGGGATTGCTTTATTTCCAACGGATTCTAATAGGGAAGAGGAACTTGTTAGATTTGCATTATATGCTATGCATGAAGCACATAAAATACCAACGCGTATACGTTTTTATGAGTCTTCAATATCTAGCGGAACGACTGAACGACTTTTATTAGAAAATGATTTACACGATGCATTAGTCAATCAAGAGCTTTTTTTAGAATATCAACCGCAACTTGATTTACAATCGGGCCAAATTAGGTCAGTAGAGGCTTTAGTCAGATGGCAGCATCCAAAAAAGGGTTGGATTTCGCCGGGAGTCTTCATTCCAATTGCTGAGGAATCGGGATTAATTATTCCTATAGGACAATGGGTGCTAGAAACAGCCTGTAAACAAGTAAAGGGTTGGGAAGCTGCAGGATTACCACCGATTAAAGTAGCGGTCAATCTGTCATTAGGCCAACTTTTTCAGCAAAATTTAGTTGAAATGATTCATAATGTTCTTGAGAAAACACAATTAGATCCACAATATTTGCAGCTAGAGATAACAGAAAGTATGACCATCAATATCGATCATATGACAACGATTTTACACCAATTGAAGGTACTTGGGGTTACAATCGCAGTAGATGATTTTGGGACAGGCTATTCGTCATTATCTTATTTAAAGGATTTCCCAATTGATTGTTTAAAAATTGATCGATCTTTTGTTCAAAAAATACAATCGGATTCCACAGACAAGGCATTAGTAGACATGATTCTCTCTATGGCAAAGCATCTACGGTTAAAGGTAGTTGCAGAAGGAATAGAAGAGATAGACCAGTTATCATATCTAGTAGCAAGCAAATGTGACACTGTACAAGGCTTCCTATTCAGTAAACCGATACCTCCAAATATATTACAAGAAAACTATCAAATGCTACATAAGGATGCAAAGAGTATTTTAGATTCAATTACTGCATTTGAAGTATAAAGTGACACTACAACAGCCTCATCATATGACGAGGCTGTTGTAGTATGAAGCTATGTAAAGAATTTATCATTAGTTATTTCAACTTCCTACAAAGAAGGCCTATACGATGCCCGTTTCTTTATATTCTACAATCATGGTATGATAGTGGGGAAATGATTTGTGATATAAAGGACGGGTTTTTTGATGGCACAAGAAGTGGTAAATAAATTTATTGAAAATGTATGTAATCATTTAGTGCGCAATATGAATATTACGAAGATTGAGGAGCACTTTAAAGAGACAATCGCGATACAGCGTAAATCAGCACAATCTCAAATTGACTTTTGGGATATGTTAATGATGAATATGCTGTATTTTACTGAAAATGAGCAAGCTTGGGAAAAAGAATTTTTGAAAATGCTCGAAAAGAAAGAGTGGTTAAAGCCCGTTGCACTTGAAGAAGAGCTTTTGATGCATCAAATGCGAGTTCGTCAACAGGTCGCGGACCAAATGGATGCTGCTAAAGAATTGTTCCACAAGCAGTATGAGGCAGAAGGCATGACAGAGGAAGATATAATATACGATTATGCTTATAGCTCTGCTGGACACTCAATGCGCATAGATTTATTAACGGTACTTGTCTCAACTCCAGAGGAATCAAAAGTACTATTTAACGCAGATCCACAAGAAACTATTCGCATTATTAACGGTTATATAGCTTATCACACGGACGGGATTATTAATAAAACAAAATTAATATAGTTTAACTCATCACTACAAGTTGGGGTGACATTTGTTAAAACGTATGTCATGTATATAAGTTGATTGGAGTGGAGACTGGGCGACTCCTTGGGGCTCATCGGACGCCCCCAGGAAGCTTTGCTCTGTGCGAAAGCAACAATGTTTTATCTGTGCGAAAGCGAAGGGACAGCAACAATGTTTTATCTGCGCGAAAGCGAAGCGTCAGCGGCAAAGCCCAGTCGGAACGGAAATCAACGCCACGTTATGGTGAGGAGCCTATAGTTTATTAAAAATGATAGCTAATATGTTATGCAGTATAATAAGGTGATACTAAGCTCACCTGAAAGGAATTTTATCGATGAATACACCATTTACATTTAAACATACACAACCAACGAATATGGATCCAAATAAAAAATATCCAGCGATCTTTTTATTGCATGGAATGGGTAGTAATGAAGAGGATTTACCACAATTAGTGCAGGATTTTAAAGAGCAATGCCATGTGTTTAGCTTACGTGGACCCATTACACAAAAGCCTGGTTATGCTTTTTTCACCATCCAAGAGGTCGGTAAACCAGACCGTGAAATTTTTGACAAAGTGTTAGTTGCATTACAACGATTTGTGCTAGAGGCAATTGACGAATATCAAATTGATCCACATAAAGTGTACGTGCTTGGATTTAGCCAAGGGGCTGTTTTGGCACAATCACTTGCCTTTGCAATGGGGAATTTAATTACAGGAATAGTGGCATTAAGCGGCTACACACCAAAATTCGTGACAGAGGAATATGCAATTCGCTCAGTCAATCATTTGCATGCATTTATTTCTCATGGTGAATATGATTATGTTATCCCTTCGCAATGGGGTGCTGAAAGTAAAGAAATGTTTGAGCAATTTGGTGCTACTGTGACATTTAAACAGTATCCAGATGGTCACGGTGTTACACCAGAAAATTTACGTGATTTAACTGCATTTTTAGCACAGGAATTACAAGATAATATTCAATGACAAATAAAATAGTCAAGGAAATCCTTAAAATGAGTTGATTTCCGTTCAAGGCTATTCTCCTAAGGGGTTATGTTGAGCCGTTCCTACGTTTATGTTGTTGACGCTTCGCTTTTATGCAGGCAAAACAGTGATGTTAAAGTTTCGTTTTTATCACTATAAATTAAAGTTACATGACAGTAAGTACATGTTTTGTGCAGTGGTTGATTGGAGTGGAGACTGAGCGACTCCTTGCGGCTCATCGGACGCCCCCAGGAAGCTCTGCTCTGCGCGAAAGCGAAGCGTCAGCGGCAAATGCTTTATCTGTGCGAAAGCGAAGCGACAGCAGTTTTATCTGTGCGAAAGCGAAGCGACAGCAACAATGTTTTATCTGTGCGAAAGCGAAGCGACAGCAACAACAAAGCGCTCAGTCGGAACGGAAATCAACCCCTCGCTTTGCCGAAGAGCTATACTTTATTTAAAATTACCCTTAATTCCATTGATATAATTAGTTTTTCAACAAAAAGAAAACCGAGACATTTAAGGATGTCTCGGTTTCGTTTTATTTTTTAGTGTATCAATCAATAATTATTTTGATAAGTTTCGATCTTTGCTAGTCACGGCAGCTACTGCATCGTGAATCGTTGTTTCAAAATGGTTGCTTTGTAATGAGGATACACCTTGAATTGTTGTCCCGCCAGGCGAGCATACTTGATCTACAAGTGACCATGGATGTTCTTGCGATTGTAAAATCATTTTTGCACTGCCGAGTACTGCATTTGCTGCAATATCAAGTGCCATGCTTTTTGGCATCCCTTCACGTACAGCAGCACGTGCTAAAGCGTCAATATACATATAGGTAAATGCGGGTGAAGCACCACCAATTGTTGTGAAAATGGAAAATAAGTGTTCAGGCACCTCGATAATTGTGCCAACTGTTTCAAAAAGTGAAATGACATGCTGAAGCTGTACATCTGATACTTGTTCACTTACTGAATAGCAGCTTGTGGAGGCACCAATAAGAGCATTAATATTTGGCATTACACGAATAATAGGGGTAACTTCAGATAGATTACCTTGGAAGTATGTAATATTTTTTCCTGCAGCAATGGAAACAATAACATGATTGTCTTGTAAATGCTTTTTCACTTCTGGTAAAACATCTGGTAGCATTTGGGGTTTGACACCAAGGATAATGACGTCACAATTTGACATAATGTCTTCAATAGAGCTTGCGGCTTGAATACCGTAAGAGGTTGCTAATTTTGTTGTTTTTGCTTTGGTACGATTATAGCCATAAATAAAAGTGGGATCGAAATCTCCACTCTTGCACATTCCTTTAATAATGGCTGTAGTCATATTTCCAAGGCCGATAAATCCGTATTTCACGTAATAGACACTCCTTCATTTACTTAACACATACATATTAGTATAGAGTAGATTGTTTTACTTGAATAGTAATATGCAAAGAATCAAGCCAATTAGGTTCAAATTCACGTCAGTCGGTGGTATTATAGAAGATGTTGTGTATGAACGTGTATCTTTATTTTCCTTCGGTAGAAGACTAGTTGGGGAGATGAATGCGATTGTTAACTCCAAGGTGTCCAAACGTGAAAGCGACAACGGCAAGTAATTGATGTTTATTCAGCAGAAAACAAAGACATAAGGAAAATCATGTACTTTATGTGAACATGGAGACAGACTCTATCTAAAAGAGGTAAAATTATAATTTGATATGTTTAACTTCTTTCAGCAGGTGTCCAAACACCCGCTGAAAGAAGTTAAAGCCTCCGGCGGATGTCACGGAATTATGCCGAGGCATAATTGATTGCAAATTTTGTCGCTTTCTATCGAGTAAAGCGTGTAGAAATTTAGAGAGAAAAGGAATTAAGATGAATGGAACAAAATCTAAAAACGGAGCATAATCCTCAATCTTCCGAAAAATCATTAGGAAAGTCCTCACGCTCTACTATTTTAGCGCAGACTATAAAAACAGGAATTATTAAATCAAATTTAATTCCTATGTGGGCTGGTTTAACTTTAGGGATGTACAAAAATAAAATGTCCTTTGTAGAGAATATACCTGAAATCATTTTTGCAACGATTGGTTCTGCACTTGTTATCGGTGCTGCTGGGGCATTTAATAATGTGTATGATCGAGACATTGACGCTCTTATGCCTCGTACGCAAAGTCGACCAACCGTAACTGGTGAAATGTCAGCGAAATTCACGTTGACTTTAGCTTTTGCCATGCTCGTTATCGGAGTAGCTGTGCTGGCGCTTGCTTCACCATTAGCTGCGGCATTTGGCTTCCTAGGATTATTTTTATATGTAGTACCCTATACAATGTGGACAAAACGACGCACAATTTATAATACAGAAATCGGTAGTATAGGAGGAGCAATACCACCTTTAATTGGTTGGGCTGCGGTTTCTTCTGATATTACACACCCTGCGATACTTGGGCTATTTTTTGTTTTAGTCATTTGGCAAATGCCTCATTTTTATGCCATTGCCATCCGTAAGCATGCCGATTATGAAGCGGCCAAAGTTCCAATGCTTCCAGTTGTAAAAGGGATGCGCCGTACTTATTATCAAACGAACTTTTATTTAATCTTATTGATATTATCAAGCTTCTTATTTGGCACTTTAAGTGTTGGCATTATGCTTGTTGCGCTATTGCTAAGTATTGCATGGCTTGTTATGAGTATTTACGGTTATCATAGTAATAAAGATCAAACAAAGTGGGCGACAAAAATGTTTGTTTTCTCACTTATCCATATGACAATTTTATTTTCAACAGTCATTGTGTACTCTTTAGTAGGCGTTATTTTTAAATTATATTAATGCTTTCATTCAGCACAAAAAGCCAACAGGTTATTCTGAACGCGCCTCCAATTGTTAGTTAGTGTCTAACAATTGGGGGGCAGTTCATCTACACTTGTTGGCTTTTCCTTTTCCACCGAGATTATTTGACGACTTGGCCATTCTAATGCGTGTAATTGACCTCCAAAAACAGCTCCACCATCAATACCAATTATATTATTTTCACCAAAATAGACATTGTAATCTGTTGGATTTTGGTGAAGCCTGTAGGTAGGTGTATGTCCAA
The DNA here is from genome assembly GCF_001278875.1 of Lysinibacillus sp. FJAT-14222. Taxonomy (NCBI): domain Bacteria; kingdom Bacillati; phylum Bacillota; class Bacilli; order Caryophanales; family Bacillaceae; genus Lysinibacillus; species Lysinibacillus sp. FJAT-14222. The sequence goes on along the minus strand of NZ_LIYL01000034.1, from coordinate 62,469 downwards.
AGATTACAGTTTTCTCTCCTTGATAACCTGCATGAAATTCTTCGCGAATCCATAAAAATTGCATAGGATCTGTCTCTGCCATAGCTACTCCAGGAACGACCCCGCCATGTACAAAAATGGCATCCTCTAATTCGATGTAAGTATCAAATGTTTCGATAAGTTGTAAATGTTCTTCGAGCTTTGGTAAGGTCTGAATAAAGCTAGGTAATGTATCGTTTTCAATGGCTTCATTAAAATCGTCTAATTGATAGCCATAGCTTGCAAGTGTTGCATCACCACCGCAAAGTCCCACCCAATGATTCCAAGGCTTAGGATGGCCAGAGCGACAGGCTTTTAGCATAATCGCTTCATGATTTCCTAGTAGAACACGTGCCCCTTTTGCTTGCAATTCTCCGACCAAGTTTAAAACACCACAAGATGCATGCCCTCGATCAATATAATCGCCAAGTAAAAATAGCTGATCTTGCATAGTATCATAATTAGCTTTTAATAATAATCCTTCAAAAAGTTCTAATTCCCCATGTATATCACTAATTGCTAGTATTCGATCCATCCAATAGCATCCTTTCCAGTATTAGAGCAGTTATTTTAAGTATAGAGAATAGTTCTATAAAATTCGACTGATCTAACTTTACACCAAAAGATTGATTGTAAAGTTATCACTCCATCCCACTAGTTTCTAGTTACACTTTATCATATGACGAGGTGAATCCATTTCCTTATTCATTTGTCTATAGTTTTGGATAGCGAGGGGAGAGAATTATTTGCTACCAGGTGTAAAAATTAACCATTTTTATCCATTTTAATTAATTAGAAGGCTCTGATTTCCGCTACGGACTACTCGCTTTCCTGCGGGAGAGCGTCGAGCCGCTGCGTTGCCGCTGACATTCGTTTTCGTGCAGATAAAACAGTATCGCTGTCGCACAGAAAACATTCGCTCCGTGCAGGGTCTCGTCTGTCTAAAAGCATCACGTCCTGTGATAACGCCTTCGTGACCAACCTCGTATTGGCACAAGTGGCTCATCGGACGCCCCCAGGAAGCTTTGCTCTGTGCGAAAGCGAAGCGACAGCAACAATGTTTTATCTGTGCGAAAGCGAAGCGACAGCAACAATATTTTAACTGTGCGAAAGCGAAGCGACAGCAACAATGTTTTATCTGTGCGAAAGCGAAGCGACAGCAACAATGTTTTATCTGTGCGAAAGCGAAGCGACAGCAACAATGTTTTATCTGTGCGAAAGCGAAGCGACAGCAACAATGTTTTATCTGTGCGAAAGCGAAGCGACAGCAACAATGTTTTATCTGTGCGAAAGCGAAGCGACAGCAACAATGTTTTATCTGTGCGAAAGCGAAGCGACAGCAACAATGTTTTATCTGTGCGAAAGCGAAGCGACAGCAACAATGTTTTATCTGTGCGAAAGCGAAGCGACAGCAACAATGTTTTATCTGTGCGAAAGCGAAGCGACAGCAACAATGTTTTATCTGTGCGAAAGCGAAGCGACAGCAACAATGTTTTATCTGTGCGAAAGCGAAGCGACAGCAACAATGTTTTATCTGTGCGAAAGCGAAGCGACAGCAACAATGTTTTATCTGTGCGAAAGCGAAGCGACAGCAACAATGTTTTATCTGTGCGAAAGCGAAGCGACAGCAACAATGTTTTATCTGTGCGAAAGCGAAGCGACAGCAACAATGTTTTATCTGTGCGAAAGCGAAGCGACAGCAACAATGTTTTATCTGTGCGAAAGCGAAGCGACAGCAACAATATTTTACCTGTGCGAAAGCGAAGCGACAGCAACAATGTTTTACCTGTGCGAAAGCGAAGCGACAGCAACAATATTTTACCTGTGCGAAAGCGAAGCGACAGCAACAATGTTTTATCTGTGCGAAAGCGAAGCGACAGCAACAAAGCGCCCAGTCGGAACAGAAAACCACATGTTATGGTGATGAGCCTGATTAACACGCCTGATATTTTTTGCATTATAGGAGGTACGGACTGTAGTATTAATCGCGCTGAAAGTAGAAGATTTTGGATATAATAATTCTACTATAAAGCGCGAGATAATATTTAATTATTCATTAAGCTCTTCCCATGCTTGCTTGGCTATTGACTCGTCAAATGTTGATAGTAGTCGATAGTTGTCTTTATCTAAAATTCGAAAATGTTGACTAATGACGTTTTGTTGTAGGCGATAACCATTGTACTCGCTAAGGCATTTCCACCATATGTATCCGCCCATCGTTTTTTCCCTAGGATGTAACGTTCCATTATTAGCGATTAAGTCGACAACCTCAAGTGGGTCACCACCGAGCTCATGCTGTAAAATTGAGCTTTCTCGGCATAATGCGCAAACCGCAACCGTTGTGGTCCAGCCAGTTTGAATGCGTCCTTTTTCAATTTGAACAAGTGTTTTTTTAGAGATTCCTAGTAAATCACTCATCTGATCCTGTGTTAAATCTTTTTCAGTACGGATTAATTTCAGTTTTTCTGAAATAAGTGTGATTAATTGTTCACGGTTCATCCAAACACCCTTTCTTTCAGATAGTTACATACAATTATACATGAAAGTAGTAAGTGGCGTTTCTGTTTCACAAGTATTTGTCGTTAAAACGTAGGTATGCAATTAATAATTGCAACGAAAAAAAACAGACTGCCCAGAAATCTATTCATTGGACAGTCTGTTAGATATTTAAAGTTCGTATTTTTTCGTATCAGAAATAACGCGGAAATGGATTCCTTTAATTTGAGCGCTTACTTTATGACGTAGTGTATCAATATCTACTAGCTCATCTTTATCATTGACACATTCTGCGATCTCTTGTAGTAGCTTCGTAAATGCCTCTTTGAAGAGTGAACGCATATTATCAAAATCTAGACTACGGAAATTTCCGTCAATATCAAATGCCTCTACAGAATTTAATTGCTTTGAAGCTCCAGCAAAGCGATCATCGTACACTGTATAGTTTTCATCAGTTACAACGATAATATATAATACTTCACCTGTAATCGTTTTTAATTCAATGTTAGTTTTGTGTTTTTTGACGTCGGTAATGATGTGAATACCGTCCGAATGATAAAGTTTAAACAATTTCATTTGTGATGCCCCCTGAAAATAGAATCATATCCATATATTCATTATATATGGATATGCCTATTAATGGAATAAGGCAAAAGTATTTGGAAAAACTAAAATAGCCCTATTTGAATGATAATTGTAAAGCTAAAGTTGTTATAAACTATCAAGAAAATCGTATTATGCTTCTATTACAGTGGGTACAGTTTTGCGAAGGGGACGAACCTCGATGTAATGAATTTGATGGCCTTGCTGCTCATATATGCTAAAAACATATGAGGCTAACTCGATATTTTTAGTTGCTTTAATGCCATTATTCACTGTTAAAAACCAACCGCCCAATGTTTCAACTTCCTCTGCATCAAGTGTTACATTTAATAGATTTTCAACATCTTCAATAAGCATTTTTGCATTTAAAATATAGTGATTATCACTTACTTTTCGGATTTCTGCAATTTCATCATCGTCAAATTCATCGCGAATCTCACCTACAATTTCTTCTAAAATATCCTCGACTGTAACAAGGCCGGATGTCCCGCCGTATTCATCCATTAAAATAGCCATATGAATTCGCTCTTTTTGCATACGCACAAGTAATTTTTGAATTGGAATCGTTTCAATTACTCGAATTACAGGATTAATGAAATCTTCAAGGACTAAAGAATCGTCTGTTAGCTGCTCAAGCAAACCGTGTGTAAACAATTCCTTCGCGTTGATGAAGCCTAAAATATTATCACGATCACCATCATAAACAGGATAACGAGTATATTTTTCAGCGTCTATAAAATGAATGATATTTGTAAAAGATTCATTTTTTTCGATGCCAGCAATTTCTGTTCGAGGAACCATTATTTCACGAGCGATACGTTCATCAAATTCAAAGACATTATTCACAAACTTCAGCTCTGTCTTATTGATTTCACCACTTTTAAAGCTTTCAGATAGCAGTAATCGTAATTCTTCCTCTGTATGTGATAATTCATGCTCAGAAGCAGGCTTCATACCAAATAGGCCAACTAATACTCGAGCTGAACCGTTCAAGAACCAGATAAATGGATACATCACTTTATAGAACAACATAATAGGTTTGGCAAAACGAAGTGTAATCGTTTCAGCCTTTTGAATCGCAGCAGTTTTTGGTGCTAACTCGCCGATAACAACGTGTAAAAATGTTGCAATGGCAAAAGCGCTACCAATTGTGAAAATCGTCATATATTTATCTGAAATGCCGATCATTGCAAAAAGAGGGTGTAGCATAAATTCAAAGGTTTTTTCACCGACCATCCCGATACCAAGTGCTGTTACAGTGATTCCAAGCTGACAGGCAGATAGGTATTCGTCTAAATGACTGACAACATGCTTTGCAGAGATGGCTCTTTTATTGCCCTCCGCAATCAATTGGTCAAGCCTTGAGGAACGTACTTTGACAATGGCAAATTCTGTTGCCACGAAAAAACCAGTAAAAGCTAATAAAATGGTAAAAATCGATAAGTTAAGTATGGTCTCCAAATAGTCGTTCTGTATGAACAGAACGTCACCTCCTAATTATGAATAAGTAAAAGCAAAGATTGCATGAGTGCAACACTTTCGGGTGAAACATTTTTTTTAATCTTTTCAATATTTTTATTGTCTTGTTTGTTCATTTGTTCAAGTAGAGAAGTTACATCCTGCTCTAAGTCTTGCATTTTTAAACGCAGCATTTGTACATCGATTTCTTCATACGGAGTGATGTTTAGTTCATGTTGTATTTCTATGAGTGAAAGACCCTCCTGTTTGCGTTGCTCAATAAAATGAAGTCGTTCAATCATTGCAGGGGTATAGTAGCGATAATTTGATGTAGAACGTTCTGCTTCCAACAGGCCAATGTTTGTATAATAATCGATTGTTCTTTTTGTAATGCCTGTTATTTCTGCAAGTTCACCAATTTTTAATTTCTCTGTCCCAATACAAACACCTCCGAACCATCACGTGATACTTTGATTATAACGTGATGGTTTAATAGTTTTCAAATAATAGGGTACAATATTTCAAAATTGTAAGATTCCCTTTTGGGGAGTACCTGGAACGGAAATCAACCCCTCGTTTTGCCGAAGAACCATACTTTAATTAATATGACACTATAATTTTTTTCAAAAATATATAGCTTTTCTAACGACTAAATGTTAGAAAAGCTACGAAGTTTATTTTTGTAAATATGTATTGTATAGGTGATGAAGTGCATCTTCGCCAGTCATTTCTAGAATTGTTTCATCATTAAATACAAGTGTTACATTTGTAGAAGAGCTATCAATTTTATTGTTCATTATCGTACATGTAACAGTTACTACACCTGTTTCAGCGAGTTGTTTTTTCATGGTATCATCCCACGTCTGCTCATAAAATAGTGGTGCTTGCCATGTGCCTCTCACATGAAGCTCTCTTTTTTCAGCGTCATAATCCATGCGTGTGTCACGTAAAATAGTTTTAAATAGGTCATTAACCGTAAAAGATGTGTCTTTATAGTTAATGGCAATTGCTCGTATAGCATGTACATCACGACTAACTGCACTAGCTGCGGAGTCTGCTGCTGAATTTATGCCTGTAGCCGCTTCTTTAATTTCGGATAGTCGATCCCCGCAGCCAGCTAGCAAGGCACAAAAACATGTTATACAAGCTACCTTTGTCATCCATTTCACAAGTAGTCCCTCCAGTATTGCAAGTTGTTACTACTATATTAACGAAAAGAAAAATGTGAAGAAAGGGCATGATGGCGGCAGATTGTGACGGTTTTGCAACGATGCGACCTCCACTTGAATGTTCAAGAAATTGGAAGTTTAAGTGTCTGAAAATTTAGTAAATTCATAAAAGAAAGGGAGCGGTTTGTGATGAAGATTAATGATGAATTACTTGAACGATTAGGGACTTATTTTGTGTATCATGCTGTTTACGAAAACTATGGTATTACCTTTGAAAATTTTGTTGAGCGTTGGTTGCGGGGGATACTTGAGATATAAAAGAAGTAGAGTCGTGTTCAATACATGAACACGACTCTTTTGTTTATTTAAAATAGTTGGTGATAAATTGGTTGGCTTCTTGCCAATTATAAACTCGTACGACATTGTCCGGAACAGCAAGACGATTATACGGAGTGTCAAATAATACGACAGGTATTTTTAATTCCTCCGCAAGCATGACCGCATTATCATGCTTATCCTCAAAAAATGCCTCAACACCATGTCTTTTTGCAACGGAAACCTTATCGTGACTACCGATGAGCTCGATATGATCGTACGGAATAGATTGTGATTTAAACCAATTTACCGTAACATCTGATACGTTCTCACCACGAGCAGAGATGTAATAAAGTTCGTAGTTTTCTTTCCACGTATTTAAAATATCTTTCACATCTTTAGCTGCTTCAGATACTTCGTACATAAATGGCTCATTTTCTTTAAACCATGTATTAAATGCTACACGATCAACAGGGTGGGGAAATGCTGATAAAAAATCATATTCGCACACATCGTCCAGTGTAATATTTACATTGTATTGTTTATTGATATGTGGAATGAGTGTACTAGGACATGTCACCGTTCCATCGATATCAATACCAAAGCGGGGCTTTTTCATGCTAGCACCTCCTAGGCGTTCGCTTTTTCTGCTTCTTCTGCCGCACGTTTTTCTGCCATTTCAGCTGCTAATTTATCGATTTCCTTTTTCAACTCTTCTACCATTGTTTCTTCAGGCACTTTACGAACTGTTTTGCCTTTCATAAATAGTAAACCTTCACCACGAGCACCAGCAATACCGATATCGGCTTCGCGTGCTTCACCAGGACCGTTTACCGCACAGCCAAGAACAGCTACTTTTAACGGTACATTAAGTTTAGAAATATATTCTTCTACTTCATTGGCAATTGAAATTAAGTCAATTTCGATGCGACCACATGTTGGGCATGAAATCAGGGTTGCCATATTAGAAGCAAGACCGAATGATTTTAATAGCTCACGTGCTACTTTTATCTCTTCAACAGGATCAGCAGATAGAGAAATACGTAATGTATTACCAATTCCTTTTGATAGGATTGCACCAAGGCCAGCCGCAGATTTTACAGTACCAGCAAATAATGTACCTGATTCTGTAATCCCTAAGTGTAGAGGGTAATTAAAAGCTTTAGACGCTTTCTCATAGGCTTCAATCGCTAGATTTACGTCTGATGCCTTCATGGATACGATAATATCGTGGAAGTCCAAGTCTTCTAAAATTTTAATGTGGTGAAGGGCAGATTCTACCATACCGTCTGCAGTAGGGTAACCATATTTTTCTAAAATATGACGCTCTAATGAACCAGCGTTTACCCCGATACGAATTGGAATACCTTTAGCCTTAGCTGCATTAACAACAGCCTCTACTTTTTCTTTACGCCCAATATTACCTGGGTTAATACGAACTTTATCGATACCATTTTCAATTGCTTTTAATGCTAATTTATAGTCAAAGTGAATATCAGCTACTAATGGAATATGGATACGTTTTTTTATTTCTGCAATCGCATCCGCTGCACGCTCATCTGGTACTGCGACACGAACAATTTGACAGCCCGCTTCCTCAAGACGAAGAATTTCTGCTACTGTTGCTTCGACATCATGTGTTTTTGTTGTACACATACTTTGAATGAATAATTCATTACTACCACCAATTGTTAAGTTACCGACACGCACGGGACGTGTATTTGAACGGTGACAAATTTCACTCATTAACTTTCTCTCCTTTTCGGGCCATACTTTCGACCGTCACTGACATTTATTTTAGCAGTGTAAGAAAATAAGGACAAGGAAGAAACGCTAACTTTTCATTTTCCACATTTGTTTTCAAATTCAAATGACAGAGGAAGCTTAATATTTTCACCAGGAATAAGTGCCTGTAATTGTAAGTGTGGGTTTAATTCATAAAATAGCTGTAATCGTTCAGGAAAGGTCATGGGTACTTTTGCAGGATGTAGTGCGAATAAGCTGTGAAGGGTATCGCCTTGAATAGTCTGTACAGTGATATAATTGGGCTCTCGCTGTTTTTCACAAAGGGCGTTTTCTGTATTTTTCGGATAAAAGGCTGCGAGATGTAATGACCCTTCTGTTAAATCTACTTTTATGACAAAGGCAAAAATAATGATGATAGCTGTTAACACTAATGCACGCAAAAAATCCCCTCCTTTTCTACACTATATTTAGAAGAGAGGGGATTCATGCACATTATTTTGAGATTGGTTGTTTTGGATATTTTGTCAAGGCTACGATTAATAGAGTCATCGTTAACAGTAATGAAAAAACAGAGATAATTGTACTGTTAATCGGTAGATAATCTGAAAGCATACTTATAAGAATTGCCCAAGTCATAGCAAATGTTGTAGTACGCCAAATATGACGATATTCACCGCGACGCTTCATGATTTTTAAGATAAATAGACCTGCCAATGCATAGAGAGCAATTTGTGCAAAAATAAGCATCGTTGTAAAAACAAAAAGCATGATGAATGTCACGGGATACAATAACCATTTAATGCCTTCTATGTATTCTGTTATGCCATTTAAACTATCCATATCAAATGTATCGACAGACATACCAGCCGTAAAACGACCAAAAGAGAAAACTGTAACAACAGTAATTAGAAGAAAGGTATATTGGATGACTTTTCCGATAGGTAATAAACGATAGGCAGCTAGTTTTTTGGGATGAATTAAGCTATCGATAAATAGTTGTGAGTGTTTCATAACATATCTCCTCCAATCGCTATTTTACCATGTTCAACTTTCACAAGATATGAAATAAGTAATAATAACGGAGGATACGATAATGAAATGTTAACATTATGTAAAGAAGTTAAAGGTTTTCTTTACTTTTTGTACACTATCATTTAAAGATTAGGAATAGAGTAGTAGAGACGTAAGAATTGGAGCGAATACAATTGACAATAGATTGGCAAAGCATACTGTTTCAATTTTTAGGTGGTTTAGGAGTCTTTTTATTTTCCATTAAATTTATGGGGGATGGGCTCCAAAAATCAGCAGATGATCGACTGCGTGAATGGTTGAATCGTTTTACAACAAATCCTTTAATGGGTGTGTTAGTGGGCATAATTGTGACGATTTGTATCCAGTCGAGCTCTGCCACGACAGTGATTACGGTTGGGCTAGTGAGTGCAGGCTTTTTAACATTGCGTCAAGCAATTGGCGTCATCATGGGAGCAAATATTGGCACGACAATAACCGCATTTATTATTGGTATTAATATCGGCATTTATTTTTATCCATTATTGGCGATTGGAGCTGGATTGTTATTTTTCTTTAAGAAAGCGACGTACCAGCATATTGGGCAAATAGTATTTGGCTTTGGGGGATTATTTTTAGGATTAGAGCTAATGAGTGCAAGCATGCAGTCACTTCATCAATTAGCAGATTTAACATCATTAACGCTTCATCTAAGTAGTCAGCCCATTGTAGGGATTTTTCTAGGAACCGTTTTTACATTGCTTGTTCAAAGCTCAACAGCAACTGTTGGCGTGCTACAGGGCTTGTATGCTGAGCATTTAATTGGTTTAGATAGTGCATTACCTATTTTATTTGGCGAAAATATAGGCACGACTATTACAGCAGTTTTAGCTTCACTCGGTGCTTCTATATATGCTAAACGTGCAGCGGCGGCCCATGTGCTATTCAATGTTATAGGTACTATCATTTTCATGGTGTTTTTCACACCATTTATGCAGTATGTTCAGTGGATTAGTGGGTTACTCCATTTAGAAGCGAAAATGCAAATAGCGATAGCGCATGGCTCATTTAATGTTATTAACATGATGATTCAGCTACCATTTATCGCAGGATTGGCTACACTCGTCACGAAGTTAGTTCCTGGACATGATGGAAATATTGATGTGACAACGAAGCATTTAGATCCATCATTCATTGATTCCTCTCCGGCGATTGCACTTGGTCAAGCGAAGGAGGAAGTGTTACGCATGGGTGAGCATGCACTCCATGGTTTAGAAGAAACATTTTTATATATGAAAACAGGTGAAGCTACTCATATTCCTACAGTTTTACAGTTAGAAGTGGCTCTCAATCATTTAGATAAGGAAATTACGAATTATTTAGTGATGGTGTCTAAGCAACCACTCTCTCGTGCAGACTCAGTAAGACACCATACACTTTTAACAAATGTACGAGACATTGAACGTATAGGCGATCATTTTGAAAATATTTTAGAGCTTCTTCAATATAAAGATCATCATGAGGTAAATTTAAGTAAGTCAGCACGACAAGATTTAATAGGCATGTTTAGCTTAGCAATTGAAGCTGTTCGTAAGAGCATAGAGGCTCTGGATACGGCAAGTTTGAGCTTGGCACAAGAAGTAACTGAGCTCGAAAGCTTGATAGATGACATGGAAGATAAGCTAAGACAAAAGCATATTGCACGCTTAAATAAAAATGAATGTAATGGAGCTGCAGGAATCGTCTATACAGATATCGTTAGCAATTTAGAGCGTATAGGAGATCATGCTGTTAATATAGCTGACTCTATTTTAGGAATTCGACATTAAAAGAACGAAACTTTTAGCTTTGTGAATCCGTATGAAAGGCAATGCACGACCAGGCGTGTTGATTAGGATTATTGACTGATAAAAGGCACGGAGCGAATGTTTTCTGTGCGAAAGCGAAGCGACAGCCACAACATGTTTTATCTGTGCGAAAGCGAAGCGACAGCCACAACCAAGCTGAGGAAGCAGCTCGGTGCTCGCCTACAGGAAATCGAGTAGCCCGTAGCGGAAATCAGCGTCTTCTAATTAACTAACCTGATGCACGACAAAAGGAGAGAATTTTATGGAATTTGTTGGCTGGATCTTAGTGATTGCCTGCTTTATCATTTCGTTTATTGGCTTGGTGTACCCAATCATTCCAGGTGTGCTTTTTTTACTCGGTGGTTTTTTAGTATATGGATTATTTTTCTCATTTACAGAGTTAAGCTGGTGGTTCTGGGCGAGTGAGATTATCTTTGTTGTCATTTTATTTGGTGCTGATACTGTAGCAAACGCCTTTGGTATTAAAAAATTCGGTGGCTCAAATGCTGGGATGTGGGGCAGTACCATTGGTTTATTAATTGGCCCGTTCGTCATTCCAGTTGCAGGTATATTAGCTGGACCATTTTTAGGAGCGGTGATTGCAGAGTTAATCGTAGAGCGCCGTACATTTGGAGAAGCTGTGAAAAGCGGTGTTGGCTCTCTCGTTGGATTTTTAGCATCAACATTTGCCAAAGCAGTGATTCAAATCGTCATGATTGTTGTGTTCTTTATAGCAATTTGATTTTCAGCAGTTCTTTATGCAAGCACAAAGCCGAATCCGGACGCAATTATGCCGAGGCATAATTGATAAAAGAGGAAGGGTAGTAATCATATTGGTTTTTCAGTCAAAAGGCTGAAATATTCATTTTGAAGTATTTTTCGTTGAATGGTTTGACCAATTTTGATAATCTAAGGATGTACTAATTATTTCTTTATTTTAGGGAGGAACTTAACAATGGCTTATGAATTACCACAATTAACTTACGCTTATGACGCATTAGAACCACATATCGATGCAAAAACAATGGAAATTCACCATTCTAAACACCACAATACTTATGTAACAAATTTAAACGCAGCAGTAGAAGGTACTGAATTTGCTGAAAAAGACATTAACGATCTTATCGCAAACATTGATGCTCTTCCAGCTGACAAACAAACTGCTGTACGTAACAACGGTGGCGGACATGCTAACCATTCATTATTCTGGGAACTAATCGCTCCAGGCGGTTCAAACACTCCAGTTGGCGAAGTTGCAAAAGCAATCGATGCTAAATTCGGTTCTTTCGATGCATTCAAAGAAGAATTTGCAAAAGCTGCTACAACTCGCTTCGGTTCAGGTTGGGCTTGGTTAATCGTTGATGGTGACTCAGTTGCTGTTACATCTACTCCAAACCAAGACTCACCAGTTATGGAAGGTAAAACTCCAATCCTAGGTTTAGACGTTTGGGAGCATGCTTACTACTTAAACTACCAAAACCGTCGTCCAGATTACATCGGTGCATTCTGGAACGTAGTAAACTGGGATGTAGTGGAAGCTAAATTCCAAGCTGCAAAATAATTATTGTTTAATAAAAGGCTATGTCAAAGGTGATGAATCACCGAGACATAGCCTTTTTTGCTGTCTTTTTAGGTTCTATTGGGTATCCATACTACTATTTAAGATGAAGGATGCCTCAACCAATCCAACATTTGTAGAAACTCTTTTTCGAACTATCGATAAAAAACAGAAACTTTTCACCTTAAAGTGCCGTCAAATAAATGATGTTTTCAATCATAAATTCACAAGTGCATGCTTTCCTGTCGTACCTTCGAATGGTATACTAAGTATCGTGTATTTAAATTGTAATTAGATGAGGAGGGGGATACATATGCGCAAAGCACCGGGAAAAAATCGCGCGGCGAGTGTTAAAGCAAAACATCACTCTAATTTAACATTTCGTATGAATGTCCTTTTCTTTGCTATATTTATCGTATTTTCGATGTTAATTTTTAGGCTTGGCTATATGCAAATCGTAAAAGGGGAAGATTATGTACGCGATTTAGAGCGTAAAGAGGAAGTACCTGTTAATACAAGTGTGCCAAGAGGACGAATGTATGATCGATACGGGCGTATTCTAGTGGATAACCAACCAGAAAATGCGATTACGTATACGAAAATGCAGACGACATCAACGGAGGAAATGCTGGAAATAGCTGAAAAGCTGGCACAATTGATTGAGCAGCCAACAAATCGTGTCACTTTACGTGATAAACAGGATTTTTGGATATTAAAAAATCATGACGCTGCCTATGCAAAGGTAACAAATGCAGAGGAAAAGAAAATTAGAGCACAAGAAAATATTACGACAAGTCAAATCAATTCCCAGATTGATAAGCTTGTACGTGAACGCATTACACACGAAGAAATAATGCAATTGACAGATGCTGATTTAGAAGTATTAGCAATCTATCGAGAGATGGCATCAGGCTACAATTTATCACCGCAAATTATTAAGAGTGAAAATGTGTCAGCCGACGAATTTGCACGTGTCTCTGAGCGTTTAACTGAATTAACTGGCGTCAACACAACAACTGACTGGAAGCGTGTGAAATTATCATCACTCTCTATTTTAGGACGTACAACCGTACCAACAAAAGGGATTCCAAAAGAAAAGCTGAATTATTATTTAGCTCGTGATTATTCACGAAATGACCGTGTAGGTGAAAGTTATATTGAAGCTCAATATGAAGAATTACTGCAAGGGCAAAAAACAGTTGTTAAAAATATTACCAATAAAAAAGGGCAGGTAGTTGATACCGTTACGACCTATGAAGGTGAGCCTGGTAAAGATTTAGTCTTAACACTAGATAGTGAGTTAACGGCCGAAACAGAAAAAATTGTCGAGGAAGAATTGCTTAAATTAAAAGCACTTCCTGGCTCGTACTTATTAGATCGTGCCTTTTTAGTAATGATGGACCCAAATACAGGTGATATTTTATCAATGGTTGGTAAGAAGATTGAAAAAGATCCTGAAACAGGGAAAACTGAAGTTGTCGATTATTCGTATGGGAACTTTACAACAGCTTATGAGGCTGGTTCTGCAATTAAGGCAGCAACGTTACTAACTGGTTACAATCTAGGAGCCATTACACCGAAAACTGTATTAGGAGATGAACCAATCCATTTACTGCAAACACCAGTAAAAAGATCAATTTTCAATAGTGGTGGCTATATGTCAATGGATGGTTTAAGTGCACTTGAACGTTCTTCAAACGTTTATATGTTTAAAACAGCTTTGCTTATTAATGAAACACCATATAGCTACATGATGCCATTGCGTTTAAATGACCAAACATTCCCGAAAATGCGAAATTCTTATGCGCAATTCGGGCTAGGTGTAAATACAGGGATCGATTTACCAAATGAATTTAGCGGTGTGGAAGGTCCTTCTGGTCCAACGATGGGTGGTAAAGTACTCGACTTAGCGATTGGACAATATGATACGTATACACCATTACAATTGGCACAATATATTTCGACTGTAGCAAATGGTGGTTATCGTATTCAGCCACATGTTGTAAAGGAAGTACGTGAACCAACAGAAGATGGACAACAGCTTGGTCAACTAGTCACAGAAATGGGACCGACGATTTTAAATCGGATTGATAATTCTGCAGATGAAATCGATTATGTAAAAAAAGGATTACGCCGTGTTTATACAGGTTCAAAAGGTACTGCTCAACAAGAATTTGCAAATGCTCCATATACAGCGGCAGGGAAAACAGGAACAGCTGAGGTAGTGTATTTCGGACCTTTAAAAGAGCATTATGGTACGGAAACACTTACTTTTACACATGTTGGTTTTGCTCCTTATGAAAATCCTGAAATTGCCTATGCTGTTGTCATTCCGTGGGCAACAACCACGCGTGCGCATTTGACAAATAATAACGTTATTGCTCGACGTGCTGTAGATAAATATTATGAATTAAAAGCAAAATATGAAGATGAAAAAGTGACTGATAGTGATGTGAAGCAACCAATTTTACCGGCTATTACTAAAGACAAAATTGGTGAAGATGAACAAGAATAAGAGAAACCGCTAGTGCATTTTGATGCCTAGCGGTTTTTTTATAGTTTCAGAGTATTACTCGTGGAAAGTCTTCAGATACCCGCGATTCGAGATAGAATACTCGCGCGAAAAAGACAAATACCCGCGATTCAGCCACCTTTACCCGCGAAACAAAAAACACGGTATGAAAAATCAATTTCATACCGTGTTTTATTTCTATTATACAGATAGTTGTTGAATAGCTAATTCAAATTGTTGCTTCGGTTTTTTTCCATAAAGCTCTATATTATTACAGAAATAAGACTCTACCATAAAATCGATGGCTTCCTGTAGAGTAAATTCTCGATGTTCCATAACAAGTGCTAAATACGTTTTAAAGTAATCGGCATTTTGTACTTTTGCATGCTTAATCACAAAGTCAAACTCCTCGTAGAATATTTCCTGACACAATTGCTTATTATAGCATCTTTCCAATAGGAAGCAAATTCTTGCAATTGTAAATGCCTCTTTACAATCGTTTACAAAGCATTACATACATTTACAACTCTTTTACGAACCGTTTATACGACTTCAACAATAAGTCATTATAGTAAAGATTGTAAGACAAATAACTATAAAAATGTTAATGACGGAGGCAAATGAAATGAAAAAGTGGAAGTACTTAACGATGACAGCGGTAATGGGTTCAGCTTTAATGCTAGGTGCATGTGGTAGCGACTCTGCGCAAAATGGTAACAATACAGAAACAAACGCACCATCGAGCTCAGGACAAGACGCTGCTGACGAAAAACTGCAAGGAGCTGTAGCTGGAGATGGTTCATCAACTGTTGCACCAATTATTGAAGCAGTTGTTGAAGAGTATGCAGGGACTCAACCGGATGTAAAAGTATCGGTAGGTGTTTCTGGTACTGGCGGTGGCTTTGAAAAATTCATCGCAGGTGAGACAGACTTTTCTAATGCATCTCGTCATATAAAAGATGAAGAGAAAGCAAAACTAGAGCAGGCAGGAATTGCTTTTACAGAGCTTCCTTTAGCATATGATGGCATATCAGTTGTCGTGAATCCTGAAAATGATTGGGCGAAGGATTTAACAGTTGAGCAATTAAAGAAAATTTGGGTTGAAGATGGTAAAGCTAAAAAATGGTCTGATATCGATCCATCTTGGCCAGATGAAAAAATCGTGTATTACTCACCAGGTACTGACTCAGGTACGTACGATTACTTTGATGAAGTTATTTTAGACGGTGCTGATCTAGCAAGCTCAGCAACATTATCAGAGGATGATAACATGCTAGTTCAAGGCGTTGCAGGTGATAAAAACGCAATCGGATTCTTTGGCTACGCTTACTACTTAGAAAATAAAGATAAATTAAGCATTGTGAATGTAGATGGCGTTGAGCCAACAAATAAAACAATTGAATCTGGTGAATACGCACCTCTTTCACGACCACTATTTGTATATGTGAAAAATAGTGCTATGAAAGATAATGAAGCTGCATATGATTTCATCAAATTTACACTTGAAAACGGGGGAGACATGGCAGATGCAGTTGGTTATGTCAGTCTACCTGAAGATGAATATAGTAAAGCTTTAAAAACTTTAGAAGGCTTAAAATAAGTAGACATGCATAGAGGGAAAGAGATGTATGCTCTTTCCCTCTCTTATTTGAAAGGAGCACCCAATGGTTTCTCAAAAAGAAAACAAGACATCATCTGTGCAACAATTAATTGCAAATTCGCGCAATCATAAAATGAAGAAAATAGTGGAAAAAGCAATGCCAGCTCTATTATTTTCTGCAGCACTTATCTCTATATTGACGACATTTGGCATTGTTTTCACCCTTATTTTTGAAACGTTTGAATTCTTTAAACGAGTTTCAATCACGGATTTCCTATTTGGTACACAGTGGCTACCGTTTTCGGGAAAGGAACCGTTATTTGGGATATTACCTTTAATCGCTGGAACATTGAAAGTTACACTTATTGCTGTTGTTGTAGCAGTACCATTCGGGATTGCTTCAGCAATATATTTAAGTGAATATGCAAGTGAAAAAACAAGACGTATTGTTAAGCCTATTTTAGAAGTGCTAGCAGGTGTACCAACAATCGTTTATGGCTTCTTTGCATTAACATTTGTAACGCCAATGTTACAGCAAATTATTCCAGGACTTAAACTTTTTAATGCACTTAGTCCAGGGATTGTTGTCGGGATTATGATTTTACCGATGATTACGTCACTTTCTGAGGATGCGATGTCATCTGTTCCAAATAGTATGCGTGAAGGAGCTTTAGCTCTTGGAGCAACAAAGTTTGAAGTAGCTATCAAAGTAGTACTACCAGCCGGATTATCAGGCATTATTGCTTCAATTGTTCTTGCCATTTCCCGGGCAATTGGTGAAACGATGATCGTATCACTTGCAGGCGGATCTACACCTAAATTTGATTTAGATGTGACAGACTCGATTCAAACGATGACTGCGTATATTGTACAAGTTGCAACAGGTGATGCTGGTTATGGGACGACAATTTATTATTCTATTTATTCAGTCGGATTCACATTATTTATCTTTACTTTAGTGATGAATTTACTCGCTCACTATATTTCGAAACGCTTCAGGGAGGTTTACTAGCATGCGCTATATTGATGACACGGTCGTTATGAAACGAATGACAAAGCGTATTATATTCAATAAAGTTTGGAAGTCATTATTCTTCTTAGCAACGACCTTTGCATTAGTAACACTAGCTATTTTGCTTTACCGTATTGTGACACAAGGTGCCGACTATTTAACAATCGATTTTTTAACAAATTTTGCTTCACGTTTTGCAGATAAAGCGGGCATTAAAGCAGCTTTAATAGGTTCACTTTGGCTGATGGTAGTTGTTGCTCCCGTGTCGATTATTTTAGGTGTTGGGACTGCGATTTATTTAGAGGAATATGCAAAGAAAAATAGACTAAACGACTTTATTCGTATGAATATCTCTAACTTAGCAGGTGTACCTTCCATTGTATTTGGTTTACTTGGGTTAACCATTTTTGTTCGAATGTTGGGACTAGGGAAGAGTGTTTTAGCAGCCGGTTTAACAATGAGTTTATTAATTTTACCAGTGATCATTGTTGCGGCGCAGGAGGCTATTCGTGCAGTACCGAATGAACAACGGGAAGCTTCTTATGGTATGGGTGCGACAAAATGGCAAACGATATTGCATGTTGTGCTACCAGCAGCCATTCCGGGAATTTTAACAGGAAGTATATTAGCGATGTCTCGTGCGATTGGTGAAACAGCACCACTTGTTGTTATTGGAATCCCTGTTATTTTACAATTTTTACCTAATGGTTTATTAAGTCAATTCACAGCTTTACCGATGCAAATTTACGATTGGGCAAAACGTCCGCAAGAGGCATTTCAATATGTAGCGGCAGCCGGTATTTTAGTACTTATGATAGTGCTTTTACTGATGAACTCTATTGCCATCTTTATTCGAAATAAATTCCAAAAACGTTATTAATGAGGTGACCTTATGGTACTAGGTGTTAAAGAGGAAAAATCTGTTGTCAAACCAATTCATACGGCTACAAAGCCTTCTGCTGATGTTGCCAAAAAAGTAGTATATGATACACGTAATTTAAATTTATGGTACGGCGATCATCATGGTTTAAAAGATATCAATTTAAGCATCTATGAAAATGAAGTAACAGCTATAATTGGCCCTTCAGGATGTGGGAAATCTACCTATTTAAAAACTTTAAATCGAATGGTAGAACTTGTACCAAGTGTTCGAACATCAGGGGAAATAGTATATCGTGAGCGCAATATTTTAGATAAAAACTATACTGTTGAGGAATTGCGCACTCGTGTTGGGATGGTATTCCAGAAGCCAAATCCATTCCCGAAGTCTATCTATGACAATATTGCTTATGGTCCACGTATCCATGGCATAAAAAATAAGAAAATTCTTGATGAGATAGTTGAAAAATCTTTACGTGGTGCGGCAATTTGGGATGAGGTAAAAGATCGCTTAAACCAAAATGCATATGGTTTATCAGGTGGTCAGCAACAACGAATCTGTATTGCGCGTTGTTTAGCGATTGAACCAGATGTTATTTTAATGGATGAGCCAACATCTGCACTTGATCCTATTTCTACATTAAAAGTAGAGGAGCTTGTACAAGAGCTGAAAAAAGATTATTCCATTATTATCGTGACACATAATATGCAACAAGCAGCGCGAATTTCCGATCGTACAGCATTTTTCCTAAGTGGCGAGGTCATTGAATACGATAAGACAGACGTTATCTTCCAAACACCGGCAGATCAACGTACTGAAGATTATATTTCAGGTCGTTTCGGCTAAGGAGGAGCAAAAGATGGTCGTACGTGAACGTTTTGAGCAGGAGTTAAAAGAAGTCCAAGCGCAATTTATCGAAATTGCCAATAGTAGTATCAACGCTCTTAAATTAGCATTTGAAGCATTATTAGAGCAGGATTTAGAGAAATCCTTAAAAATTCTTGAGGACGATCTAGTTATCAATCGACTTGAGGAAGAAATCAATGATCATGTTATTTTAATGATTGCTAAGCAACAGCCTGTAGCTACTGATTTACGTCGTCTCATGGTGCTTGTCAAAGCGGCATCGGATATGGAAAGAGTAGGAGACTATGCGGTTAATATTGCCAAAGAGACGATTCGTATTGGAAAAGAGCCACTTGTCTTTCCTACAACAAATTTGCAAACGATGTGTAACAAAACAGTAGAAATGTTGGAGAGTATTATAAAAGCCTTTACGGAGGAAGATACTGTTCGTGCCAAGGAAATTGCGGAACTAGATGATTATGTCGATGATTTATATGGAGCGACAATAACTTTATTGATGCGTGCAGGAGCAGAAAATCCAGCATATATTTCTCAAATCACACATTTAACATTTGTTTGTCGATATTTAGAGCGCTCAGCTGACCATGCAACAAATATTGCTGAACACTTATTTTACTTAGTCAAAGGCAAACATTATGAATTAAATAATTAGTAAACAAAGAGCCAATTATAGGCTCTTTTTTTCATGGTGTTGAATAACTATTTTGTCAATGAAATTAAGGTGTCATCTTAATCGTGTATAACTCCTCGGCAAAAACGAGGGGTTGATTTCCGTTTCGACTGAGCGCTTTGTTGCTGCCGCTTCGCTTTCGCACAGATAAAACATTGTTGCTGTCGCTTCGCTTTCGCACAGATAAAACATTGTTGCTGTCGCTTCGCTTTCGCACAGATAAAACATTGTTGCTGCTGCTTCGCTTTCGCACAGAAAACATCCGCTTCGCTCCAGGGTCATCTGTGACGCTAATCCCCAAGGAGTCGCCCAGTCGGAACGAAGATCAACTACTTCACTTAGTATGTATCTTTCTGGCATATCACTCTAACTTGTAGCGATAAAACACAACTTCAGCAATGTATCTGTGCGAAAGTGAGTCGCCTAGGCGGCAAATCATCCTCATTTAAAGCGCCACAATATTCACAAAGATTTCCTTGCCATTTTGTTATCCAACACTATGAGGAGAAGAGCGAATTATGATCGCCTCTTCTTTATTAAATACAAGTAGAGCTACAGGAATAAATAGAAGTGAGAACGCTTAATCCGAATAAACTGCTCAAGACATTATTAAGTAACAGCAACATTGTTAATCAAAATAGCGTCAAAATACGGCAAACGTTATTGTATTGTCAAAAAATTATTTTGGTTATACTATAGACATTATCCAAAAAAATGTGCTTAGGAGGTGCTGCTTCGTGAAAGACGCTGTAGAATCACTCATAGAGAAATTTAATCTGGAAATTACATCAGAACAACGTGACTTTTTACGTTTTTTATATGAAAACTTACATCTTGAGGAATTAAGTGACAAGGAACAACATTTTTTTATTGACTATTTTTACAAGAGTGAAACATTACGAAATATGGCAGCATTTGCACTCGAATTGGCAGATATCATGCATGAAATTCGTGAAAATATACCAGCTATTGAACAAGCAGAACGATTAGCTAATGGAAAAGAACAGCGCTTGTATTATGAGCAAAAGTCCCAGGAAGCTAGGCGTCAAAAGCTAAAGCATCAAACAACAAAAAAAGGAAATATCCTATATGTTCCGTTTGAAGAGTACAAAAAAGACTCGGGTCCACTTATTATCTGTCTTGAACAAACAACTGGTATGGTGGCATATTCTGAGCTTTGTAAAAGTATGATTTTATCGTTATTTATGAATGCACATCGGGAACGACGAGACTTATATATCGTCCCTTATGACTGTCAAATTCATGTACATTATCGATTTGAAAATGGTCATTTAAATTTATCCGATTTTAAGGATTTTATTGAATATAAGGCAAAGGGAGAAGCAGCAATTCTGCCTGTGTTACATTTTGTGAAGGGCTTACTCCAGGAAAATCAAGATTGTACAGAAGCAGATATTATTATTTTTACTGAAGGTACTCCTATTGATGGGCAGCATCTTGTTGGAAAGCAAGCGAAAACTATTCTAGAGGAAATGAAGCGTAAGTATTATGCTGAATTTTCAGTTGTCGCCATGCAGGAACATAATTTTAATGAGCAGCAATTTTGGTTTGCCAAAAAGGCTTTTTTTGCGGATGATGCTATTCAATAAAAAAAGGAGCTGATCGTTATTATTGTGGATCGGCTTCTTTTCTGTGAAATACATAGTAGTTAGAGGAGAATGACATGGATTCATTGAAATGGTTATTACCGAATATTACAGCACCGACGTGGATGGACGTTATTATTGCCATCTCTCTTTTTGTCGTTGGCTGGCTTTTTCAACATTTTGTTATAAAGAAAATTATTAATCGTATAGTTGTATTTTTGAGAAATCATCAGCGAGACTTTCAGGCAACAGTTCTTGCACAATTTAATAAAGCGATTCGCTATGCATTTATGTCTGCAGTGATTGTTCTCAGCTTGTCGATCCTATTACAAATCTTTTTGTTTACACATGTAGCAACTAAAAATTTTGTGTTGTCCATCATGGTGTTTTTTGCCTTTAAAGGAGTATACGATGTATTACATTTTTATACAAAACAGCCATTACCGTTGAATAATGAAGAGGAAACAAATGTCCTTTTACCTTTTTTTCTTCGTATAGGAAAAGTGCTTATCATGATATTGGCGATGTTTACAATCGCTTCATTCTGGGATTTTAACTTGAATGGCTTTTTAACGGGTATCGGTTTAACTGGTGTAGCTATTGCCTTTGGAATTCGAGATACATTGGCACATGTTTTTGGTGGAATGTCAGTTGCATTAGATAACCCATTTCAAATTGGTGATTGGATAGCGACAGAGGATCAAAAAATTGAAGGAACAATTGAGGATATTAATCTTCGAAGTACCTTAATTCAAACTGTTGATAAAGGACTTGTCTATGTCCCGAACTCCTATTTAGTAAATCGACCAATCTATAATTTATCGAAGCGAGAAAAACGAAAATGTGAGCAATTTTTGTTCGTAAATGCTGAAAATGAAGAAGAAAAATTACGCAGTGCTTTAAGTGCCATTCAAAAGGAAATTTATTTGCATGCCAAAACAGAAAAAGAAATGATTCATGTATTTATAGATGAATTTTATCCAACCTCTTATCGTATCCTTGTGCGTTTTTTTGTGGCGACAAATGATACGGCAGTGATGCTAAATGTACGACAGGATATTTTATTTGCTATTCGTCAAATATTTGAGGAGCTAAATATTGAGCTAGCTAATGCAGCTGAAGATGAATGGCTTCGTAGTAAAAAATAATTTGAATTGTTAGTTTTTTTGTTTTACAATGAAAACTAGTAATCAGCTTTGATGAAGAGTAGTAGCTATTATTATTTGTTGTAGAGAGCTAGTGGCTGGTGGAAACTAGTACAAATGAATGGTGAATGGACTTCGGAGCTCTAATCCTGAATAAAGTATGGATTAGCGTTTGCCTACGTTATAGGGCATAGAGTGGATCTTTTAACCTCTGTCAGCGGGTGTCATGTAATCGGAAAGGAGTTCTTTGTGCAAGTACAAAGCCGATTGTGGACGCAATTATGCCGGAGCATAATTTATTAAAAGATCAATGAAGGTGGCACCACGGCTTTTCCGTCCTTTTGTGATGGAAGGGCCTTTTTATATGTTTTGGCGAAATGAATAGTGTTTACACAGTTCAAAATCCGGACGCAATGTTTATATAAGCGAAAGGGAAGTGCTAATGAAATGACAGCGTCCATTACGCCAATGCATAATTGATAAATTTTGGTGTAGAAGAGCAGAGCGTAGAGAAGGAGAGAAAAGAGTATGACAGTTGAGCTTAGAAAGTTTGCCATGAAGGCATTGCAGGGTGATATGATGACGCCGATTTCCGTTTATCAATCACTTGAAGGGAAGCATAAAATGCTTTTCGAATCATCTGCCAAGCATGAGGAAAGTGGGCGTTACTCGTTTATCGCCGTTAACCCAGTTGCAGAACTGATTGGGGATAGAGATGGTTATTCTTTTACTAAAGGCGGAGAAATGGAAAAAGCGAGCGATAATGTATTAGCAAAATTAAAGCAAGTTATGCCTTTCCATGAAGCACAATACCCTTTTGCCTTTTTTGGAGGAGCCATTGGTTTCTTTGGCTACGAAACAGCATTTTATGCAGAAAAAATTGGTGAATATTTGCATGATGATTTAGAAATGCCAGATGTTCATGTCTTTTTCTATGATACATTTATTGTTTTTGATCATCTGAAGCAAGAACTTACATTAGCAGCGATTGATTTATTTGATGAAGGGCGTTCTCTTGAAGCGATGGAGTTGGCTATCTCTACAATGGAGGAGCAGCTTTATGCTGGAGCAACGTTTGACGTGATGACACTAGGAGAACTAAATTTCCAGCCAATAATTGCAAAAGAAAATTTTGTAGCAATGGTTGACCGCGCTAAACAGCATATTTGTAAGGGTGACATTTTCCAAATTGTCTTATCACAACGTTTCACTTCATCCTATACAGGTAATCCTTTTGCTTTATATCGTCAGTTGCGTACTTCTAATCCTTCACCATATATGTTTTATATGGATTTTGGAGACTATACCATTTTAGGAACATCTCCTGAAAGTCTCGTCAAGGTAAAGGATCGAAAGGTAACGACAAATCCTATCGCAGGAACGAAACCTAGAGGCAAAACAGAGGAGCAGGATAAAGCGATTGCTGAAGCGCTACTAAAAGATGAAAAAGAAATCGCTGAACATCGAATGTTAGTGGATTTAGGCCGAAATGATCTTGGGCGAATTGCAAAAGTCGGTTCTGTGAAGCTTGTGAAATATATGAATATTGATCGCTATAAATATGTTATGCATATTGTATCAGAGGTTATCGGCGAATTACGTGATGATGTACATGTTGTGGATGTTCTTCAAGCATGCTTGCCTGCTGGTACAGTATCAGGAGCACCGAAAATTCGTGCTATGCAGCTAATCAATGAGCTAGAGCCCGTAAAGCGTGGTGTCTACGCAGGTGCAGTAGGCTATATTTCCACGACAGGGGATATAGATTTAGCTCTAGCCATTCGTACAATGATCATTAAGGACCATCGTGCCCATGTTCAGGCAGGGGCTGGTATTGTGTACGATTCTGTGTCATTGTCTGAATACGAGGAAACACTCAATAAAGCTCGCGCGCTATTGGAGGTGAAACAATGATTTTATTGATCGATAATTATGATTCATTCACATATAATTTATTTCAACAAATAAGCATGCTTGAGAAAGACGTAAAAGTAGTGCGTAATGACGAAATGACAATAGAAGACATTAAGAAAATGCAACCAGAAGCCATTGTTTTATCGCCTGGCCCAGGTACGCCAACTGATGCAGGGATAACGGTGGATGTTGTTAAAGAACTTTATACGAAATTTCCGATTTTAGGCATTTGTCTTGGACACCAATCGATAGGTCAGGCTTTTGGGAGTAGCATCGTTCAAGCTAAAAATATTATGCATGGAAAATTATCTACGCTTCAATATGAAAAAACAGCCTTATTTGCTCAGTTAGACGGTAAAATCGAAGTAATGCGCTATCATTCCCTCGTCATTGAGCAAAGCACATTACATGAGGATTTCAATATTTTAGCAACCTCCACTGATGATGGTGAAATTATGGCGATTCAACATAAGGAGTACCCACTTTTTGGACTACAATTTCATCCAGAATCCATTGGTACGGAAAAGGGCAGTCTAATGATGCAAGCCTTTTTAGAACTAGTTTCGTAAACTAAACAAAATAGGCTGTCATCAAAAATCAGTTGTGCGATTTTTGGTGACAGCCATTTTTATACGGGATATTTTCAAAAATTTATTGCTTTTTCCCTGTAATCAAGTTAGCAATTTCCTCTAAGGACATCGAAGAATTGATTTCATAGGAGCCAATTTGTAAGCTTCGAGCGTATTTAGGGTTAGCAAGTAAAAGTTCCATTTCAACACTATTTTCGATGATGCCACCATCTTCAAGCTTTTGCGCCACTATATATGGTGTAATACCGCTGTAAATTTGGAGTGTCATAGTGGTAACATCGGCCGGGGCATCTACCGACTCATGATTGTCTTTAGCCTTTGTTTCAGATTCATCAGTCTTCTGAGTTTTTTCCTTTGGAGATTGCTTAGCTTGTTCTTTTAACAAAGTAATTTCTTTATTTGCCTGTTCAAGTTGTTTTTGCAGCTCCCCTGTATTTTCCGCACTTGAGGAAGCTTCAGTTGGTAGACCGATATTGAGATCAAAACGAGTTGCTAAAGCTAGCAAAGCACCGACAAGAAAAAGTGCAATGCCAAATGCACGGATAGCGGATTTATTCATGAATTACTGACCTCCATTTGCAATCACTTGTCGAACTTGCTCTTCTGTTAAATTTGAGCGAAGGCTTATATCGGCTACAGAAAGACCCTGCTTATTTAGTTCAAGCACCTGACTTATAATAATTTGATGTATAGGTTTCGCTTTTAAAGCAGTTTGTCCTGCTTTCGATGTCTGAGCAGCCTGTTGAACAGCATGCATAACCTGTTGGACTTTCGGATCTGGTACCGCGTTATTTTGAGCTGACGGTGATTTAACTTGGAATTCTGGCTCTAATAACAGCTCCTCCTCGACAATTTTTAGACGACGTTTTAGATTATTTGTTTCTTGAAAAATAGAGATAGATAGCTCTTCTAAATCTTGTTCGACTTTTTTAGAGCTATTTTTGACAAAGAACGACACAATGATTAGAAGGATCCCAATAATCATAAGTATGATGGATAAATCCATTAGTTTCACCTCATTAAGTTATGTAATTATAAGATATTTTACCATAGCCAAACTTAATATGAAATGAAGGTAGATTTTTTTTCAATTTGTGTTATAATAGGTTAGTCGTATAAATCATGCTCAAATTTTAATTCTTGATATAGAGTGGGAGGGTTAATAATGCGCGTAAACATTACTTTAGCTTGCACAGATTGCGGCGAACGTAACTACATTTCAAAAAAGAACAAGCGTAACAATCCAGAGCGTCTTGAACTTAAAAAATATTGCTCTCGCGAGAAGAAATACACTCTTCACCGTGAAACTAAGTAATCGCTCATTAAGCCAAAACCACAAGTGGTTTTGGCTTTCTACATTTTATCTTCGATAAAGCCTCCGGCGGATGTCACGGATTTTCAAAGGAATGATTAAAGGATGTTAGCCTAAAACCTTCGCATCCTGCGAAAACAGCTAACTGACCTGCGTCGGTAAAAACGCCACGTCCTGTGGCATTACCGAAATGACCGACATCGTGTCGGCCCTCGTGCAGGCCCGGGCACAATTCAAAATCCGGACGCAATTACGCCAAGGCGAAATTGATTAGGAGGTAGCTTAGCATGGATAAAACAACTTTACGGAACGAGGTAAGAGAAATTCTTGCTAAAATGAGTGAAGTAGCTTACCGTGACCAATCTTTTACTGTAGCAAAAAAAGTGCTACAGGAACCATATATAATAGAAGCAAATACTATCGGCATCACTATTTCTAATAAGCCAGAAGTCGACACAATTCATTTAATGAAAGAACTGTGGAAACTTGGTAAAAAAGTAGCTGTTCCTAAATGTAATCCAAAAACAAGAGAAATGTCATTTTACGCCATTGAATCGTTTACCCAGCTTGAAACTGTTTATATGCATTTGCGTGAGCCAATTCCAGAAAAGTGTGAGTTTGTTGACGCAAATGAAATGGATGTCATCCTTGTTCCAGGCGTTGTTTTTGATGAGTTCGGCTATCGAATTGGCTACGGTGGTGGTTATTACGATCGCTATGTATTAAACTATGAAAAGGGTAAACTTATGTCGCTGTTATTTGATGAGCAGCTATATGAACAAGTTCCTACAGATGCGCACGATTGCCCAGTAGATATCATTGTGACACCGACAAAACGTATTGACTGTGTAACACAACGAGGAGCGAATTAAAATGGACAAAATGTTAGATATTTATGAATTATTGAAAACATATGGCACTTATATTTATACACGAGATCCCATTGGTGATTTGATGTTAATGGAGGATGAAATTCGCGAGTTGTATAAAGCAAATGTACTAGATATTAAAGATTACCAAATGGCATTGTTACTAATTCGACAAGAAACAACAAAACTTCGCATAAAAGAAAATAATCAATAATGTTTAAAATATAATACAATTGGGGTATTGTAAAAATAATGTAACATGTATGTAATATTCTTAGAAACAGTGGCTTTCCACTGTTTTTATGATTTTGTGAAACTTTTTACAAACAAAGACGTATATATAAGTATTCAGCGCATAGACGAGCAGGGTGAAAAGTTTTGCTAAAATATATCTATTGATTATCTGTAAAAAAAGGATTAAGATATATTTTGTTTCAGTAACAAATTGTTAAAAATTATTATTTTTTTTGTAAGAAAGTAAGGAGGATGTTAGGAATGAAATCAATAAAGTGGCCTAAACATTCATTTATGATACTAGCAATTGTAGCAACTTGGATAAAAACGGTCATTGTTTATCACACAAGCTTTGATATGAAAATCGAAAATGCGATGCAACAATTTATTTTGTTTATTAATCCATTGAGCTTCTTGCTATTTGCTTATGGTTTGGCGTTATTCTTTAAATCATCAAAAGCTAAAAATCGTTATATTATTACTGTCAGTGTTCTCTTATCAATCGTTTTATATGGAAATGTGGCGTTCTATCGTTTCTACAACGACTTTATTACGCTACCAGTATTATTCCAGACAAGTAACTTTAGTGATTTAGGTACTTCAGTAGCAGCGATTGTAAGCCCTTGGGATTTATTGTATTTCATCGATGTACTTATTTTAATTTTAGCTAATAAATATGTGCCTAGAATGAAAGCTGCAGTGAAAGTTAATGTGGAATTCCGTCGTGCGTTCTTTGTATTAGCGATTGCCATGTCTTTCTTAAACTTAGGATTAGCAGAAACAGAGCGTCCGCAATTATTAACACGTAGCTTTGACCGCGAATTACTTGTGAAAAACATTGGTACTTATAACTACCATTTGTATGATATTTATATTCAATCTAAATCTTCTGCTCAACGTGCATTAGCGGATGGCAGTGAATTAGTAGAAGTGAACAACTATATTCGTTCTAATCAAGCAGCGGTCAACCCTGAAATGTTTGGTAAATACAAGGATCGTAATTTAATTGTTGTTTCAATGGAATCTTTACAAAACTTTGTAATCAATAACCAGATGGATGGTCATGAAATTACACCATTCTTAGACTCTTTAACAAAAGATAAAGATACGTATTATTTCAGTAACTTCTATCACCAAACTGGATTAGGGAAAACTTCTGACTCAGAGTTCATATTAGAAAATTCATTGTTCGGCTTAGGTCGTGGTGCGGTATTCTTCACACATGGAGGAAATACGTATAACTCAATGGCTGAACGCCTTGGAGACAATGGTTACTTTACAAATGTCATGCACCCGAATAATAAATCATTCTGGAATCGTGACATGATGTATCAATCATTAAAGATTAATAAATTCTATGATATAGATTCATATAATGTTGGCGAAGGGCAAGCGGTTAACTGGGGTATGAAAGATATCCCATTCGTAGAGCAATCTGCTGCATTAATGAAAGATATGCCACAACCGTTCTATTCTCGTCTAATTACATTAACGAACCACTATCCATTCACATTGGATCCTGAAGATGTAATGATTCCTGAATACACTTCAAACTCAGGTACATTGAATCGTTACTTCCAAACAGTTCGTTATATGGATGAAGCACTTAAAGACTTCTTCCAAAGTTTAAAAGATCAAGGTGTTTATGATAACTCAATTATCGTAATGTATGGTGACCATTACGGTATTTCAGAAAACCACAACAAAGCGATGGCTCAATATTTAGAAAAAGATAGCATTACACCATTTGATAATGCAATGCTACAAGAAGTACCTTTATTCATCCATATCCCTGGGGCTGGTGATGGTAAAGAAATGACAGAGGTGTCTGGACAAGTGGATTTACGTCCAACAATTCTACACCTTCTTGGCATTGAAACTTCAAAAGATATGCAAATGGGTGCAGACTTATTCTCACCAGAGCATGAAGATTTCGTTGTTTTCCGCGACGGTCGTTTTGTAACAGATAAATATGTTTATGCTGGTGAAGCTTGTTATGACAAAGCTACTGGTGAAGAAATTGATGGTGAGCCATGTCAGCCGTACGCTGATCGAGCTACGATGGAACTAGAAAATTCTGATACCATCATTAACGGCGATTTGCTTCGATTCTATGACGAAAAGTCTGGTAACTTGAAGCAAGAAACAGTCAAATAACAAAAAGAGAGATCTCATGTTCAGTGAGATCTCTTTTTTGATTTTCCATGAAATGTTGGAGTGAGGCACAATATTTTATCTGTCGCTTTTGTTTCTACTGACACAATGTGAAGCTTAACGGAAATGTTCTGCCGACCGGCTACCAAACATTCCTGCTTTGTGGATACAACGACACAATTGTTGGATCATTCACCTCTACCTATTTTATAGAGCCTCTTTTTACACTTAAATAGGAGCATATGGAAATGTTTGAATGTAACATAGTGTTATATACATCAAATTGAAATTCTAGGTGCTCAGAAGCCAAATAAACAGCTCAAGGGAAAGAGGTTATCGTTTAGTTAAAAAGAGTAACCTCTTATGGATGCTCGAAAAGTTAAAAAACAGCTTGGATGCAGGGTTCAAACCCAAAATAGATAGAAAAAGAGCAGTCTCGGTTTGAGACTGCTCTTTTTTCTGTCTAAATTTTAGTGTAATGTTGGTGGGTATCCGCTATTAACGACTGTCATAATTACGAACCAACCGAAAACAACAGCACTTAATAAGTTGAAAACAACGCTTAAAAGATTCTTTTCTTTAATTGCTTGGAATGTACCAACTACAGCTAAAATCGCTACTAGACCAAAAATAACCATTAATAAGTTCATTAAAAATTGACACTCCTTTCGACATCAGAAAATGAATGCCGTAAACAATATTCCTCCTTAATTGTAAACGTTCTACTTGTTTTTGTCGAGAACAAAAATAGCGTAAACTATGAACATTTATCGTCAAATTGTGGCAAAGGCTGTATAATATGAAGTTGAGGTGATGACAATGATGAACGTACGAAGTTATTCACTTGGACCTGTCCAAACGAATTGTTATATCGTATCGAATAAAAATAAGGAATGCTTAATATTTGATCCAGGAGAAGAAGCAGATCGAATCATCAAGACTATACGTAGTAACAATCTAAAACCATTAGCCATTTTTTTAACACATGCACATTTCGACCATATCGGTGCCGTGGATGTTGTCCGTGAAGCTTTTAATGTTCCGGTATGGATTCATGAAAAAGAAGTTAGCTGGTTAGGAGATCCAACAAAGAATGGCTCTAGTAAATACGCAGCATTACCAGATTATATTGTCGCTGCCCCGGCTGATGAAAATATTATTAAAGAAGAACAGCTATTTGAAATAAGCAATTTTTGTTTTAAAGCTATTTTTACGCCAGGACACTCACCAGGTAGTATTTCATATATTTTTGAAAATGATGGCTTTGCTATTGTTGGAGATACGCTATTTGAGCAAGGTGTTGGACGTACAGATTTACTTGGAGGCTCAACAAAAACATTACTTACATCCATTCATGATAAGTTATTGACACTACCTGAGGATATTATTATCTACCCTGGCCATGGTAATTATACAACGGTCGGTGCAGAAATGGAGACAAATCCTTTTTTGAATGGTTTTTAAGGTTAGTCGATAGTTAAAAATGGCTCATCAGCATAACGTAGGTTGATTTCCGTTCCAGCTGGGCGCTTTGTCGCTGACGCTTCGCTTTCGCACAGATAAAACATTGTCGCTGACGCTTCGCTTTCGCGCAGAGCAAAGCTTCCTGGGGGCGTCCGATGAGCCGCTTGGGCAATAGGATGTTGGTCATCATCATAGTCTTTATCGATGATTTAATAAATTAAAGCCTAAATTAATTTAATAAAATGCAAAAATCCCCCTAGCATTATGTAGGATAGATAGAATAAACTAAATTCTAACCTATTTAATTGCAAAGGGGATTTTACTATGCTATTACCTCTGATGAATAAATTACATAAAAAAGCGTGTCTCACACTCGATGAGACACGCGTTTTTCTTTGTATTAATTAATGACCGCCACCAGGTACGTGAATGAATGTTGTATAGTACGTGAAGCCAGCGAAGAATACAGTTAAATATGCTCCGAAAATGTACATGTACATACGTTCTGAAAGGTTTAAGAAGCCTAATAATAAGAATAAACCTGTATTACCTACGAATAATAGCGATACCTCGTTCATACCACCAAGGTAGAACATAACTGCAAAAATACCTGTCCAGAATGCCATAACTTTATACATATTATCCATGAAGATTTCCCCTCCTTTTGCCCACGACACAATAATCTCTTACTCATTATAAATGATATGAAAGGTATCTGTAAACTGGAACTTCTTCTTCTTTGTGACAAACAAATGGATTTTTAAATTAGCTATCGATTTCTGTCACGTTTATTTCATATTTACATAAATCGCAATTATGTATCATGCTTTCAATTTGTACAAATTCATTGCTAGAAAATAAAGCATCCAATTGTCCTTTTAAATAGGATTCATGTAAAGAACAAACAATTTCTGAGTGGGTAGTAAGCTGCTCTTGGAAAGGACAATTAAAAATGGAGAATATCACCTTTTTACCATACTCTGTTTGCTGTACTTGCGGAATATAGCCAATTAATGCTGCGTTGTCAGTTAATAGCTGAAGCTTTTGTTCGAAGGAAAGAGTATTATTTAATTTTAACTCAGCATTT
This sequence comes from Lysinibacillus sp. FJAT-14222, assembly GCF_001278875.1. NCBI lineage: Bacteria > Bacillati > Bacillota > Bacilli > Caryophanales > Bacillaceae > Lysinibacillus > Lysinibacillus sp. FJAT-14222. The sequence goes on along the minus strand of NZ_LIYL01000034.1, from coordinate 30,334 downwards.
ACATAATTTTTCATTTGCTGGTAACCATCTTCGTAGCTAATGTTCTGGCATTTTTCTACTGCAGATGGTCCAAATTCCTGAATTAATTGGATTGTCCATTTCAGTAGTCGATTTTCATCACGTCTTGGGAACGTTAATGATACGCCTTTATCTGAGGCCTTATAAACACGACCAGGTCGGCCACCCTTCCCAGTTTTGGCGAAATCAGCTGTAATAATATTAATTTCTGAGAGCTTTGTTAAGTGGAGACGTGCAACGTTTGGATGTATGCCGAATTTATCAGCTATATTTTGGACCGTTACAGTTTTCTTCTCTTTCAGGATGTACTCATAAATAGAGTATCTAGTTTCATCGGCCAATGTACTAGTAATTTTTAATGGATGGATCATTTGCTTCACCTCTATAATAATTTTTCAAATAATATTTCTTCTACCAAGTGTTAGGAAAAAAATCATGTTGATTCTATTATATTGTATTATTGAAAAAGATACAGTTCCTTTCGGCATAAATATTAATTTCTTCATGTATTTATGTTCATTTTTAATGAAAATTTGCACCTTATCCACAATTTTATAGCAAAAACGATATTTGATAGGAAATTTTATGACAAATTTTTATTTTAAGAAAAGGGCTTTTCTCGTGGCAGGTTCGTATCTATACTAGGAAATAACGAATAGAGCGGTCATATTCGAATGAACCAGAAGAGGGGTGCGAATATGCAGAATTTTGAAACAGTTGTTGAACAAAAGTGTGAGCAACTTTTACTAAAAGCCTATCATTTCGGTGCATCAGATTTATTATTAGTTCCAGAAAGTGTGCGATATCGTATTTATTTTCGAAAATATGATAAGCTGCTCCAAGCAGGTGAATTACCAAACGATCTTGCGGAACGAATGATTTCCTTTTTTAAATTTTTATCGGCATTAGATATTAGTGAGCGTCGCAAACCCCAAAGCGGCTCCTTCCAAAAAGCTATGGAACAAGATCAATATGCCTTTCGTGTTTCTACACTTCCCTCGGTATTTTTAAAAGAAAGCCTAATTATCCGATTACTTCTACAAAATCATGCATTCCCACTTACTTCCTTATCTTATTCCAAGTATGCAGCAGACTTGTTAATGGAACTAGTGAAACATCAACAAGGACTTTTATGTTTCACAGGTGCAACAGGCTCTGGTAAGTCAACATCCTTATATTCTCTAATCCATTACTGTTCGACAGAGCTAAATCGACATGTCATTTCATTGGAGGATCCTGTAGAAAATAACCAAGCAAACCTTTTACAGATTCAAGTAAACGAACGAGCTGGCGTTACATATGCTACAGGATTAAAGGCTATTTTACGCCACTCACCTGACATTATTATGATTGGTGAAATACGTGATAAAGAGACTGCAAAAATCGCAATCGAGGCTTCATTAACAGGTCATTTAGTGGTAACGACCATTCATGCCAAGGATTCGGTAAACTGCCTTTATCGTTTTATAGACTTAGGTGTTTCAATAGAAGAACTTCGCCAAACTGTGGTAGGAATTGTTGCTCAAACACTTTTCCAATCACCGATAGTCCAGGAGGAACGCCGTGCATTGTTTGAAATATTAAGTGATGTTCATCTTCAAATGGCCATTAAAGCAATTATGCAAAAAACTAGCTATGAGCTACCACATGATTTAACGCTTTCAGGTCAAAGAGAATTAATAGAGAGGCAGAACTATGCGAATACGAAAGTTTATTGAGAGGATTCAATTTGATTACAAAAAGGCAACCAAATGGCGAGTAAGGGAGCAAGCCCATTTTTTTAGTCGATTAAGCGTGTTAATGCAGGAAGGTTATTTATTCCATCAGGCTATTTCCATTCTATTACCCCATCATATTGAAGCGCATGAAGAAATACAAAAGCTAATCGATGAAAAGCTTAGGCAAGGTGTCGGTGTTTCAGGCGTTCTTGAAGCAATGCAGCTTTCAAAGCAGCATTTAGTAGCCATTACAGTTGCAGAAAATAATGGGCATATGATTGAGACGCTAAAAGGTGTGGCAAAGCAAATGGCTTTGAGTGAGGCAACGAAGAAAAAATTAATAAAGCTACTCTTGTATCCAGTAGTACTCATGCTATTTTTGTTGCTGTTGTTTTTAGTATTTCGCACCATATTCTTTCCTAATATAGAAAAAATGGTGGCAAGTCGAACTACCGGCACAGAGGAGACAAGCATTGCTTTATCAAAAATATTATTGCATTCTCCTGATGCACTAATTGTTGCAGGTATTGCAATAATTTGTAGCATTTCGATTTTTCAGCTTTATCTCAAGCGACAACCAATAGCTCACCGGCTAAATATTATCCTAAAAACCCCATTTATTCGGATTTATATACGAATATCTTTGACGAGACAATTTGCTGCGTATTTAGGAAGTCTGCTACAAAGCGGATTTTCTTTACAGGCAAGTTTACAAATTTTAGAGGAGCAACGACTTCAACCATTTCTGCAACATCTGGCTCGATGTATAAAGGAGCGGGTTGTTTTTGGTGATACGCTGACACAGGCTGTTAATTTGATGACAGTTTGGCAGAAGGATTTCTCTACATTTGTTGAACATGGAGAGCAAAGTGGCTATTTAGGAAAAGAGCTGGTACTGTATAGCGAATTATTGACAGAAAAGCAAGAGCAACTATTGCATAGAATCCTTGCATTTGTGCAGCCAACCTTCTTTATCATTATCGCAGTGTGCATAGTTGCCGCATATGTAAGTTTATTATTACCAATATATCACATGATTGAACTAGTCTAGGAGGATAATAATGAAACATCTAAAGCAGCAAGCTGGTTTTACATTAATCGAAATGTTAATTGTTCTTTTGATTATCTCGATTTTAATTTTAATCACAATCCCAAATGTTACGAAACATTTTGCCACGATTGATGAGAAGGGTTGTAAAGCGTATATTAGCATGGTACAGGGGCAGGTAGAGGCATATCGCGTAGATTTTATGGCGTATCCAACAATTGATGATTTGGTAGCAAAAGGCTATTTGAAGAAGAATGAAACGACCTGTCCTAATAAAGAAGAGATTATGATAACTAATGATGGCGAGGTAAGATTGGCGAAGTCCTCTTCCAATACTGGTTCTGGTAGCTGATGGATATAAAAAGTGAGCGTGGCTATACGTTTATCGAAATGTTAATTGTATTGTTTATCGCCATGTGTTTGTCAGCGATTGTCATAAAGTTTTCGTTAAAAGTAGCAGAAACTAGGGAGCTTGAGCGATTTTTCACACAAATTCAATTAGATATTCAATATATACAAACTTATAGTATGAACCAAAGGGAATATATCTCGATGAAGTTTGAGAGTTCATCAAGGAGATATATCATTAAAAAAGATATTTTTACACAATTATATGAACGACCTTTTCCGAAAGGGGTTGAGTTCATGCCTGTTTCGAGTTCGGTTCATACAATTATATATAACTACAATGGAAACGTCATGACTGCAGGGACTATTTATTTTAAAACGCCACAGGGAGTTAAAAAGGTTGTGATTACGTTAGGTCGAGGGAGGTCGAGAGTTGAATGAATCTGGTTATTCATTTGTAGAAACGATTTTATCAGTGTGCATTATTATGTTATTATGCACGACATTAATACCAATTAGCTACACTATGAAGACATCTCTTTATAACAAGAAGCTAGAGGTTATTGCAGCTGAAACCGCCTATGAAGGCTTAAAGCAATATCGCTATTTACAGCAAACGGAAGGCTCTAAAACAATTGAAGATGTATATTTTCAGTGGGGTATTAATGGGCAAGGGATATGTGTAAGTTTTCAAAATACACGAGAATTGCGCAAAAAATGCATTCAGCTGACAGGTGAAGTCGATGAATGAGCGGGGCTATACATTACTAGAAGCGGTGTTTCAATTAGTTGTTTTTGTGCTTATTACGCATCTTGTTGTTTTCATTATGCTTTGGTTCGCTGAAATGAAAACAACGGTACTATCTGATGAACAATCAAAATGGGAGCTATTTGCTTATGATTTGAATATGTATTTAGAGGATATTTCATCATTTACGATTCGACAAGATCAAAAAAGAATAACCTTCCAAGCAGCAGATGCCATTCATAATATTGATTGTTATAGCAATATTATTCGCGATCAAGTAAATGGTGGGCATGTACCAATGCTAAATGGTATTAATAAATGCCAGTTTCAATATGAAAAAAATATGTTAACAGTAACTGTTGAACTTCCAAGTGGTATTAAAAAGGAGCGAACCTTCTATGTGCCAATTATTGAAAAATGACAGAGGGACTATTTTTTTAATCGCAATTGCATTATTATTTTTTGTAACTACTTTTGTTCTTACGTATTGTACGTCTTATGAAATTCAGTTTCGAACATATGATGGGCTAGAAAAGATGAATGTTCGAGCTACGATAAATTTATTAGGACAAATTTTGTCAGACAGTGTAGAATCGTAGTTATAAGAAGGTGATTCGAATGCGAAAAATATATTTAGTTGGCTTTATGGGCTGCGGGAAAAGTGCGTTAGGAAGACGTTTAAGCTATTTGTTAAAGATGCCATATTATGATATGGATCATGAAATTGTTAGACAGCAGGGTATGACAATTTCACAGATTTTTGAAAAATACGGAGAAGCACGCTTTCGAGAAATAGAAACAGAATTTTTGAAAAATTTCAGAGAAGAAGCTTGTATTATTTCAACAGGTGGTGGTGTTGCAGTCAATGCTGAAAATCGAAAAATAATGAGACGCAGTGGACTTGTGTTTTTTTTAGATGCGACATTCGAAGATATTTACAAAAGAATACAGCATGATCCAAAAAGACCGATTGTACAGAGTTCAACGAAAGAAGAGCTAGAAAAGCTGTATCATTACAGAAGAAAGTTCTATCGTGAGGCAGGACATATACAAGTGTTAACAGAGGGTAGAACGATTCGCCAAATTCTTGAGTATTTAGTATTCCAAGTCAAAAGGTTGAAAATCGAACGATGATATATATAAAAGATTATAATGTTCGTGTTTTAATATAATTTAAAAAATGATTGCCTTTTCAATACAATTAATGTTAGGATATAGACAAATAAGTAACTTAATGTTCATTGAATACTAAATAGTACCAAGATGAATCTTGGGCGGATGATTGTGCGGGGAGAGCACGTGTAAACGTCACCGAAGGAGCAAGTAGCAAAGGGTTATGAATCTCTCAGGTAAAAGGACTCGTACAAGACGCAACTCTGGAGAGTGCTGTAATACAACAGCCACCAAAGGGGAAAGCCTACTGATTGGCATTGTTTCAATAATGCGAGCCAGTCTGGTGTAACTTTCAGGTGCAAGGACAGAGAATCCCGAAAAGGGGTTCGTCTGTCTTTTTTTATGTCAAAATGTTTTGCTTAATGTTCGCTCCTATTGATTTGGATGAACAAACAGGGCAAGCATTGACTGTACTAGTATAAAAAAACAGACGAACTACTACTAGTAAAAATGTAACTAACAATAAGGGGGCAAAAACAATGACGAACGAATTAAAACGTACTCCTCTATTTGACGAATACGCAAAGTATGGTGGTAAAACTATTGACTTCGGCGGATGGGAATTACCAGTACAGTTCTCTTCTATTAAAGAAGAACATGATGCAGTACGTAATCGTGCAGGCTTATTTGATGTATCACATATGGGTGAAATTTTAGTAACTGGCCCTGAGTCAAAAGATTTTTTACAAAATCTTTTGACAAATGATATTTCTAAAATTGCAGTAGGTCAAGCGCAATATAATGCGATGTGCTATGAAGATGGTGGCGTTGTTGATGATTTATTAACGTATAAATTAGCAGACAATCATTATTTACTGTGCGTAAATGCGTCAAATATTGAAAAAGATTATGATTGGATGATGGAAAATCAACATCAATATGATGTGACTATTGACAACCAATCAGACGCTTATGCTCAAATTGCTCTTCAAGGCCCCTTAGCAGAAGAGGTTCTTCAATCATTAACAGCTACTGATGTAAGTGCCATTAAATACTTCCGTTTCCAAGAAAATGTTGAAGTTGCTGGTCATAAAGCGTTAGTATCTCGTAGTGGTTATACAGGAGAAGATGGTTTTGAATTATACGGCTCCCCAGAGGATATTAAAGCTTTATGGAGTAAAATCTTAGAGGCTGGAAAAGACAAAGGTGTTGTTCCAGCAGGTTTAGGCTGTCGTGATACACTTCGTTTTGAAGCAGGCCTTCCATTATATGGGCAAGAGCTATCAGCGACAATTTCACCTCTTGAGGCTGGTATTGGCTTTGCTGTGAAATTAAATAAAGAAGACTTTAATGGTCATGAAGTATTAGTGGCGCAAAAAGAAAATGGACTGCCACGTAAAATTGTGGGCATTGAAATGATCGATAAAGGCATTCCTCGTCATGGCTACAAAGTGTTTAAGGATGGTAAAGAAATTGGTGAAGTGACAACGGGTACACAGCTTCCTTCCTCTAAACGTAATGTTGGTAACGCGTTAATTGACAGCCAATTCACAACTATCGGAACAGAATTAGAAATCGAAATTCGTGGTAAGTACTTAAAGGTAGTAACAGTTGAAACACCGTTTTACAAACGTTCAAAATAATAGTTGAAAAGAGGGACCTACATTTATGAAACATCGTTATTTACCAATGACGGAGCAAGATAAACAAGAAATGTTAGACGTAATTGGTGTATCCTCAGTTGATGAGTTATTTGAGGATATCCCAGAAAAAGTACGTTTTAAAGGCCTATATGATATTAAAGATGCAAAATCAGAATCAGCTTTATTAAAAGAATTATCGGTACTTGCTGCGAAAAATAAAGATACAAATGCAAACGTATCGTTTTTAGGTGCGGGCGTATACAACCACTATAAACCAATTATTGTGGACCATGTTATTTCTCGTTCAGAGTTTTACACAGCATATACTCCTTATCAACCAGAAATTTCACAAGGGGAATTACAAGCAATTTTTGAATTCCAAACGATGATTGCAGAGCTTACAGGCATGGATCTTGCAAACTCTTCTATGTACGATGGAGGAACAGCATTAGCTGAGGCAGGTATGCTTGCAGCTGGCCATACACGCCGTAAGAAAATTTTAGTATCAGAAACGGTTCATCCTGAGTATCGCGATGTCGTTGCTACATATGCATACGGTCAATCCATTGAAATTGTTACAGTTCCACATAAAGATGGAGTGACAGATGTAGAAGCATTAAAAGAGCTGATTGATGACAATACGGCAGCTGTTATTACACAATATCCTAACTTCTTTGGTCAAGTAGAGGATTTACAAGTAATTGGAGATATTGCACATGAGGCAAAAAGTTTATTTGTCGTATCTTCAAACCCACTTGCACTAGGAATTTTAACACCACCTGGTAAGCTAGGTGCTGATATTTGTGTAGGTGACGCACAGGTCTTCGGTATTTCTGAAGCATTCGGTGGTCCACACTGTGGTTTCTTTGCAGTAACAACGAAGCTAATGCGTAAAGTTCCTGGCCGTCTTGTTGGTGAAACAGTAGATGGTGAAGGTCGTCGTGGTTATGTTTTAACATTACAAGCACGTGAACAACATATCCGTCGTGATAAAGCAACGTCTAATATTTGTTCGAACCAAGCGCTTCTTGCACTTGCTGCTTCTGTAGCAATGACTGCTTTAGGTAAACAGGGCGTTCGTGAAATGGCGACGCAAAATATCGCGAAAACTCGCTATGCTAAAAATGCCTTTGAAGCGGCAGGCTTCACAGTAGCCTTCCAAGGTGCTCACTTTAACGAAATCGTTGTGAAGACAAATAAATGTGTGAAAGAAATTAATAAAGGCTTAATTGATAAAGGAATCATCGGTGGATATCCTTTAGGTCAAACATATGACTCTCTAAAAAATCACGTGCTAATCGCAGTAACAGAATTACGCACGAAGGAAGAAATTGATGCACTTGTTGCAGAAATGGGGGCTCTTAATGCATAACGAAAATCAATCACTCATTTTTGAAATTTCCAAAGAAGGTCGCGTAGGCTATGGCTTAGAAGCACTTGATGTACCAGAGGTTGATCTTGCAGATTTACTTCCTACGAACTTAGTACGCGCTGAAGCGGCAGAATTACCAGAGGTTTCTGAGCTTGATATTATGCGTCACTATACAGCACTTTCTCGTCGAAACCACGGTGTAGACTCAGGCTTCTACCCACTAGGCTCTTGTACGATGAAATATAATCCTAAAATTAACGAGGCTGTTGCACGAATTTCTGGTTTTGCAAATGTCCACCCATTACAGGATGAATCAACTACTCAAGGTGCGATGGAGCTTCTTTACGATCTACAAACTTCATTAGTTGAAATTACAGGTATGGATGAAGTGACATTACAACCGGCAGCAGGCGCTCATGGTGAATGGACAGCATTAATGATGATTCGTGCCTTCCATGAGGCAAATGGTGAAGGTCATCGTAATAAAGTTATTGTTCCTGACTCTGCTCACGGTACAAACCCAGCATCGGCAACTGTTGCAGGTTTTGAAACAATCACTGTTAAATCAGATGAAAATGGCTTAGTAGATATTGAAGATTTACGCAAAGTAGTTGGTACTGACACAGCTGCATTGATGCTAACAAATCCAAATACACTTGGTCTATTTGAAGAAAACATTATCGAAATGGCAGAGCTTATTCACTCTGTTGGCGGTAAAGTATACTATGACGGTGCAAACTTAAACGCAGTTATGAGTAAAGCACGTCCTGGCGATATGGGCTTTGACTGCGTACACTTAAATCTACACAAAACATTTACAGGTCCTCACGGTGGCGGTGGCCCAGGTTCAGGTCCAGTAGGTGTGAAAGCAGATTTAATTCCATTCCTTCCAAAACCAGTTTTAGTAAGAACAGAAGAAGGAACATATCACTTCGATTACGAGCGTCCACAATCAATCGGACGTGTTAAACCTTACTATGGTAACTTTGGTATCAACGTACGTGCATATACTTATATCCGTACAATGGGTCCAGATGGCTTAAAAGCTGTAACAGAATACGCAGTACTAAACGCAAACTATATGATGCGTCGCTTAGAGCCATTCTATGATCTACCATATAACCGTCATTGTAAACATGAATTTGTATTATCGGGTCGTCGTCAAAAGAAACTTGGCGTTCGTACTTTAGATATCGCAAAACGTCTGTTAGACTTTGGCTACCATCCACCAACAACTTACTTCCCATTAAATGTGGAAGAGGCATTAATGATCGAGCCAACAGAAACAGAATCTAAAGAAACATTAGATGCATTCTGCGATATAATGATTCAAATTGCAAAAGAAACTGAAGAAAACCCATCAATCGTACAAGAAGCACCACATACAACAGTCGTAACTCGTCTAGACGAAACACGCGCTGCTCGTACACCAGTGCTTCGCTATCAAAAAGCATAATTATTTATATAAGGCGTCCAATGAGTATTTTTCATACTTGTTGGACGTTTTTTTCAATCTTAATTTTGATAGACATTAGCAAGGTGACGGAAAGAAAACAGGGCGACGGAAAGAAGAGTCCAAGCGACGGAAGGAAGAGCCAAGGTGACGGAAAGGAAACAGAGCGACGGAAAGAAGAGTCCAAGCGACAGAAAGAAAGTCGAAAGCGACGGAAAGAAGAGCCAAGGCGACGGAAAGAAAACAGAGCGACGGAAAGAAGAGTTGAAGCGACGGAAAGAAAGTCGAGAGCGACGGAAAGAAGAGTCAAGGTGACGGAAAGAAAACAGAGCGACGGAAAGAAGAGTTGAAGCGACGGAAAGAATGGTCCAAGCGACGGAAAGAAAGCCGAAAGCGACGGAAGGAAGAGCCAAGGTGACGGAAAGGAAACAGAGCGACGGAAAGAAGAGACGAAGAGACGGAAAGAATGGTCCAAGCGACGGAAAGAAGATCCAAGGCGAAGGATAGAAAACAAAGCGACGGAAAGAAGAGTCGAAGAGACGGAAAGAATGATCCAAGCGACGGAAAGAGAGCCGAAAGCGACGGATAGAAGAGCCAAAGCGACAGAAAGAAAACAGAGCGACGGAAAGAAGAGTCGAAGAGACGGAAAGAATGGTCCAAGCGACGGAAAGAAAGCCGAAAGCGGCGGAAAGAAGAGCCAAAGCGACGGATAGAAGCTTCAGAGTTACGAATAGGAATGTCAAAATGCCAGGAAAAAACAATGCAATGGCTTCACATTGTGCTTAACCTCGCCATTCAATGTAGAAATACTATAAGATAACTATTTAATATAAGGGTGTATATTGATATACTTACATTAATTTGTATTTTGTTAAAATAATGGACATAGCCAAAAGTTGCGGATTGTCATTTATTAAAAAGTGTGCCATTTATCTTCATTCTGTAGAAGACTCCTACCTCTAAAGGTGGTGAGATGAATGCGGATGTGGTTTCCTTTCAGTGGGTGTCCAAACACCTACTGAAATAGAGGAACTCAATCTAAGAACGCCATGACCTGTGGCAATTTATCTGTGCGACAGCGGCAATTACGCTAAGGCGAAATTGATATAAGTTGATCTTCGTTACGACTCGGCGACTCCTTGGGGATTAGCGATAGAGGAACGAAGGCTAAAAACATCACGTCCTGTGATAACGCCTTCGTGACCAACATCGGTGCTGCTGCCGCTTCGCTTTCGCGCAAAAAACATCTGTTGGCCCGAGACCCTGGAGCGAAGCGGCTCGTCGGACGCCCCCAGGAAGCTTTGCTCTGCGCGAAAGCGAAGCGTCAGCGACAAAGCGCCCAATCGGAACGGAACTCAACTACACGTTATGGTGATGGTCTAAAAAATTAAATTTTTCGTGCTAAAAATGGAACAAATTGTGTTGAAAGGGATGATAGATTAAAAATGCAAGCGACTCAAGTTGAATTGAGCTTACCGGCAAACAGTGTTCTGAACGATACATATAAAATAAAAGAAGTGATTGCTACTAGTAAATTATCCTTTGTTTATATTGCAGAAAATACGCATGAAGGGAATCAGCTAATCATTAAAGAGTTTTTTCCAAATGACATTGCTTTGCGGGATTTAGATAATAAAACAGTTATTAATCGTTTGCCTTCAACAAAGCAGAAATTCGAGGAATTAAAAGCCATTTCTCTAAATGAAGCGTTAATTATGCAGCAAATAAATCATCATAATATCGTCAAATATATTGACCACTTTGAGGAAAATGGGTCGATTTATATAAGTATGGAGTATTATGAAGGAACTTTATTAGATCAATACTTAAAGGATTTTCCTATTAATGATAGAGACCATTTATACGCTAGCATATTACTTCCATTAATGAATGCTTTGTGTTATTTACACGAAAAAGGCATACTCCATCGTGACATTAAACCAAATAATATTATGATTGATTCTAAAGGTAATCCATATCTACTAGATTTTGGTTCCGCAATTTATTATAAAACTGCTGAAGATTATCAAATATTTACGAGTCCAGGATATTCCCCTCTTGAGCAATATTCGACTATATCTGAGCAAGGTGTATATACTGATATTTATAGTTTAGCAGCAACATTTTATTTTTCTTTGACAAATGTTATTCCACCTGATGTATCGCAGCGGTTAATAGAGGATAAAATTGGAGATGTAAGAACGTATAATAAAAAGGTGAGTATTCTTTTATCCAAAACCATCATGTGGGGGCTGGCAGTACAAGCAAAGAAACGCTGCTCTTCACTAAAATATATGAAATTGGTAATTACTATTGAGGGTAGTGTCAATAGGATAAAGAACTATTTTAAGTAAAATGATTCCAACTAACCAATAATTTAGGTAAAGTAATTCTATGTTATCATTTTACAGTTAAAGGTAAGAGCTTACGAAGCAGCTTATAGGGTATGAAAAATACACCATAAGCTGTTTTTTTAATAAAAAAGAATGAATGCATACACATTTTTGATTAAAATAGCACGAAAATATTAATGTATATTTTTTACCATTCACCCAGTTGCATACATATAATTTGCCAAAATATTCTAATGAAAATATTGACAATAAAATTAGATATTGTATAGTTACTTTTGTGATACATAATGTCATCAGTGATGTAGAAGTAAGACGCTTAGAATACAATTTTAGTTATAACAACTGTAAATTTTTTATCTTTTATTACCATTTTATAACTCAATAGTTAATTTCTATTTACTGCTCACTAATGATTATGCTTATACGAAATTCGTTATAAAAGGAGGGATGGCTGTATAATCATACAGCCGACTGAATGGAGATTATTAGTCAAACAAACAGAACCATGCTCTTTGAGGAAATTAATCCGGAAAAAATGGATTTAATTACGCTTGTTGGAGATGTAAAAGGGATTGACAGTCTTAGTGATGAAAAGATTAAAGAGATTAATCAATATTTACTTGTCAAAAGCTTCGACGAATTTTTAGATAAGTTTTCTCCAACGGTTTATTCATTCTATAATGCTGCTAACCAAAAGGTAATGTATACATTAAAAAAACCTGAAGGAATTCAAGAGGACTGTATTTCTGAAATAGCAATTGACCAAAATAATGATTTTTTAAAGATGTTATTCACCCTCATCGATACAAAAAGAAGTCAGGGCATTGCGAATGTAGATTTTAAATTTGAAAATCTGCTCGATATGATCTCTCCTAAAAAGGTTATGGACGACATTCGACAAGTAAGAAAAGAAATCCATTACCTATACGGTGAATATGACAAATTAGATGACGGCGATCCAAAAAAATTGGATACAGGGGATAAGCTAAACCTGATGTTCGAAGTAGCAAGTAAAAATTACAACAATGTCATGGCGATGCTCCCTTTAGCAATCGAAGATATTAAAACAAGATTATTATTGGGTGCTAATCAGGATGAAGATGAATCCGAAAAATTACAAATTGGGACACTTTCTATTGGTGACAATGGTGAATTAAAAATCATTGAGGCGCCTCAAAATAATAGCTCGGAACTGATGGTTATTGAAGAAAATAGTAACTATGGTTTAAGCACAGTTTTTGAAGAGGATTATGAAGAGATTACAGAATCACCATCTTCCTACGTCAAAGATTTAGTCGTAAGAACCTTCTCTCCATTGCCAGCTGTGAAGGCTGAATTTGATGTAGAGACAGAGGTGCAAAACTATAATACATACTTAGAATTCTATAAGGATGCTAAGGATGAATTTGTCAAAACAGTAAAGCCATTAGTTGAAAAACTATTAGGTGTAAAAATGTACTTTGATCAGTATGCAACTAAAAACAAAGGTATGCAGCCCTCGTTACTTGTAACGAACACAAAGTTGGATATGCTCGTTAAAAGTAATAATCTACCACGATTACGCACGTATTTAAATACGGTTAACTCCAAAAATGACTTTACAGATACGGTATGGTATGGAATTGTCCCTGCCCTAGAACTAGAGGCATCCGGAAAAATGAAAGTAAGCAGATCTAGATTTAAAGGGAACGATAAAGTTGCTAAGCAAGAAGGCAATACAATGGAATCGTTAACTACCCTTCTAGATACTGTGAAAGATTATAAAGTACAAGTTTTCTTCAACTTCATGGCAGAAGAAGAAACAACATTCAGTGGAATTGCAACAGCAGGTATTGATCGTCTTATCGATAAATGCTCAGTGCTTGTTCGAAAAGAATATAGTGAGTTTGCGATACCATGTTTACCGAACTTCACTATTATTCCTAAAGATAAATCAGGTGTGATCATTGATACAAGAATGCAGACAACAGAAAATGGAGCACGATTATCTAAAGAAAAAGAGGATATTTTAAAGCTTTGGATAGAGGGCGTCTATGTTGGTGCCAGCTATGTAGCAGCAGGTATTGTTTCAGCTTATCAATGTCCAGAATATTTGAAAGATTCATTCAAGAAAGTTCAAAGAAATTATCCTGGTGTACGCTTCGATATCGAAGCTGGTGATAATTCACTTCGAGCCGTTACAACAATGGCAAAAGAAATCTCAGGATTTACTAATAATATTAAAGATGCTATTAACAGCAGAAGCTTCGGCTTTGTATTCTCTTCGGAAAATGCGCAGCTTCAAGATAAAGACATTAAACGTATTACGGTGTATAAAGCTAGAAGTCTAGCAATGGAAGAAGACGGATTTGATTCAGTCTACAAAACTCAAGTTAGTACGTATATTGAAAGAATTCTACGATTCCAATCAGGTGACTTTAAGCACGAAAATATCGTTCGATTCTTTAGTAATAATCCAAGTAGTCAAAAAAGCAAATGGCTTAATGATAAAGGCTTTGTAAACTCTATTATTCACGATGGAGATGACATCGGCTACATTATCGATGAAAAAACAAGCACATGTCAGATTGACCTAGTGTTTAACGGTAATGTGAAGAATCTTGAAGTCATGATTACAAAGGCAAGTAGTGCTGTTAAGGCCTAACAAGTTTACACATACAATCAAAAACTTTTTAAGTAGTATGTTTAAGATTTATTCATAAATCTTTTAACATAAATAAGAATCTTCCATAAATTGCAAGGTGAAAAAATTACATATTTCTTCATGCTTGATGTATTTGCATGAAGCATGGAGGAATGTATACAGCTAGTTATAATTTTCACCTAAAGCAGTTTTTTGAGACGATTCAACAAATATTAGGAGGTACTAAAAATGGGTTTTGTATTAAAAGTAGAAGGATCAGAAGCAATTGAACTAGGGTTAGATAGCATTATGGCTGTTGAGTATGAAACAGACACTCCAGATGACTCTAACGCACGTTCTACAGATGTAGGAGCAACTTTAAAAATAAGAGGTAAAATCCTTACTGCAACTGATGGTGATAATTCTGATGATACGATGAAATTAGGATTATGGTCATTAGTACCAGCTGAAAAGGCTGATTGTTACCGTAAAGTAACTTTAGAGGTTGTTTCTGCTGATCAAGTAGTAAGAAAAATTCATTTCCCAAATGCTTTTGTCGTTGACTATACAGAAAAGTATGGTGATACAGAAGGTATTGGTGAATTCTACTTATTCGTTAAGCAAAAGAAAGACAAAACAGACTTGGCGAAAATCGAAGGCGGCTACGCTGTCTAAGATTACTGCTTGATAGACACACCACATTATCTAAGGGACTTTTATAGTTCCTTAGATAATTTTGAATAATCCTAATACTGGGGATGAAAACTATGAAAACGCATTATGAAACTTTAGGTGTCAGTAGAGACGCCACGCAAGAACAAATAAAGCTCGCTTATCGAAAACTATCAAAAAAACATCATCCAGACGTGAGCGGTGGAAACAAAGAATCTGAAAAGATTTTTTTAGAAGTGACAGAGGCATACAAAGTACTGAAGGATCAAGCTTCCAGAGAGGCATATGATGCTCGACTAGATGGAGCTGGTCAAAGTTGGAATGATAGACAGACACATGAAAAACAATCTTCACGCCAACAGTCTACTGAAAAAAAGCCAGATTTTAATATGGACAATATTGAAAAGAATTTTGAACATTTTTTTGGCTTTAATCCTAAAACAAAGGAAATGTCATCAGCCCTTAACAAGAATGCAAAGAAGAATCCACTAGATACAACTGATTTATTTGAACGTTTTTTTAATAAGTAAAACGAAGCCATAGCTAGTATGAAGGAGTGTGATACCATGTATGGTCAAAATTCAATGGATGCATACACTGAAAACGCAAAGAAACAAATGATTATAAAAGTTATGGATATCATTATTGTCACAATCGCCTTCTTTTTCATTCTATACGTATTTGTCATGAATCAGGATTTTATTTTGAAAACAATTATTGGACTAATGCTGGTCATACTAGCAATTATTTATGGCTCTGTTAAGTATGAAGCAAGAGATAAAAATTACGATGTGACAAACAAGCAAATTCGAAAATTAGTTCTCCTCAATGAACGAGGAGTTGAAATAGATGAATGGGAGATAGGTGACCAAACATCATTACTTATTGGGAAAAGTTCAGCTGACAATAAGGCAGATATCGATTTAAACGGTACAGAATATGAATCGCTTATCAACTATGAACATGCCGTATTAAATAATGTTTCTGGAGTATGGTACATAGAGGATATTGATTCGGTCAATGGTGTTGGTATAAAAAAAGCTCATAAGCGCGTTAAAAATAGAATAAAACACGAAAGCCCTTACCCAATCGGTAATGGAGACACGATATACATAGCAAATACGCGAATTTTAGTGAAATAGAGAGACAAGTAAATTCGTACATAGACGGGGGATAGCGAAAATGAGTTTGATTAGATGTACAAATGGTCACATGTTTAGTTCTAGAAGACATAGAAATGTTTGTCCATATTGCAATGTAATGGTGGAACAGGAGCAAAGACCTAGTGGTCAGCAAACAGCTGTAGCAGAGGTAGATGATAAAACAATGCCATATCTCGGAGAAATGGATGGAATTGATCCAGTAACGGGATGGTTAGTTTGTATTGAAGGGCCTCAAATGGGTCGAGACTATCGAATTTTATCGGAAAAAAACTTTATTGGTCGAGCTGAGGATATGCACATTCGTATTGTTGGTGATAATTCGATTTCTCAGCGTAACCATGCAGTCATTGTTTATGATCCTAAAAAAAGGAATTTTTATCTACTTCCTGGAGATGCATCAGGGTTAGCTTATCTTAATAATGAAGCGATTTATACACCAACAGAGTTAGCAGCGTATGATGTCATTCAGTTAGGCAGAAGTATGTTTCTTTTTATTCCCTTATGTGGTGTTCATTTTGAATGGGAAAACAACAACAGTGAGGAATGATGACAAATGGATCAGAAACTACTGCCATACATAATTACGGTAATATTTATCGTTGTACTCATTGCATTATTAATCATTCGAAACATGCTTGCGCAACAAAATGAAAAAAACAAAATAGAAATCGGAAATGGTCAAACGATTGGCAGACGTGATGAGCAAGATGATTATTTCTCTACAGCAGAAACGAGTGATGGGATAATTGCTGTCCTAGCAGATGGTATCAGTGGTTTAGCAAACGGTAGGATGGCAAGTACGGTAGCTGTCAATACATTTATTGAAGAATTTAAAAAGCTGAGCGGTCTAAATACTCTAGAAAAATTTTTTAATGAGTCCGCTTTAGCAAGTAATCATATGATTGTCGAAAATTTAAATGGCTCGAATGGCGGTACTACATTAGTGGCAGCCGTTATTGATGATAACGGATTTCTTCACTGGGGAGCCGTTGGAGATAGTGTCATTACCATTTTTCGAAATGGAGAATTTAAGGCCATCAATCAAAAGCATATTTTTGAATCAGTGTTAACTGAGCGATATATATCTGGTGAAATATCTCAGCTTGAGGTGCAGGAAAATCCTTTGAAAAAGAGACTTATCAATTATTTAGGGTATGAAGGCTTTAAAAATATGGATATAGGAAAAAGTCCGATTCAGCTAAATAGAGGGGATAAAGTATGTCTATTTAGTGATGGCGTCTATGATACTTTAACAGAGGTTGAAATGGAGAAAATTCTTTCTCAGCAAGCTACTCCCTATGATATTGCTCAAGACATGATAAAAGCCGTTGAACAAAAACGCTTAAAAAATCAAGATAATGCAACCATCGTTATTTTAGAAAAAACATGGTAATCATTTTACGTGTGTCTATAAATGAGTCAGTAAATAAGGAGGAGTAATCATGAGAAAGGAAAATAGCAACTTTAAAACAAGCTTTTTATCCGAAGCGGGCTCATTTTTGCAAAATAAAGATTACTTTGCCTATACAGAGCTGGATGATGTAGCCTGCTGGGTAGCTGTAAAAGGGCTAGATTCAGATCAGGAAATCAGTAGTGCTGAGCTTGCTGTAAAGGCAATTTTAGAAAAATTTATGGAAAAGCCATCCATGTCCAGACGGAGAATTAAACATTACTTAAAATATGCACAAGATATTCTTCAAGCTCAAAGCTTAAGGGTGAGATTGAAGGCTAGTATTGTCATTGTCGTCTCAGATTACTCAAAGATGATTGTTGCCGTTGCAGGAAATTCGAGATTATATCATTTCCGTAATGGGACTTTAACGTTTAAAAGCACGGATCAAAGCTTGGCGCAAGAGCTAGTGAATGATAGGAACCGTTCGCTCGATATTAGCCA
Source organism: Lysinibacillus sp. FJAT-14222 (assembly GCF_001278875.1). NCBI lineage: Bacteria > Bacillati > Bacillota > Bacilli > Caryophanales > Bacillaceae > Lysinibacillus > Lysinibacillus sp. FJAT-14222. The sequence goes on along the minus strand of NZ_LIYL01000034.1, from coordinate 12,167 downwards.
GCACGAGGAAAGAACTAATTTATTAAATTATCTTGGCAAACCAAAAGATTTCCAGCCTTTTGTTTCAAAGAAAATAAAGTTAATGGATGACGATGTACTAGTGCTTTGTACAGCCGGCTTTTGGGAGGATGTCAATGAAATTGAAATGGCAGATGCGTTGGAAGATGCAAAAGAGCCTGAGAAATACATTGATGTATTAGAAGAGGTACTGCTAAGCAGGCAAAAGAAGGTTGTCAATAATTACACAATCGCAGCTATATTTGCTAATAAGGTTTATCAGGAAACAAATAAGAAAAAAATGAAATACATCAAAATGATTGCAGCTGCATTAGTGCTAGCTTTGGTCGTAGGTGGAGGCACGATTTTTTATCAGGCAAAGCAAGCCAAAAAAATGGCTGAATTGACCGTCGAGATGAAAGATCATGAAAAGAGCGGAAACCTTTATTTTCAAGATGGAACTTATGATAAGGCACTGCTGGAATATAGTGAAGGCAGAAATGCGGCCAAAAAATTGAAGGATCCAATACATAGAAATGTACTAGCTAAAAAATTAAGAGTTACCGATCTGATTATCAGTGGAGATAAAGCAGCGGAAGAAGGTAAATTTAACGATGCCCTAGAGTCATATGAAAAGGCTAAAAAAGAAGGAAAGCTTATAAAAGACTTTGGGAAAGCAGTAGTTGAACAAAGAATCGCAAATATGGATACCATTGTACAAATTGCTGAAGCTGTGAAAGATGGAGATTTTCAATTTGAGGCAGAGGATTACAATGGGGCACTTGAAACGTATCAAAAGGCAAGAAAAAAAGCCCTGACAATTGCCTATACTGGCGAACCTGAAATAAAGACAAAAATAGAAGATACAGAGGCTAAAATTGCTGAATTGAAAAAGGCCCAGAAGGAATTAAAGGCTGAAGGCTTAGAAAAAAGCGGAGATCAGAGCTATGCACGCCAAGAGTTTGGAAAAGCAATTGAATATTATACACTTGCACAGGAAATTTATCAGGAGACAGAGCTGCTGTCGAAGGTTTTAGGTCTTGAGCGAAAGGTTATGAACGCCAATGATAAATTAAATCCGCCTCCTCAAGCACCAGCTGCCGATACAGCGCCATCTGATCAGGCAGCTCCGCCTACGAATGAAGGGACAGCTGCTAGTGAGCCAACTGATGCTGAAGTGATGAAAGAGGGAAAATAAATTGATGAAAGAGCTCATGATTGAACGGTTACGCAAAATAGAGGATTTAGAGCAACGTCAACTGCTAAAGGATATTGTAAGTGGCGTTTTTGTAAATTTAATCGACTATCAGGATGAAATGAACAAAAGGCTTGAAGACCGCGTATTCAATGAAATAGATGATGCTGAGAATAGGTTTGATATTTTTGTGACGTTAAGTTCTAAGGAGGATGTTGACCCTATTCATGAATGCTTATTCCCGATGCGACCAGCTGATTTAGAAAGTAAATCAATCCATATAAAAAAACTGCTTGAATCACTTAAATACAATGAACCAGCAGTACTGTTCACTTTATTTTTAGCATGTGATTCCTTACAAATTCAACAGTTGCTTGCTGAGCAGAGACTCTTTAATGGAAAGCTAGTAACGACAGAAGGACAAGTAGAGATTAAAGTTAGCCTTACTCAAAATACGGCCTATTTACAAGAGATGAACAAGCTATATCCTCTCTTCCAAATAAACGGCTTACCTTGGAAAACCATTAATCATCCATTCGTCTATAAATTTTTTAATGTCAATTTAGTAGATTGCCCATCTTTACATGAGGATGCTGAAATTACTGAAATAATCGTTGATTTAGAAGAGTATGAGGACAAAAAACGCCTAAATATGGTTCCGCTATGGAATATTGAACGCCATGAGGTCAAAAATGTCGGGTTTCCCATTCCTGCTATCGATAAGGTGAATTTTGAACATGTCCTTTCCGTACGTAAAATTGGAAATGAGCATGGCTATCTTGTTGAGGCCGAAGAGGATAATGTTCGTTACGTTAAACATTCAGACAATGAATTAACCATTGTTTCACCCCAGGATAAGTCAGGGGTTTGGCAGCTAATCAAAATTGCAAAAATGGAAGATGAAAAGATCGGAAAATTAAATTACGAGCTTGTATCAAATCGAAGAATCGAGCATTTTATACACAAATTCGCTAACAAGCATACGGCTACTGTTAAAACGAAGGGCGAAATTACTCGTATGATTAACTCCTTTGAGGCAGCTATTCGATTTGAGCTTGTAGATGTCGAAATAGTGGACTCTTTCTCAGGAACAAGCTTTACGCACTCTGTGAACACATTCTTAACGGAAGTGATAGGAGAAAATAATCATAAAAAAACGATGCTATTAAAGTTTAAGGCGAATGAGGAGAGAAACTTTATCGCAAACGATATTTTAAGCTTCCTCGTATCAGAAGTGCAACGACATTTCTTCGAATATGAATGTGTAGGTGTGTGGCTATGAACTATATTTGGGATTTGCTCATTAAAGCTGAGGATGAAGGACTTTCTAAAAAGGATATTTATTTTCATCTTGCCGAAGCCTATTCACCTTATATGGAACTAAGTCCACAACTATTAAATGCACAGTATGTTGACCAGCACGTTGAAGTAAATCCGTATTATCGCTATTACGGAATTTTTAATGGTCTTTTCCATCCTGATCATACTTCAGATATAGAGTTTAGGAATTATCTTTTAGATACTGGATTGCATTTTTTAGCTGAAATTGATCGTATGCAGGGCATGAATAAGAGAGAGTTCTATATTCGTTTTATCTTAAGGGAAATCAAGGCCGATGTATTTGGTACATTGGTGCGTGACAATATTCATGCCTTTACGAAAAAGGAGCAAGAAATAGTTGCACTCAACATGCTAAGACTGTACCGGACAGGTGAAGAAATTTACTTATTAAAGGATACGCTGAAAAGGCTCTTTAAAAATTGCATGATTTATGTGAAATCGGAGGACCAGGATGAGCTGCTTTTATACATCCGTCAAAAGCAGACAGCACAGAATGAGCGAAAGGTACAGCTTGTACAAGAAATGTTTCTGCCAATAGGTTTTCATATGGAGGTTTATTGGCAATATCATTTTGGCATTATTGATGCAGAGGAAACGATGAAGCTAGATCGAATAGCTCTTTACTAAATAGGGAAGAGGAGGGATTCCAATGACAACTAACTATTCATATAAGCTGTATGCCAATAAGCGTAATACAGAAAAGAAATATATGACCTATACACGAGTAGAACTAATGGAAATGACAACCTTCCAGCTTAGAAATATTTGCTATAAGGAAAAGCTTGTGACTGGGCTTATTAATACACTGACAAGAGACGAGTTAATCGACAAGATTTTAAGATACCGTGGCTCTGAAGAAAACCCTCTCATTAGAGAAAAAAAGGATGGGGGCTTTGAACGAGTAGAAGCGGCCATGCAAGAGTATTTAAAAACGCAGATGTCTGACAATGGTGACATTAAAATTCCTGCCAAAATGAGCTTATATAGCGGGATGAAGATTGATAAACCCGATCAGTATTTCGTGGAAACAGGCGGTTTTCTTGTTGAATCTAATGTACTGCTAGTCAATGAGCAGCTGGAACTTTGCGGCATCCTTAATATCCTTAAAGACGACGAAGTCCCAAATCAATACTATTTCGCTGCTGACCAAGCAATTGGTATACGGAAGACAAACAATAAAAACTACAGCTTTATTTTTTTAAGAAAGCAAGATTCTGAGTATATCTGTAAGACGTATTATCAGGAGACCCCACTTCCGCCAACAAATCTTCATTACTATAAGGTTCCAATACCAGATTTAGAGATGAAACAGCTGGAAACAACGAATGCCATTCTTGCCATTGATTTTGGAACAACAAATACTACGGCTGGTGTCTATTTAGAGAGTGATTATGTAACCTCTCCTTGTAGTCATGATCTATTAAATAACAGAATTCAGCTAAATAGCATCAATTTTGTGCAATTTCCAGACCCACTTCATCAAAACGAATGGATAGAAGTAGTGCCGACGGTCATGACTGTCGCAGATTGCTCAAATGCAGACCAAGTAGGCTATCACTACGGCTATGAAGCGTTAAAAATGATGAAAAAAAATAGCTATACATCATTGGCTACGAAATTCCAAGGTATTAAGCGATGGGTTAGTAACTATGCCAAGTTGGAAGAGGTGATGGATGCTAACGGGAATACTGCACTTGTTCCACGTAGCCAAATTTTAAGAGAGTTTATGCTTTATATTATTCGAATGGCGGAGCATCAATTTAAATGTCGTTTCAAGCATTTACATATTTCCAGTCCCGTTAAGCTGAAAACACAATTTTTAGATATGTTTCGTGCGATTTTACCCGAATACCAAATCGAAACTGAGCATGCTCTCGATGAAGGGATGTCGGTGCTTTATAATACGATTGCCAATCAAATAGAGAATGATAGTTTTCTCGATGGCAAGGAATATAAAGCGCTCGTGATCGATTGTGGAGGCGGAACAACAGACCTTTCTTCTTGTAAGTTTCGAATAGAGGACGGACATATTTCTTACAAAATTGATATTCATACTACCTATGAAAATGGAGATACGAATTTTGGTGGTAACAATATTACCTATCGCATTTTCCAATTTATGAAAATCGTTTTTGCCAACTATTATAGTCGAGGAAAAAATGATTATGATATCGATGCATTAATAGATATTCCAGGTAAGGATATTTATCGACATGTAGACGATCATGGCGTTGAAGCAGTGTACGAGCAATTCGAAAAAGCCTTTGTAGATGCCGAATATATTATCCCTACACGTTTTAAGGAATATGAAAATCGCACACGTGATGAGTACCTACGTGTTCGCAATAATTATTATTTCTTATGGGAAATGGCAGAAGAGATGAAGAAGGAATTTTTCCGCAAAACAGGTATATTAAGAAGTCGTTTTTATGCGGATAACGATATGCAGCACGATAGTGATTTAAATGTCACAGCAGTAGATCGCTGGTGCCTGTCGTTGGTAGAAAACAATCAATTTAAGGAAGTTTACGACTTTCCAAATGTCTTTTTCAACATTAAAGAAATCAATCATCTCATTAAGGCGGATATTTATGATATCGTGCGAGAGTTTTTAGAGGAATTTTATGAGAGTGGCATACTGAGTGACTATTCCATCATTAAATTGACGGGACAATCCTGTAAAATAGACGCATTTCGCGAGGCTTTAAAGGAATTTGTACCAGGACGCAGCATTGAATTTAGACAAAAGGCTGAAAATATCGGTAAAGTTCCAGAGTTAAAGCTTGCTTGTTTAAGGGGAGCGCTTCGTTATTTAAATGCCAAGAAAATCGGCATGATTGAAACAGAAGTGACGAACCATGCACCGGTTGTCCCTTATGCTGTCAGTGCCTTTACACATAATCGTCAGGAAAAATTACTGATTAGTAGCTTAGAAAGATTGAATCAAATTCACGGTACGATTTCTCGCCCATGGGGTGTAAAAGAGGTGGAGTTTTTCCTCACAGGCAACGACGATCACTCATCGTATAAATACACTTACTTAAATCGTCAGGAGGATTATGCACCTGTTCTTTATGACAATATTGCAATGCACTATCAAGATAAAATTCCGCAGGACGAGACGGATTCCATCACGAATGGAGAAGTGAAGTTCTTTGTCTTTGCAGGCGAAGACCATTGGGGCTTCCACGTAGTTCCAGTAGCAAGAAAAGACGAACAGCTGTTTATCGGAAGCAAGGAATTCTTTGCCTTCGAAACCGATTTGTCTGAGCTGGATTTCTTTGATGGATTAAAGTAAAACAGTGAAAAACAAGAAAAGAGGTGGGTGACAGCTTGTTTGCCAATCAATATCCACATTTTCAAAAGGGCCGCATTTTAAAGCGAGAAATGCTGGAAAATTTGCGAGATTACCCAAGAGAATTTTTAGATTTATATTTCCAAGATTATTCTAATGGCATCATTGCGGGTGCCAATATCATTGTAGCAGATACAAGCCTCATCATTACAAAAGGCATTATCAAGCATAATGGAAAGCTCTATACGCTGCCTAGTAGCTATGAGTTTCCTTATGAGGCAACAGGAAGTGAAACGATTCTAAAAGTACGATTTGCTGAAGAAGTGAATGAATTAGATTTTAGGAATCTCACAACAGAGATTGTTCTAGATGATTCGATAGAGCTTGCAAACAATGAGCTAGAGTTAGCACGCTTCAAATTAAAATCGGGTGCCAAACTGCGCTCAGAGTATATTGATTTTTCCGATTTTGCGACTGAATATAATACGGTTAATTATCTTCATAGTCAGTATGCAGGTTTTCAAAAAAGCACTTACCATCCAATCATTTTGCACTATTTTGCACGAGAGCTGTTAAAAAATCGCCCAGCGAATCCGTATGATATAGCTTTTGCTTTAGAGTGCATAAATCAGGAGCGGGTTCAACGAGATGCAATCGATTTCTATATTTGTAATCGGCTAGAGCTTGATTACCAAACATTTTCTAATAGTCAGATTCATAAATACTTGAACCGTATTTTAGTGGAATCAAAGCGCGGTGGTCGTATGACAGGGCACAGTCAAGGGCGACCAAAGCGCATGATTGTTGACTAGCTGATGGTCTACTGATGAAAAAACGTTCAAGAAATGGAAGGTGAATGGGTTGAAATTTTTAGATGAACAAATTATCGCTCTTAGAAATGAAATGCGAGAGCAGGAACAACATGAATTAGCTCAAAAGGAGGCAGCTTTAAAAGAGGAGCAAGCGCCGCCTGAGGAGCCTTTACAGGAGGAACAGTCTGAGCTAGAAGCAATTGACCTTTACAAGGACTTTGTCAATATAGACGAGCAGGAAGTGCCGGTCATTGATCAGCATGTCCTGGAAGGGAAAATTTCGTTCCGAATGCCGAAAATATTTTCGATCATGCCCGCTGAGTTAGCCGCATTAAAATATCCGTCAGAACGAAGACCAAATATTATTTATACGGATGAATCATCTACTATCAATTTAGCCTTCAACAAGACATCACATTCTTTACCTGATGAGGGTGTAGCTGAGTTTCAGGAAAATATGATTGACGTTCTTGAGCAAGCACAGCCTTCAGCAGAATGGTTTGATACAGATGTTATCAAAATAGATAACAAAACAGTTGGCTTTATCGAGGTCATGACACCTGCTATTGATGGTGAGATTTTTAATTTAATGTTCTTTGTATCGATTGATGGGCAAGCGCTTATCGGTACGTTCAATTGTATGGAGGAGGATACCGAGTCTTGGCGTCCTATCGCAAGGGCGATGATGGAAACGATGCAATTTGCTCCTAACGGAAGGATAGGAGGAGTATTACGATGAGTGGAGTAGTAACTGCCTATCATAATCTTCAAGTACTGCCATTTAAACTAGTGAGTATTCAAGAGCTTACACTCACGAAGAAAATGAATGAGCACGCGACATTACGCTTTACGGGTATCGTACCTGAGGAAGTTCGAGATCAGTACGTTGAAATGACAGAGGTCTATTCAGCCATTGAAGTGAATCAGCTGGATCATTTAGGTGCGCCTACTCCGTTATTTAAGGGTGTTATATTAGGTGTCAAGGTACATTCAATTCGGGGTATTTACTACATCGAAGTCGAGGCTGCCTCCAACACCTACTTCCTCGATATTCAGAAGAAAAATCGCTCCTATCAAGATAAAGAGCTGACCTATTCGTCTCTATTCAAGCTCATGAGTCCATATTACCCTGGTCTCGATATTATCGATGAGGCTACAAAGGGTGGGAAATTAGGCAAGTTTACCCTACAGTACCGAGAAACCGATTGGCAATTTTTAAAACGTCTTGCCTCCCGCTATAACACTGGACTAGTTCCTGCAGCTACTTTTGATAAGCCAAAGTTCCATTTTGGTGTCCCTGCTGGCAAAGCAAAAGGAAAGCTAGAAGACTATCATTACACGACAAGAAAAAAACTAGCAGACTATCTCCTCTATACATATAACGGCAATCAAGGTATGGGGGAGCATGACTTTTTGTACTATGAAGTGGAAACCGATCAGGTACTTGCCATAGGCGACCACGTAACATTTCATAAGCAAACACTCTATGTTTGTGAGGCCTCTACGTCAATGAAGGATGGCTTACTTAAGCATCGTTATACACTTTCAACGAAGAATGGCATGAACAAGAGTGAAATATATAATGATGAAATTTCTGGTGTCTCCATTATCGGTAAAGTGTTAGAGGTAGCCAAGGATCATATAAAGGTCCATTTAAATATTGATGAAAAACAGGATAAAGGAAAGGCACATTGGTTCCTTTATGCAACGCCTTACACGGCTGAGGGGCATAGTGGTTGGTACTGTATGCCTGAAATTAACGACTTCGTACAAGTGAATTTCCCTTCACATCGTGAGGAGGAGGGAATTGCTAGTAGCTCGATTCGAACAAATTTAGCCAGCACCGCAACCAATAAACTAGATGATCCTTCGACGAAATATTACAGAACAGCCTTTGGCAAAGAAATTAAGATGAGTCCAACGGAAATTGTCATTACAGCACAAGATAACGATATTTTTATCCGTTTAAATGAAGCGAGCGGCATCGAAATTTTTAGTAAAAAGGAAATTAAGCTTATTTCCGAGGCAGATATTTCAGTCAATGCAAGCAAGAAAATTCTGTTGTCTGCGGAAGAAGAAATTTCACTAAAATGCAAGGAAAGTAAAATAATGATGGATGGCAGTGTGCAAATTTTCGGGAAAGAAGTAAAGGCCAATTAAAAGCCCTATAGATGGGTTTCTTAATGAAGAGAAAGAAGGAGACACATATGCAAGCAGAGGGAGTTTTACAGCATTTTTATGAAACGGAAGTTGAGAAAAGACGGTTGAAGTATCTCTTGGCGTTAGAGGATTTCTTCCAAGCTTCAAAGGATGAGCTTGCTGAGGAATTTAGAAAATCCTTTCAAACCATTTGTCATCAGCTACAGCAGCAACAATCTCTTCAACAAAAAGGCCCAATAGGACATATCACATTTTCTATGCTACGCACAGAGCTACTGGAGGGACGTCATCACTATCTAGTAGAGGGGACAGATGAGGAATGGTTCTTTGATCTGCGTCCTATTTTAACTACCTATGATGCAAGTTGGGCGTTAAGCTTTTTAGAGCAATTTGCTGAGGAATTATATTTATACAGCAAAACATTCATGGGAGCCATTACCCAAGCGGATATTGAGCACATCAAGCTTAAGGAAGCATCTCATTTTCATCAATATGTTATTAGCCTTGCTAGATATGCATTGCCAGACATTATAAGATGTCCAGAATATTTAGCACTTGATCGAGATGCTGTTGTAGAAATTCGTATAGGTGAATTTATGGATGTTAATGAAGTTGTCTATAGCGAGGACTTCTCCTCGAAGGATATCGAAGAAATCAAGGCTTGGCTAGATCAAAAATTAGAGGATGAATATCCGTATGAAGTATTTAGCAAATTAAATCTATCTGGTGGCAACTATGAAGACTTAGATATTCGCTATGCCTTTTTCCAGAAAACGAATTTAGCACAGAGCAAAATGCGTAATTGCTTGCTTATTGGAGCCAATCTTAGGAATAGTCAACTAATGGACGCTGATTTGAGCTTTAGTACAATCCATGAGGCGGATTTTAGCAATAGTCAATTACAAGGTGCTAAGTTCCAACGAGCTCAGGGAGCAAGCGGACTAACTGATCGACAGAAGTGGGAAATGCCAGGCTACCACCCAGTGCGCTTTACCGGCGCTAATTTAGAGGGAGCTGATTTTGAACTAGCTAATTTACGAGGTGCTTGCTTTATCGGGGCTAACGTCAAGAATGCTCATTTTGAAGGAGCCAATTTAGAAAAAGCTGTGTTCTCGAAGGAAGCACGGGAATATTTGAAGCTAGATCCATTCCAAACAGCGAGTGTCATTTGGAAATAGATGTCGTGAAAAAGGAGATTAAAAGATGAACTATTTTATTCTATCTCAGGATGAGCGTATCTCGAATGCTGTAGAACCAGTTGGACTATCAAAAATTATTAAAAAAGAACTATTAACAGTGGAAAGAATGGAGGAGCTAGAGGAGCTCGAGCGTCAATTTCCTGTTTTAGATAAAAGTGAAAATGACTATATCGATTTTATCGAAAAGCCCATTGCTCTTTTAGCTGATCCAGTGAAGCAGCTAGTGGAGAAATATGAGTCGCGCTTACCATTTAAACCAGTTGTTCTCGTAGATATGCCGAAATTAAAACAAACGTTATATTGGCTCTCCATTCCGCCAAAAGTGGCCTGTCTTTCAGCACAAACCGAATTCCATCTAGATGGAACGCTGAAAAAGCTCGTTATTGATGAGACTTTAGCCGCACCATACACCTTCTTTCAAATTGAAGGTATTAAAGAGAATTATATCATTGTCAATATAGAGCTAGCAGAAAGTATGTTGCGCCGAGCATTTCGAGGTATTCGATTACGCAAAGTGCAAACAGAAGGAAAATGGAACGAGACCCTAAATTCATAGGTAAGTAGCGATAGCAAGAAAAACATAAAGAGTTGTTTGAAGAAGGCAAAGATAAAAAAGACGAAATCATTATTACCTAAAGTGATTAGTTTTTAAGTGATATCTAGGCATTTACGTATCGCGATAAAAATTCTCAATAGTGGAAATAGTAACGTATTTTTTCGCTTTTGAGTGTGCCAAAGTGAAGCGATGTGAATGCACGTTTCTGTTAGAAAGGGTGGTTTTCGATGGCGGATGAAATGCAGACAAAAGGTGATGAGCAGCACAGTTATGTAGTTGCTGGTGCCAAATTATCGTGCTCCCAAGGTGATCAAACAAGCATATTAAAAATGCCTGTAAGCCATGGGGTTTACTCAAAAAACAAGGCAAAGATGAACACGATGGATTATAAGCCCTATGTCAATATTCAGCCCTTCGGTTTATGTCAAACATTATCTAATCCTACGGTGGCAGCTGCAACAGCGGCTAATAATGGTGTTTTGAAACCGATGCCGTGTACACCAGTGGTCACGATGCCATGGATTAACGGAAAGTCTGATCAGTTGATTGAGAATTCTCCCGCGCTTATCAATCAATCTACTAATATGTGCATATATTGCGGGACGATAAAGGTAGAAGATGATGGTCAAGAATAATCCATCATCCACTGAGGAAAGAAGGGTATTCATGTGAACACGTATGAGGAAGTGATTGGATACGGAGAGCTTGAACTCGTATCCCCCTATGAAGTTCAGACGTTGCATGATCTCAGCTTGACCCAAACTATGAATGACCATGCAAGGTTATCAATTACGGGATTCATCCCAGAGGAGAAAAAAGATCGCTGTATGCAGATTGCCAGCAGTTCAGATCGGATAGAACTCTATCAAAAACGCAATGGACAGCGTGTGCGATCGCTTTTTAAGGGGCAAGTATCCGAAGTAGCCGTTCGTATGGTGAGAGGCGTGTACCAAATTGAGTTAGAAGCGGTGTCATCTACATTTACCTTGGATTGTAAACGCAATGCTCGCTCTTTCCAGCACGACAAGATGACGTATAATGCCATGCTCAAGCAAGTACTCGCTAACTATCCGGGTGCAGACGTTATTGACACTGCATCAAAGGCTACTCCTCTAAAGCAATTTATATTACAATATAGGGAGACAGACTGGCAATTTCTAAAGCGCATGGCCTCGCATTTTCGAACAGTGCTTGTACCAGCAGTAGATGTCGATAAACCTAAGCTATGGTTCGGTCTCCCAGAAGGTCGATTAGAGAAACTGTCAGCTACTAGCTATACAATCACCAAGGATCGCTCCAAGTATTTACATACGCTGCTCAATGACATGGAGCGACCAATGGAGGAGCGGGATACAGTATCCTATGTGATCGAGTCCAAAAAAACATTAGCACTCGGTGACCGTGTCCAACTCCAAAAGAAGGAGCTAGTTGTGGCAAAGTCCATCGCCCGCATGCAACAAGGTGTCCTTACATATGAATATCATCTACTGTCCAAGGCAGGTATTCGTCAAGAAAGACTAAACATTCCTTCCTTATCAGGCACAGCGATTGAGGGTAAGGTATTAGAGGTCAAAAAGGATCAAGTACGCTTGCACCTATCCATTGATGAGGC
>NZ_LIYL01000024.1:217539-230203 GCF_001278875.1 Lysinibacillus sp. FJAT-14222 | reverse complement strand
TTGTAATCGTTGATGAAAATCAATTAATTATCGATGTTAATCAACAATACGAAACGATCACCGGCTATAAAAGAGAATTTCTTATTGGACTACCAGTAGAGAGTTTAAAATCGAGTGTAACGCCATTTGTTATGTATAAATCGTTAAAAAGTACATTAAAAAAAGAACAGCCATGGTCTGGGACAATGGTTCATGTCAACAAATCATTAGAGCTAAGATATTCATTTATAACGATTACGCCAATTGAAATAAAAGGAATTATTTATTATGTAGGAGTCATGCGCTTAGCAGAACAACTATTGATAGATGAAGTGAATCAGAAGAAAATAGAGCACAAGGAGCTATTTCAGTTGTTAGCTCTATCAAGTGAAATGCGCGATACAAATATAGCAGAGCATCTTTTGAATGTGCAAAATTTAGTAGAGGAATTGTTGCTAAGCCTCTTTGAAGATAAAACTTATAATTTATCATTAGAGTATGTTAGTAAAATTATAGAATATAGTGTTTTACATGACATTGGAAAATCGGGAATACCAGAATCAATCCTGTATAAAACTGGGCCACTAACAATCTATGAAAAAAAAATTATAAAGATGCATCCTCTTATGGGGATAGATGTATTGAACAAACTATCTAATGAAATGAATAATAAAATTTTTGATGACAAAAAAATAGCTGAAAATATTATTAAATATCATCATGAGAACTGGGATGGAACAGGATATCCAATGGGGTTAAAAGGAGAAGAAATTCCTTTTGAAGCGAGAGTAATATCTATAGTAGATGTTTACGACGCCTTAGTTAGTGATAGGGCTTATAAAAAAGCTTGGACAAAAGAAGAAGCTCTTTCTTATTTAAAAGAACAGAAGGCTATTAAGTTTGACCCTCATTTAGTAGAAGTGTTTATCGAAAAAGTTATTCAGAAAGATAGTATTTTTCTATAAGTCCAAATCTCTGTGTTAAAGGGGGAAACATAACATTAAATTTCCATAAATATTCATTTTTGCAAAAATTTTAGAGGCCATTTATATAAGTTGATCTTCGTTACGACTGGGCGACTCCTAGGGGATCAGCGATAGAGAAACGAAGGCTAAAACCATCACATCCTGTGAAAATGCCTTCGTGACCAACCTCGTGTCGTTTTTGTTGCTGTCGCTGTCGCTACGCTAATGACGATGAGCCAATCTTATTATCAATATAAATTAAATGTTTTTAAGGTGGAGAGATAAATGAAGTTTTATAAAAACGCATCTTTGATCGGGAAGTTCGGAATATTCAATTCAATTATGTTGATTGCACTTGTCATTATAGGGTTTACTGGCATAATGGGTGTTGAAAAAATGAATGATAATGCGACATCTATATATGATGAAGATTTAACTTCTATCTATTTATTAAGTAACATTTCAACTAATCAGCAAAAAATAACGAATCTAAAGTTCAAAATTTTCTTTCATTCACAAGATCTAGATGAAAAAATTCAATATTATGAAGAAATAGCAACTATTGAAGAAGAAATTAGTTATGCCTTTAAAGATTTAAAGAAAGTAAACATGGATAGTGAAGAAAAAAAATTACTTAAGTATTTGGAAGAAGTAAATCAAAGTTATGAAGACATATTAGAATCCAGTTTTCAACAAGTTACCTCTGGTGCGACAGAAGTGGATGCCAATGTATTATTAGAACCTCTATTTGAAAAAGAAAAGCAAAGAGATGATTTGATGGAGCAATTAGAAACAGCAACTATCAAAAGTGCCGAATTGAGCAATGAAAAAAATAATGGAACATATAAGAGAACATTGTATCAAAACGGTATTATTATGGTTATCACTCTACTATTTAGTATAAGTATTCTAATCTACTTAAGTAGGTATGTTAAAAACGCAATCTCCAATATTCAGGATGTAGTTTCTGGGGTTGAAGATGGTGATTTAACGCGACATGCTGAGGTATTATATCCGGATGATCTTGGGAGAATTACGCAAGGTTTGAACAATTCTGTTACACATATTCAGGAACTTGTTTCTAATGTGAATAGTACCTCAACACAAATGGGAAGTTTAAGTGAAAATTTAAGTGCAACTATTGAGGAAATTACGGCTTCAATGAACGAAATTGATACAACCTCAAAGGAAGTCGCTATGGGAAGTACTACACTAAGTGCAACAACAGAGCAACTAAACGCGACTGCAATTGAAGTGCTTGATAGTACGGAAAAATTAAATGAGAAAACAGAATATAGTCTTGAATTCTCACAAAAAGTAAAAGATAGAGCAATTGATATTAAAGAAACAGCTGTTCAAGCATATAGTACAGCTCGTGATCTATATGATGACAAACAAAAGCTAGTTTTAGAAGCGATTGAGGCCGGAAAAATCGTATCTGAAGTAAAAGTAATGTCTGACACAATAGCAGATATTGCAGATCAAACGAATTTGTTAGCATTAAATGCAGCTATCGAGGCAGCTAGGGCAGGAGAGCAAGGAAAAGGTTTTGCTGTTGTTGCTGACGAAGTCCGAAAATTAGCCGAACAATCATCTGAAACCGTTCAAAGAATACAAATTGTTACAAGTGACGTAGAAAAAGCATTTAAAAATGTGTCTACTAATGCTCAAGAGCTATTACACTTTATAGACGATAAAGTAACACCTGATTATGAGCTTTTCGAAAACAGTGGAATTCAATATGAAGAAGATGCTATGTACTTTAATACATTAATAACTGAAGTGACCGCATTTGTTGGGACGATGAAGTATTCTATGCTAGAAATACAAAAAGCGATTGAAAATGTATCTACTGTCGCGCTAGAGTCATCTGATTATTCAAATGGGATAGCAAATAGTATTTCAGAAACATTACAAGCCATACAGCATGTAGCAGAATCATCCGTTCAAACTGCAAGTATCGCCGAAAAGATTTCTCAACAGTTAAATAATTTCAAGCTATAGAATAGGAAAATTACCCGCTGGGAAAGACGTTGAATACGGTTAATCTTAAGTCTCCCGCGGGTAATAGCTGAAGAAACGCGGGCAATCCCATTCCCTCCGTAAGCAATTCCATTCAAAGTATGAATGAACAAAAATTTTTTCCTTTCATATCATATGTGAGAATGGATTTTACGTTATTGAGGAGGAAAAGAATGCATTGGATAGCCATCATTCTTATTGGGATCGCTGCCAACTTAGATAATTTAGGAATTGGTCTCGCTTATGGTATTAAGCGAGTGAAAATACCCGTATTATCCAATGCGGTTATTGCCCTTATTTCAATGATCGTCACATACGTTGCAGTTACAGCTGGGAGCGTAGTTATTAATTTTGTCTCTCCAGATTTCGCAAATTTAATAGGAAGTCTTTTGCTTTGTGTTATTGGGATATGGACTTTATTATCTAGTCGCTTGTCTAAACAAGGGATATTAGAAAACCCTGAAGTATTTGATGAGGATAAAAATTATATCATTTCATTTCGAGAAGCAATGACGCTCGGCTTTGTCTTATCAGCTAACTGTTTAGCCGGCGGAATAGCACTTGGAGCCAATGGTATTTCTGCAATATGGACTGTTATTTCTATCGGTGTCTTTTCGTTCATAACAGTAGGCGCGGGTGTTCACTTTGGCGGTTTACTGACAAAGACATTCATAGGAAAATACTCAACCGCTATTTCAGGATGGTTACTAATTCTTATAGGGGTCCTAGAAATATTCTCTTAAATACAATAGGTTTTTAGTTGAGACTAGATGAACCGAAAGAAGTGCTTAAAAGTAGGAAATATCACATATATTTTACGTGATATTTCTTTTTTTTGAGGTAATTATGACATATTAAGGACGAATTTGGTTTAGTGGTTGACATACGTTGGTATTAACGATTATTCTTGGTAATAGAAGTATAATTGAGAATGATTTTCAATTCAATAAGTACTTTCAATTATGTTTTTAGAGGAGGCATGCAACACATGAAGAAATTAATGATGCTCGTCATGCTTGTAACTTTGTTTGTATTCAACTTTGCGTTACCACAAGCATCTGCTCAACTAGCTGACGGCACACATTCGATAAAATATCAGGTCAATAAACCTGAAAGTAACTCTGTATCCATTGCAAATGATTATTTTGTAAAACCAGCAAAGGTGACAATGAAAAATGGGACAGCTACTGTACAAATTACATTAAAAAATAGTGCGTGGATTACAAAGTTCCAACCACCAGGTGGAGCTACTGTAGTAAGTGAAGATAAAGCAGCTGATACTCGCACTGTACAATTTACAGTTAAAGATTTAACAAAACCAGTTGTGACTTCTATGAAAATTGATATTGATGATATTAATTATCACCATGAATACAGCGTCTCACTAGTATTTGATGCGGCATCTGCAGGAAGCGCAACAGTAGCAAAAGCAGATGATACTAAAGCGACTAAAGCAGATGATACTATAGCTACTAAGGCACCAACAACTTCTTCTGAAAGTCAAGTGCCGAATCCACAAACAAGTGATGCAACACCGTATTTATTAATCATGGCATTAGTTGGATCAGCATTTTTACTTTATAGAAAAAAACTACAAACAAAAACGGAGGGTCAATAATGGCTAAAAAACGTCAATCACGCGCAACAAAAATAGTACTAGCTTCATTGCTAGCAGCATCCCTTTCAGTACCATCATTTGCATCTGCAAAGGTAGCTGAAGTAACGACTACAAATACTGAAGTAAAAGTGGAAGCTACTAAATCAGAGAAAGCTGATACTATCGTAGATTTCCAAATCTTTAAGCCAGGTACAACAGAACCACAACCTGCAATTAGCTCTCATCTTTTAACACAAGGTACTATCGTTGAGAAGGATGGAAAGTTTGAGGCGAAATTAACAGTAGTTGCAAAATCTGCATCGATGATTTCAGGCTTACAAACAAAGCAAGGTGATAAGTTTGTAGATGCTACTGAAGTGAAAAATGCAGATGGAACAATTACATACAGTTTCCCAGTTGTAGCTGGTGAAGTATTATCAGCGAAAATCCACGTTGTCGTAGCTTCAGCTAATATGGACAAGTGGTATGATTTTGATTTAAAAGCAGTAGAAAATAAGGAAGCAACTACTGGGGAAGAAGATGGGAAATCTGAAGAAGCTAAAGTAACTGATGTGGCTGTCACTGTTTACAAAAACGGTACTTCTGAAGAATCTATTATGAAGCAATATATTGAACCAAAAGTAGGCGTATCAGTAGTAGACGGTAAAAACATAGTTACTATGGCATTCCCTCAAGGTCAATATGTTAAAGGATTCACAGTGGAAGGAAAAGCAGCAACTTTAGTAAGTAAAGACTATGCTACAAACAAAAGTACGTACTCATTTGAAGTTCCAGACTTAAAGAAACTTGTAAATGCACAGCTGCATATTGTTGTGAATGAGCCAGACAAAGGCGTGAACTATGACTCGAATCACCAAGTACAATTTAGCTTTGCTGTGGAAAGCGCAGAAAAACAAGTGGTGAATCCATTTAAAGATATTAGTAATGATGCTAATAAAGATGCAATCTTAGCTTTATACAGCGAGGGAATTGTTAAGGGTCAAGATTACTTTAAACCAAATGACAATATTACACGCTCTCAATTTGCGTTAATGATTGCTCGTTCGTTAAATGTATCTTCTACAAAAGATGCTGGATTTAAAGATACAGCGAAACTTGACACAGAAAGTGTACAAGCAATCAATGCTTTAGCTGATGCTGGAATTGTCATGAAAGCAGAGAACTATAATCCAAATGGAACACTTACTCGTCAACAAGCTGCAGTGATGATTTACCGAACAGTAACGCATGTTGCAGGAAAAGAAATGAACTACGGTGATCCAAGTTTGTCTTATTATGCTGATGGTGCAACTGTTAAAAGTGAAGAAGCGAGAAAAGCCTTTGCGTTTCTATATGCAGGTAAAATCATGACTGGATCTGTCGATGCTAAAGGTAAAACTGTTATTAATGCAAGCAGTCCATTAAAACGCGCACATATGGCAAAAATTTTAAATGGCTCATTACAATACATGAATAAATAATACGGTTACAGCAACTTCCTTTCTCACTTATTCGAGGAAGGAAGTTACTGTGTTCTTAAAGAATTTGGAGGAATTTACACAGTGATTAACAATAGAAAAATATTTCGAGTATTCGTTTTGAGTACTATTTTACTGATGTTTCTCCCTCCATTTGTATGGCTTCAGGCAAAAGCTGAAGAATCTGTATTAGAAAATGGGAGCTATCAAGTTGAACTAAGCTTTTCATCTCTAGATGGAGGGAAAGACAATATTTTTAGTGAATTGGCGATAATTGATGTGAAGAACGGTCAATATAGCTTGAATTTAACTATAAATCAGCCATTGAGTATTAGAGATATACATATCGAACAGCTGGAAAATGAGCTTTCGTCAAACGTTCAGACTGAAAATTTAGTTCAATTTGATGTCAAGGATTTACATCAGCCTATTATTATAAAAGGCAAGATGGCACTTTCATCCTCTGAAGAATATTTCCCTTTTTCCCAGGAGCTTCAATTACAATTAACAACCCTTTCAATAATTGTGCCTAAGGATGAGGAAGTTATTCCGGAAAACGAAGTCATAGAACCTCCTTCAGAAGAAATCTACGATAAGGAATGGTCAATGAATTACGTATTATTAGTAGATGGAAAAAACGAACAATCGATTATGAATACATATGTAAATCCTGTTGCAAAAATAAAAGAAAAAAACGGCAAATATTATGCTCACATGACCATTTTAAAATCTAATTGGATAACAGGATTAACTGTAGCTCAACAAGGAAACCAAGTGGAACCAAAGCTTATTTCACTCGTAAACAATGTCCGAATCGTCGAATTTGAAATTAGAAATTTTGAACAGCCTATACGAATGTGGGTTAAGGTTGATATTCCTGAGATTTCTTATCATCATCAATATTTCGTCAATCTAAAATTCGATCAACAGCAGGTAGCAAAATTTTTAAATAAGCCTTCTGAAGCAGTATCATCTGAGCAAGTAACTAGTGGGAAGCCCCCTGTTATTGTTAAAGAGCAAGTGAAAAAAGCACCTGTGATAAAACAGCATGAGACAGTGGTAAAACAGCAAAATACGGGGGTAAAACCAGCACAACTACCACTGTCTCTGCCACTGCCATCAGTTCAGCCTACATTCATTGTGCCAAAGGAAGAGCAATTAGCATTTGATCGTACATTTGACGCACCTATTGAGGATGCTGTTGTAGACGAGGCGGAGAAAGCTGATGTTAAAGAGGACACAGCAGAAAAAGTAGTGAAGGATTCTAAAGTCGATCAGCAGCTTGCTCAGCTGAATATCGTAAAGATCGTATTGTTGATAATAATTTGTATTTTATCGGGCTGGTTGCTCGTTCGTCGTATGAAAAATTCCAAAAAAGATGTGACGGAACAGAAATAAGTAGGAGATGACTTTATGCAAAAGAATTGGAAATGTTGGTTGCTCATGATGGCGCTTATGTCATTACTTTTGGTAGTCGTTGGCTGTAGTGATGGAGATAAGCAAGAAAAAACAGAGACACCTAAGGAAAAAGCACAATCATCAGCTGAAGCAACTGATGAGAATGAACATCGCATTATTGCAGGAACGGTTGTTATTGCAGAAATTCTAGACAAGCTTGAGTTGGACGCTATAGCAGTGCCTGAAACAGAAAAAACATTAGCAAAACGCTTTGATGATCTGCCTACTATCGGTAATGCTATGGAGCCAGATATGGAGATTGTTAAATCATTAAATCCAACAGATGTGTTATCAGTGTCGACATTAGAGTATGATTTACAGGATAAATTCAAGCAGTTAAAAATTCCAGTACATTTTTTAAACTTTCAAAGTGTTGATGGCATGCTTTCAGAGATTAAAACACTTGGCGAACGCTATGATCGCGTAGAACAAGCTGAGGAGTTAGTGAATGGATTACAAAAAAATATTGATGCTGTACAAACAGTTGCTGGGAGCAAAGAGGGACCACGTGTACTAATTTTACTTGGAATTCCCGGTAGTTATTTAGTTGCAACTGAAAACTCCTATGCAGGAGACCTTGTGAAACGTGCAGGCGGTATTAATGTAATGGCAGGGCAGGACGCTGAATACTTGTCTTCGAATACTGAGTACCTGCATAACAGTAACCCTGATATTATTTTACGTCTATCACACGGTATGCCAGATGAAGTAGTAAAAATGTTTGACGAGGAATTTAAAACGAATGATATTTGGAAGCATTTTGACGCAGTAAAAAATGGTAAAGTATATGATTTAGAGGAAGAGTTGTTCGGTACTACAGCCTCCTTACAAGTGCCACAGGCTTTAGGACAGCTAATGGAAATCTTCTATCGTGAATAGAAACTAGAAATGTCGCTCGATCACAAGCATAGTCTTGTCATAGAGCGCTTTTCTTATATCTTTTATTTAGTAGGAAATTCACATTTTAGATCCTTAGTAAAGTTGTGGATATACATATAACATGATGGAATTTGAAAAGAAAAAGGAAGTCCGATATGACAAAAAAAATTGTAAGCTTTTCAATTGTAATTGTATTATTACTTGTCTCAGCAGTTTATGCAGCAACAACGGGTAGCATTAAAATGGGCTTTTTTGAATTTATAGGTGCATTATTTGATGAAGGAAATAGTCAAATGGAAGCTATCCGAGATTTAAGATTTCCACGGATTATCGTTGCGGTGTTTGCTGGTGCAGCACTTTCCGTTTCAGGGGTACTATTACAATCTGTGATGCGTAACCCGTTAGCGGATGCAGGGGTTATAGGTATATCTTCAGGAGCGGCATTTGTACAACTCTTTATTATTTCTTTCTTTCCAGCATTATTTTTTATGACACCTGTATTAGCGTTTATAGGTGGGGCATTTGCCTGTGCGCTCGTTTTTGCGTTGTCATGGAAGTCAGGCTTGAGTCCATTAAAACTAATTTTAGTCGGGATTGCTATTAATGCAATGTTCACTGGATTAACAGAAGCTTTCATTAGCTTAGGTGGCTCATTGAATACTTCAGCTTCCAGTGTTGTAGGGTCAAACCTAACGATGCGTACTTGGAAGGATGTATCAACAATTGTCACATACGGTACTGTCGGATTAATAGCTGCCTTTGCGTTATATAGCTGGTGTAACCTTCTTGTATTACAAGACAAAACAGCGAAAAGTCTAGGCTTTCATGTAGCCCGTGCTCGTCTATTAATAGCTGCAGTGGCAGTATTATTATCGGCTGTTTCTGTAGTCGTAGCAGGTGTTATTTCGTTTGTTGGTCTGTTAGTACCGCATATTGCCCGTCGTTTAGTTGGGCACGATCATAAGGTGCTTATTCCTTTTACAGCATTAGCGGGAGCATTATTGATATTAGTGGCAGATACGATTGGACGAACAATTGTTGCACCGATTGAAATACCAGCTTCAACCATTATGGCAATTATCGGTGGACCATTCTTAATATTCCTATTACGAAAAGAGTGAGGAGACATGGAAATACAAGATATTATCGTATCGCATGATAATACTCGAAATCATTTAGATGGTGTATCAACGATGATTGAAAAAGGCAAAATCACAACGATTATTGGTCCAAACGGCTGTGGAAAATCAACATTATTGAGTGTTATGTCCCGCAACAATAGGCCAATATCGGGGAATATATCGTTAGAAAACAAGGATTTGGTGCACTATAAGCCAAAAGAGTTTGCCAAAAAACTAGCAATAGTCTATCAACAAAATGATGTACCAAAGGATTTAACAATAGAAAAGTTAGTGAGCTTTGGACGTCTACCACATCATACAATGCTAAAAAGAAATTATGAGGAAGATGCCAAAGCTATTGAATGGGCGCTCGCTTGTACGAATTTACTAGAAAAACGTGATACGGATTTAGAGGCTTTATCGGGTGGGGAACGTCAGCGAGTGTGGATTGCTATGGCTTTAGCTCAACAATCGGAAATTTTATGCTTGGATGAGCCGACAACGTATTTGGATATTTATTATCAAATCGAACTATTAGAGCTTGTAAAAACATTGAATGAGGAGCATGGTTTAACGATTGTCATGGTGCTTCACGATATAAATCAGGCGATTCGCTATAGCGATCAAATCATTCTGATGAAAGTTGGACAAATAATAGCTGAGGGAGCACCACGCGATGTCATTACAAGGGAAGTTATTAAAGAAGTCTATGGCGTTGAAGCTATTTTCAATGAGGATGAACAGCTTGGGTTTTACATGGTCCCCCTCGGAATATAAACGGGTGATACGATGAAAAAATGGACATCTAAGTTATTAACATTTGTATATTTAGCTATATTTTTATACTCAGGCTTTTCGTTAGCCAAGTACTTATATACGTACTATGAGACCTCAAAATCCCTGGAAGAAGTACAAACGATTTATGAATCAACATTGGCTACTCTTGAAGAAGAAGCTGTGGAAATCTCAACAGAGGATACTTTATCGACATTTACAATTCGTCCACAATTCAATGATTTATTAACTGTAAATAAAAATATTGTTGGATGGATTTCTGTCGAGGGGACAAAGCTCAATAATCCAATTTTACAAACGGACAATAACGATTTTTATTTAAATCGTAACTTTAAAAATCAAGAAAGTCGTGCTGGCAGTGTTTTTATGGATTATCGAAATGATGTACAAGATATGAATCAAAATACTATACTATACGGCCATGCGATGAAAAATGGTACGATGTTTGGTAGCTTGAAAAACTACTTGCAGCAGGATTATGCGGAAGCACATCCGATCATTTATTTAGACACACTGTATGAAGGGTATGATGTTGAAGTTTTTGCTGCCTATGAAACAACGATAGATTTTTATTACATTGAAACAGAATTTAAGAGCAATGATGCTTTCCTAAATTTTTTGGACGAGATTCAAGCACGCTCTGCAATCGAAATGAATGTAGATATTGGGCCAGAAGACAAAATTCTTACACTATCGACTTGTAAGGATTCTGTCATGAGTGACGATCATCGTTTTGTCGTCCAAGGTAAATTAGTGAAACGCTGACAAATCAGGAGTTTTCCCATTTCATTGGGAAGCTTCTTTTTTGTATAAAAAACCTGAGATCATCGATTTAAAAATTTTATTAATAATAACTTGACGTAAGTAAATTATTAATATATAGTAAGTTACATAAAGTAATCAATAACTTTTAGTAACTGATATTAACTAGGATGTACAAAACAAGTAACTACAAATGTTTATCCTCAAAATTTTAGGGTACATAATTAATGTAGTTACTTCATATTTTAAAATATATCTCGAAATCGAGATAAAAACAACACAATGGAGGAATTTTATAATGACAAAATGGAACATTGATTTAGGACACTCAGCAATTAACTTTCAAGTAAAGCACATGATGGTATCAAAAGTAAAAGGTGTATTCGATACTTATTCAGCCGATATTGAAGCAGCAGATCTTACAGATTTAACAACAGCAAACATTAACTTTACAATTGATGCAGCTAGCATTAACACACGTAGTGAAGATCGTGATAATCACTTAAAAGCAGCTGATTTCTTCGATAGTGAAAAATATCCGACAATCACATTCAAGTCAACAAACATTACAAAAAAATCAGATGATGAATATGCAATTACAGGTGATTTAACAATTAAAGACGTAACGAAATCAGTAACATTTGATACTGAATTTAATGGTAAAGGTACAAATCCATGGGGCCAAGAAGTTTATGGCTTTGAATCTGTAACAACAATCAATCGTGAAGAATTTGGCTTGACTTGGAATGCGGCATTAGAAACTGGCGGTGTTCTTGTTGGTAAAGACATTAAAATAACAGTTGAACTAGAAGTAAATCCAGCTTAATTTTGTAAACTGTGCTCGATAAATAGCGGGCACAGTTTTTTTATCTTTATAAACAAAAACCACTATCTATTTACGAAAATAATCCAATTAATAGGCTCATCTCCATAACGAGTGGTTGATTTCCGTTCCGACTGGGCGCTTTGTAGCTACCGCTTTGCTTTCGCTACAGAAAACATTTATTGTTGCTGTCGCTTCGCTTTCGCACAGATAAAACATTGTTGCTGTCGCTTCGCTTTCGCACAGATAAAACATTGTTGCTGCCGCTTCGCTTTCGCACAGATAAAACATTGTTGCTGCCGCTTCGCTTTCGCACAGATAAAACATTGTTGCTGCCGCTTCGCTTTCGCACAGATAAAACATTGTTGCTGCCGCTTCGCTTTCGCACAGATAAAACATTGTTGCTGCCGCTTCGCTTTCGCACAGATAAAACATTGTTGCTGCCGCTTCGCTTTCGCACAGATAAAACATTGTTGCTGCCGCTTCGCTTTCGCACAGATAAAACATTGTTGCTGCCGCTTCGCTTTCGCACAGATAAAACATTGTTGCTGCCGCTTCGCTTTCGCACAGATAAAACATTGTTGCTGCCGCTTCGCTTTCGCACAGATAAAACATTGTTGCTGTCGCTTCGCTTTCGCACAGATAAAACAATTGTTGCTGTCGCTTCGCTTTCGCACAGATAAAACATTGTTGCTGCCGCTTCGCTTTCGCACAGATAAAACATTGTTGCTGCCGCTTCGCTTTCGCACAGATAAAACATTGTTGCTGCCGCTTTCGCACAGATA
>NZ_LIYL01000024.1:14349-217380 GCF_001278875.1 Lysinibacillus sp. FJAT-14222 | reverse complement strand
CGCTTCGCTTTCGCACAGATAAAACATTGTTGCTGCCGCTTCGCTTTCGCACAGATAAAACATTGTTGCTGCCGCTTCGCTTTCGCACAGATAAAACATTGTTGCTGTCGCTACGCTTTCGCACAGAGCAAAGCTTCCTGGGGGCGTCCGATGAGCCGCTTGGGCCAACAGATGTTTTTTGCGCGAAAGCGTAGTGCTAACGTAGCGGCAGCAGCACGACGTTGGTCACGAAGGCGTTATCACAGGACGTGATGGTTTTAGCCTTCGTTCCTCTATCGCTGATCCCCAAGGAGTCGTCCAGCCTCCAATCCAATCAACTTATATTTATAGGGCATACATTTTAACAAATGTCATCTGATGAGCTAATAAATAAGTTATTTGCATAATTTTAGTAATTACTGCATATAAATCATCATATTGTTTTTGGGGGCGATGGGATGAATGTATTAGTGACAGGTGGTTATGGTTTTATTGGTAGTGCAGTGGCGAGGCGTTTCTTTAAGGAAGGTGCAAATGTTTATATTATTGATAATTTAAGCACAGGTCATTTACGCAATGTTGACTTTAAGCATAAATCTTATCTTTTGAATGTAGAAGATGAAGTTTGTGAGCATCTTTTTAAGGAAATATCATTTGATGTGGTCATCCATTGTGCAGCGCAAACAAGCGTCCAAAAATCAATGCAAGAGCCAGTGAAGGATGTTTTAACGAATATTGTAGGCCTTAGTCAGATGCTCTTCTTATCGTCAAAATATAAGGTAAAGCATTTCGTTTTTGCCTCTTCGGCAGCTGTTTATGGTGATAGTCACTATCCACCACTAGAAGAAACAGATGTTAGTGAGCCGATTTCTATGTATGGATTAAATAAAAGTATTGGTGAGACATACTGTGAAAAATGGCAAAAAGATTATCGCTTACCAACATTGATTTACAGATTTGCTAATGTATTCGGCCCAAGGCAATGTATGCAGGGGGAAGCGGCAGTTATTCCTAGCATGCTAAGAAGCAGTATTGAAGGAAAGGCATTTACGATTTATGGAGATGGAGAACAGACACGAGATTTCATTTATGTAGATGACATTGCAGATGCTATTTATGCTGGTGTACAGGCTAGATTACAAGGCATTTATAATGTATCAACGAATGAGGCTTGGTCGATACATCAAGTCATTTTATTATTACAGCATTTAAATCATCCTTTAGAAATCCAATATGTTCCTGCAAGAGAGGGAGATATTGAGCATTCGTTTTTAAATAATGAAAAATTGGCGAAGGCAATAGGGTGGAGACCAAAAACTTCTTTTTCGGAAGGCATAGAGCTGACATTGCAGGCATTACAAAATGAAAAAATAGTGGAAATCTAGTTTAACAACGCCAAGGGACAATGAACCTTGGCGTTGATCTTTAATTACAAATCTTTAAATGAAATAACTTTAAAATAGAGTTAATAAAAATAAATAAGGAATCTAAAGTGATACCACAACATGATAGCTTAAGCTTATTGATTAGAAAATATTATAATTAAGGAGAGCTAGGTAATCTTATGCAATTAAAGGTATGGATTTTGGAATTGACAGATAATTACAACTTTTAAAGCTTCGTTTACAAATCTATAAAAATAGATATAATGAATTTTATGGAACCTTCACAAATCTATAAAGCATTATCAAACGATACAAGACGTCAAATTTTATTATGGTTAAAGAATCCAGAGGAATTTTTTGATGAAAAAATTTATTTACAACAAGGGATTAGTTTTCAAATTGGTGTATGTGTAAGAGATATCCAATTGAAAGCAGGACTGGCACAATCAGTTATCTCAAATTATTTATTAACTATGCAGCAAGCTGGATTATTACAATCCGAGCGAATTGGAAAATGGACTTATTATCGTCGAAATGAGAAAACAATACAAGAATTTCGCGAGTACGTTCAAAAAGAATTATAAATAGAAAGGAGGTTTCTTTTTTTTGGCACAACAAATCTAGTTATACAGATATATAGATTTGTTTTTATGGAGATGTTTTATACCTAGCGTGTTGATTAATATAGGTTTATTATTGAGTGATAAAAGGATTTTTTTGTTGATATTTTGCTAATGTATGTCCATTTTAACTGATTGTAGCGTAGGGCTACTCGAGTGCTCCTGTCGCTTCGCTTTCGTCGCTCACCCGCAGGAAAGCGAGTAGCCCGTAGCTGAAATCAGAGCCTTCTAATTAATTATGATGGATAAAAATGGTTAATCAACACACCTAATTTCATACCTATTAAGTTATTCAATTCTTTTTTATTATTTCAGTTTCAGATTGGAGATTTTTTAATGAAAAAAAGAAATTCTTTACTTATTTTTATACTAGCAATAGGTGTATTTGGAATTATTACGACAGAAATGAGTATTGTCGGGGTATTACCACAAATAGCTCAAAAATTCGACATTTCAACTGCACAAGCCGGTTTGTTAGTAAGTATTTTTGCTTTAGTTGTTGCTATCTCTGGACCGTTTTTAATATTACTTGTGTCTGGGATTAATCGTAAGCTACTTTTATTAGCAACAATATTTATATTCGCTATTTCTAATATTGTTTATGCTTATACTACTCATTTTGAAGTTATGCTTATTTTTCGTATAATACCTGCAGCACTTCATCCTCTCTTCTTTTCAATAGCTCTTGTAACTGCAGCTAATCTAGTCCCTTCAGAAAAAAGCAGTCGAGCAGTTACTAAAGTTTTCATGGGGATTACGGTTGGTTTCGCGTTAGGTGTTCCATTAACTTCTTACCTTACGGAACAGTTTTCATTAGAAGTTGCTTTCTTGTTTGGAGCGATTGTAAATGCTGTAGCCTTTATAGGAATATTAATTTTGTTACCTTCTATGCCTGTTAAAGAAAAAATGTCTTTTGGCAAGCAAGTCGGTATATTACGAAAAACAGAATTATGGTTAAGTATAGTAACTGTTGTATTTATTTTTGCAGCCATGTTTTCGGTATACAGTTATTTTGCTGAATACCTTGCAAAAGTCACTCACATGAATGGCTCCTTGATTAGTATTATGTTGCTATTATTTGGTGTAATTATGATTTTAGGTAATTCTTTATTTGGATTTCTTATACAAAGAAACATGTTGAAAACTGTAATATCATTTTCAGTACTATATTTATTCGTTTACTTACTCGTTTATTATTTAGGTTCTTATTTCGTCCCAATGATTTTTATGGTGTTCATTTGGGGAATCGTACATTCTGGCGGTTTAATCGTTAGTCAGGCATGGTTAATAAGTGAAGCTAAAGAAGCCCCTGAATTTGGTAATAGCCTATTTGTTTCATTTTCAAATCTTGGAATTACTTTAGGAACATCTATTGGAGGTTGGTTTATTTCTCAATTAGGAATTCATCAACTTATTTGGAGCGGTATTATTTTTTCACTGCTTTCTTTATTGCTGATTATCATAAAAATAAAATTTTTCAACTCTAGTGCTCCAGTATAATTGAAATAATTTCATTACAACGTACGAATTCCTAAATGCACCAAAAACGAGAGACTGTAATTAACTATTGGTGCTAAAGATGTATTCTACATAGCCGATATGTCTTTTTTCGCGGCTATAGTATAATAATTGTTTAAAGGAATGTTGCGGAATTGAACGGGGGCTTATATATGCTAGTAGAGTTTAGAGTGAAAAATTGCTTAAGTTATAAGGATGAAACGCTATTTTCGATGGTGGCGGGAAGCCGTATTCGAAAATTAAAGGACACACATACGATGAAATTTGACTCATTTCGCCTTGTAAAAAGTGCCTTTATTTTCGGACCAAATGGAAGTGGAAAATCGAACTTATTCACTGCTATTAAAGTGTTGCGTTCTTTGTTGTTTAACTTTGAAAATCTTAATAATGTTAAACAACTACGTTTGCCCTACCAGCCGTTTAAGTTAGGAGGTCAGCAGGAGAAACCGACAGAATTTATGCTTTCATTATTACTAGATGGGGTACTGTATGATTACGAGGTACAGTATAATGCATCACAGGTACTTTATGAAGGCCTAACTAAAACGACAAAATCCTTGAAAGAGAAGCTCTTTAATAGACAATGGGATGGGACAGAATATTTGTATGAAACTGCCGAAAGCACAGCGCTAGAGCTGACAAAATATACGCGTAATAATACAGCGTTCTTATCAGTATTAAATGTCTTTAATGACCCAGACGCTACGAAAATATTTGATTGGTTTTTACATAAAATACTGTTTTTAGATGAAGCAAATCGGTTATCAAGTCATCCGCTTATTCGTAAACTTGAAGAGGAGCCATTTAAGAAGGAAGTCATTAAGTTACTAAAGATTGCAGACTTTTCTATTCAAGATGTGACAGCAAGACGAGTTGAGCGTAGAGAGAAAAATACCATTGGCTATGATTTTGACACGCCCGAGGTTATTCAAGAGGTGGATGTCGATTTGCACTATTTGTCGTTCGATGAAGCAGGTGCGCCGATCGGGACAGAGACGATCAATTGGACGATGGATTCAAAGGGTACAGTCCGTATGCTGCATTTAGCATGTATCATGATAGATGCATACAATAAAGGAAAGACTATCTTTATAGATGAATTTGATACAGCATTTCATGTGTCTATCTGCGAATTTTTAATGGCCATTATGAACAGCAAGCGTAATGTTACAAATCAATTTGTTGTCACAAGTCACGAAATTGATTTATTAGATCAGTCACTCCGTTCCGATCAAATATGGTTTGTGAATAAAAGCTTTAAAAATGAATCCGAGTTATACTCCTTATTTGATTTTGCAGATTTGCAGAAGAAACGTGGAGATATTTCCTATGCTAAGCGTTACTTAAAGGGAGAATTCGGGGCAACACCGGTTATTAATGAATATTTATCCGATCAATATTTAAAAGAAGTGGAGGTATCCGAGCAGTGAGAGTACGTCAACAAGGGAATCGAACACTGCGTAAAACAATTTTAATTTATTGTGAAGGTGAAACCGAACGCATTTATTTTGAGCAACTGCGTATTTTAAAGCGCTCCAAAATGGTAAGTGTCAAAATAAAAAACGTTAAGCGTTCGGCTATTAAGCTTGCCCAGCATGCCTATCGAGATTCAAGCTATCAATATTTTGATGAGGTTTGGATTGTTTTTGATAAGGATGATTTAACCGAAAAGCAATTAGAGGAAGTGAATGACTTTTGTGAGGAGAATAATATTCATATTGCCTATTCAAATGAAGCGTTCGAATTATGGCTACTGTTGCATTTTGAAGAGGTCGATATATCTGAAAAGTATCCTCGTGCAGTATTAAATGACAAGATGGAGCAGCATCTTGGAATAACACGTTATTTTCGTCATAAAGCGGATGAGTCAGTCATTGCACCTATCGCACTTCGACATGAGGTTGCTATTAAAAATTGCACAGATATGATGGCACTTCGCAAGACAGAAAGCCGTGACAATCCTTATTGCAACATACATGAAATGATAAAATACATATTTTAATGCCAATTAGCAGATTTTATATAACTTAATGGATAATCTGCCACTTTTACATCTCATCACAAAAGGTGGGAATAACAATTATTAAAAGTATGACATATATTAAGATGATCTTCGTTACGACTGGGCGACTCCTTTCAATGCGACGATGACAACTAAGATTTATTTATCCACTACTCAAAAATGTAGATAAATAAATTTCTTGTAATGGGGAATAAATAACATCAGAAGCCATGACAATTGAACAGTACATATGAACGTTCTAAACCTATAAATGATTGAAAAGTGCATGTTGTATTTGTATTATTTAGCCTATCTAACTTGCCTTTTCTTTCTAAACACATTACAATGGAGTTAAGTTAATATAAGGTTTGAGCGATTGAGAGACCATTAAAAACATATGTACATTTTGTACATGTGCTTTTAATGGTCTCTTCTTTTTCGTTCTTAAATTAAGGAGGAATTTCATTATGAGTACGGCTTCAGCAACACAACGTCAACAAACGATTGAAGAATTACAAAGTAAAGAATACGATTTATTGGTGATTGGTGGCGGTATTACAGGTTGTGGTATCGCACTTGATGCAATTGCTCGTGGACTATCTGTAGCGTTAGTTGAAATGCAAGACTTCGCTGCTGGGACTTCTAGTCGTTCGACAAAATTAGTGCACGGTGGACTTCGTTATTTAAAACAATTTGAAATAAAAGAGGTTGCAGAATTAGGGAAAGAGCGTGCGATCGTTTATGAAAATGGACCACATGTAACAACGCCGGTTTGGATGTTACTTCCATTCCACAAAGGAGGCACATTCGGTAAATTCTCAACGAATGTTGGCTTACGTGTCTATGATTTTTTAGCAGGGGTTAAACGTTCTGAGCGTCGATATATGTTAAATCCCGCAAAAACGATGGAAAAAGAACCTTTGGTCAAAGCTAAGGAATTACGTGGCGGTGGTGTATATGTAGAATATCGTACAGATGATGCACGTTTGACAGTCGAAGTTGCTAAAGCTGCTATTGAAAAAGGTGCTACACTCATTAACTATACAAAGGCAGAAAACTTTTTATACAATGAAGAAAAGAAAATTAATGGTATCGTAGTACAAGATTTGATTGCCCATAACGCATTTAATATTCGTGCAAAAAAAGTTGTGAATGCTGCTGGTCCATGGGTAGATGAAGTTCGTACTATTGAAGGGAAACAAAATGGTAAGCACTTAATTTTATCAAAAGGTGTGCACATCGTTTTTGATGAATCAAAATTTCCACTACGTCAAGCTGTCTATTTTGATACACCTGATGGTCGTATGGTGTTTGCGATTCCTCGAAATGGGAAAACGTATGTTGGAACAACAGATACATTTTACGAAGGCGATGCCCGTGAAATGAATATCCATCAAGAAGATCGTGATTATATTATGAAGGCAATTCATTATATGTTCCCAAAAGTTAAAGTCACTGATGCAGATATCGAATCTAGCTGGGCAGGTGTACGCCCATTAATTCATGAGGAAGGTAAAAATCCATCTGAAATTTCTCGTAAGGACGAAGTATGGGAATCACCTTCGGGTCTTGTGACAATCGCTGGCGGTAAATTAACAGGTTATCGTAAAATGGCTGAAACAGTTTTAAATAAGATTGCCCAAGATTTAGAGAAACGCTTTGGGATTTCATCAAAACCATGTCATACAAAGAATATTCAAATATCTGGTGGAGATGTTGGAGGCTCCCAAAACTTAGATGCCTTCGTGTCAAAACGAACAAAAATGGGTGTCGATATCGGATTATCAGAAGAGGAAGCAAAACATTTAGCACATCATTACGGTTCTAATGTGGACACAGTTTTTGAATATGCCAAAGAAAAGCATCCTGTTTTACCACAAGGGCTATATGCTCAGCTACTGTATGGTATTCATCATGAAATGGTTGTTCATCCAAACGACTTTATGATTCGTCGTACAGCATATATGTTCTTTAATATCGACCTTGTAAAACAATATAAAGATGCGATATTAGATGAAATGGCAAAACAATTACAATGGTCTCCTGAACAACGTACACAATATGAAAAAGATTTAAATTTAGAAATAACAAGAGCTACTACTGCATTATAATAAAAATGAAGGTCGTCTTCATGGCGACCTGACTTTTTAACTTCTTTCAGCGGGTGCCCAAACACCCTGAAATATAGGGAATCAGTCTAAGAACACCACGTCCTGTGGCATATAAAGGGGGAATCAAATGAATTTCAATAATCAACAAATTATTCCCGCTGCACGAACAGTGAAGCAATTTGATGAAATATTAAATAGTCGATTCGAATACATTGTTCTATTAGAAGTGCATATTAGTTTGCTCATGTCGATAAAACGAGAGGCGGATCGGAACGGTAAAAAATTAATTATTCATGCAGATTTAATTCATGGCTTAAAAACGGATAACTTTGCAGCTGATTTTTTATGTAATGATATCCGTCCGGCAGGAATAATTTCCACTCGCTCTAATATGTTAATAAAAGCAAAAGCTCGTGGGATTATTGCTATTCAGCGTGTCTTTTTAATTGATACGATCGCGCTTGAAAAAAGCTTTTCAATGATTGAATCAGCAAAGCCAGATTATATTGAATTATTACCAGGTATCATTCCTTCTATGATTTCAGAAGTGCACCAGCGTACAAAAATTCCTGTTATTACAGGTGGACTAGTCCGCACGGCTGAAAGTATAGAGGAGGCTTTATCAGCTGGAGCAGTAGCGATTACAACTTCAAATAAGAACTTGTGGGAAAATTTCCAAAAATATTGTTGACTATGTATACTATTTTCTCTACACTGTACATAAGTTAAAAAGCGCGTGGTTAGGAAAAGGAACCCACATTTATTCATCTGCATTATAACGTGCAGCTTGTTTAAGTGTGGGTTTCTTTTTTTACTAAGTGCACTATTACAAAGGGGGGTTCTTGTATGTCAACATTTACAGCTGAACTTGTCGGCACGATGATTCTTATTTTATTCGGTGGTGGCGTTGTTGCAGGTGTATCACTGCACAAATCGAAAGGTTTTGGTGGTGGATGGGTAGTGATTACATTCGCTTGGGGTCTAGGCGTGGCTATGGCTGCATATGCTGTTGGTGGTATTAGTGGGGCTCATTTAAACCCTGCATTAACGATCGCACTTGCTACAATTGGTAATTTCCCATGGGAAGACGTGCCTACTTACATTGCTGCACAATTGATTGGTGCATTTTTAGGTGCGGTACTCGTTTATTTTATGTATTTACCACATTGGAAGGGTACGAAAGATCCGGAAGCAAAACTGGCTGTATTTTCTACAATGCCTGCTATTAAACATCCATTATCAAATTTAATTTCAGAAATGATTGGTACATTTATACTTGTTTTAGGTATTCTAGCATTAGGTACAAATACAATTACTGATGGCCTGAATCCATTTTTAGTTGGTATGTTAATTGTAGTCATCGGGATGGCATTAGGAGGTCCTACTGGTTATGCAATTAACCCTGCTCGTGATTTAGGTCCAAGAATTGCTCACTTTTTCTTACCAATTCCAGGTAAACGTGACTCAGGATGGTCATATGCATGGGTTCCGGTAGTTGGTCCAATTATCGGTGGTACATTTGGTGCCCTATTTTTCCAACAAGTTTTTGAGGGGGAAAATAGTATCGCATTTTGGATACTAGCTATTATCGTAGTTATTATTTTTATCAGTGCTCAAATGACAGTGAAAAATGTTAAAAGTGAAGCGTAAATCAATTATGCCTCGGCATAATTGCGTCCGGAATCGGCTTTGTGCTAGCACAAAGAACTCCTTTCCGATTCTGTGACATCCGCAAAGAACATTTGTAGCTGACGCTTTGCTTTCGCTACAGAAAATAAATGCTGAAAGAAATAAAAAATTATTTGGAGGTATGTACGATGTCAGAAAAAAAATATATTTTAGCTTTAGACCAAGGTACAACAAGCTCACGTGCTATCTTGTTTAATGAAAAAGGGAGCATTCTCCATGTTGCACAACAAGAATTCCAACAATATTTCCCACAATCTGGATGGGTTGAACATCACGCAGAAGAAATTTGGTCTTCCATTCTTTCTTGTATCGCTACGGTGCTTTCTGAAAAAAATATTGATTCAAATCAAATTGCTGGGATCGGTATTACAAACCAACGTGAAACAACAGTTGTTTGGGACAAAAATACAGGAAAACCAATTTATAATGCGATTGTCTGGCAATCACGCCAAACGAACGCTATTTGTGAGGAATTGAAAGAAAACGGTTACAATGACTTGTTCCGTGATAAAACAGGTTTATTAATCGATGCTTACTTCTCAGGAACAAAAGTAAAATGGATTTTAGACAATGTTGAAGGTGCTCGTGAAAAAGCAGATGCAGGCGATTTATTATTCGGTACAATTGATACGTGGTTAATATGGAAGTTAACAGGTGGTAAAGTACATGTTACGGATTATTCAAATGCTTCTCGTACATTAATGTACAACATTTATGATTTAAAATGGGATGAGGAAATATTAGACATTTTAGGCGTTCCTGCTTCTATGCTTCCTGAGGTTCGTCCTTCTTCAGAAGTATATGGATATACGGAGGAAGCGCTGTTCTTCGGCTCAGCTGTTCCGATTGCAGGGGCTGCGGGTGATCAACAAGCTGCACTATTCGGTCAGGCTTGCTTTGAGGAAGGTATGGTTAAAAACACTTACGGTACGGGCTGCTTTATGTTGATGAATACTGGTGAAAAGGCAGTGAAATCAGAAAATGGCTTATTAACTACGCTTGCTTGGGGCTTAAATGGCAAGGTAACTTATGCTTTAGAAGGAAGCATTTTCGTAGCTGGCTCTGCTATTCAATGGTTACGCGATGGCTTACGAATGTTCCGCTCAGCTGCTGAATCTGAGCAATATGCTGCACGTGTAGGTTCGACTGATGGAGTTTATGTAGTTCCTGCATTCGTTGGCTTAGGAACACCTTATTGGGATTCAGATGTACGAGGCGCTGTCTTCGGTTTAACTCGTGGTACATCTAAAGAACATTTTGTGCGTGCAACACTAGAATCGTTAGCTTATCAAACAAAAGACGTACTTGGTGCAATGGAAGCGGATGCAAATATTCCACTAGCGAAATTACGTGTGGATGGTGGTGCTGTTGCAAACAATTTCTTAATGCAATTCCAATCAGATTTATTAAATGTTCCTGTTGATCGTCCGGTCATTAGCGAAACAACAGCTTTAGGTGCAGCGTATTTAGCAGGCTTAGCAGTTGGCTTCTGGAAATCAACAGATGAAATTAGTGAGTATTGGAATTTAGATCGTCAATTCACACCTAATATGGATGTCTCGCATCGTGAAGAAGCTTATGCAGGCTGGAAAAAAGCCGTGGCAGCTGCTCAAGCGTTTAAATAATAAAGATAGTTGAATAGAGATGAAAAAACCTTGATAGGCTGATTTGAAGCGGATCCAAGTTGTTAGACAAAAATCTAACTGGGGTTACTTCATTGGCCAATCAAGGTTTTGTTTTAGGTAAACGATTAGAATATGTAGAATAAATTCTGTAATTACCGGATTTTGCATTCGCTTTTTTAGAGAAGCAGCATCCTAGGTTTCCCTATTCTGTAATCGTGTTTGGAATTGAATTTAGCAACGCAATGGTTTTAGTTACCCTTCTTTTAGCACACCTAAATATTTGGGTATAATTAGGATTGTTTTGTCCATCAACCTGTCCAGTTAAGAATATATAAAGGATAACTTTTTAATCATTGAGTTGCATATGCAGCTCTTTTTTTCTATATTGAACTTACAGAGCAGGGTAGTTCAACAAAAGGATATGTTATGGTTAAAGATATGAAATAACAAGTAAGAGGTAGGTCTACAGTGATCTGTCACATCGGTATGAACAATTGGAGGGCACACCTCTATGGGAAGCTATTAATAAAGGATTAAATGACCTTGTAGAGATTAACGATATTGAAGAAACGACAAGCAGAGAATACATAGTCGGCTACCTTTGCAAATTGATAAACGAATTAGTATAGGTTGAATAACAACAATCTTTTAGAAAATAGCTAAAAAAAGCATTCGGTTAACATATTTGTGCCGAATGCTTCTTCTTATTTAAAAATCTTGTAAATAAAATCTAAAGTGGAAGAATGTTTTTTGATTTCATATTCTGTAAATCCAACCGAGTCATTTGAACCTTTTTTAGAAAAATATACTCTATTGAAGCTTTTGGCTTAATCGTCTTTTCGAATAAAGTAAAAATAGAGTTTAAATCTTTTTCTAGATTAATATTATCGGAATCAAAAGTGATCGTTCGTTTTCAATTAACTCTTTTTCAGATTCTTATTTTTTATTTTCATAAAAACCAGTGATGCCTGGGTTTGCTTTTTTCATTTCCAGCAAAAATTCTTCTTTTGTATTTACATCCTTCAACTTTTTTATATCTAATACAAGGGATCCTCTGTCATTTAGTTCTCTCGTATCTGAGACAATAATAAGGTCAAATGACGCACCACTTTGTTTTATTAATTTATGAACTTCGTATAAGCGGTCAAAATCTTTTTCTTCAAAACTCTTAATATCCAAATGAGAAGTAGAATATAAAAAACCCCAAATATCATCTTTCACTTCGCTAAAAAACACTCTAGGTTCATCATTAAATGATTCGTTGAATCCAAGTTTTTTGATTTCTGGAATAACTTCATCTAATTTGTGTAGTTCCGTATCCGCTGCTAATGCGGTTGAATAATTGTCTCTAATTAAATGTTTATTTCTGTAATTCAATTTAGGCTCATCTTCCGCTGAATACGAATTTACTACAACAGTAAATTCTAATTCTTGATGGTCAACAGGAGAAACAACGTATGAATCTTTACCTAATTCTAACGAATTTTTATCCGAACTTTTTATTACGATGTCAAATCCGTGTGTATCTTTCACATAATCCTTAATTAATTGATCGTTAGAAAGAGAATTACATGCACCTAAAATCATTACTAAAAATAAAGAAAACATCATAAATACTTTTTTCAATTTTTGTCCCCCGATTAAATTGCAAAATTAAAAAGTAATAGTAATTATAGCAGAGGAATATCTTTTTAAAAATATTTGCTAACAATAATAAGAAAGTAAAATGAGGGTTCTATGATGTAGCGACTTTTTGTGCTAAAGGGACAGAATAGTTATTTTGTCGTAAATCAAGAAATAATTGTGAAAGTTCTTCTATAGCAACGCCTTGAAGCATGTTTATTCCATAAAAACATATAGTATATATTGAGAATTATGAGTATTGGAATGAAAGGGGATTGCGTGGATAACTCTAAGTCGAATCAGCGCGAAAATTTAGACGAGAATGCAAAGGATCAGCAGCTAGAGCAGTTTCGTGTCGATAATGATGGGAAAAAGATGACGACGAATCAGGGGTTAAAAGTTTCGAATGATGAGGATTCGCTGAAGGCTGGGATTCGTGGACCAACCATTATGGAGGATTTTCATTTTCGAGAAAAAATAACACATTTTGACCATGAACGTATTCCAGAACGTGTTGTACATGCAAGGGGCTTTGCGGCACATGGGGAATTTGAGCTGTATGAGTCAATGACAGATTATACAAGGGCAAGCTTTTTACAGGACCCAAAAAAGAAAACACCTGTTTTTGTAAGATTCTCGACTGTGGTTGGAAGTTTAGGGTCAATGGATACTGCACGTGATGTTCGTGGTTTTGCGACGAAGTTTTACACGGATGAAGGCAATTATGATTTAGTTGGTAATAATATACCTGTTTTTTTTATTCAGGATGCCATTAAGTTTCCTGATTTAATTCACGCGGTAAAGCCTGAGCCTCACAATGAAATGCCACAAGCAGCCTCAGCGCACGATACATTTTGGGATTTTGTGGCGAACAATCAGGAAATTGCGCATATGATTATGTGGCATATGTCTGATCGAGCAATACCTAGAAGTTTTCGAATGATGGAAGGCTTCGGTGTTCATGCTTTCCGTTTCGTCAATGATAAAGGAAAGTCGAGATTTGTGAAATTTCATTGGAAGCCTGTGTTAGGTGTTCATTCACTCGTTTGGGATGAAGCGCAAATCATTGCTGGAAAGGATCCGGATTTTCAACGACGTGATTTATGGGAATCAATTGAGATTGGCGATTATCCAGAATATGAGCTTGGTGTACAAATGCTTGAACCAGAGGACGAATTTAAATTTGATTTTGATATTTTGGATGCAACAAAGCTTTGGCCTGAAGAGATAGTGCCAGTTAAAAAGATTGGAAAAATGACCTTGAACCGTAATGTGGATAATGTTTTCGCTGAAACAGAGCAAGTCGCCTTCCACCCTGGAAATGTTGTACCAGGCATAGATTTTACAAATGATCCACTTTTGCAAGGGAGGCTATTTTCTTATTTAGATACACAGCTAATACGTCTAGGGGGACCAAACTTTTCTGAAATCCCGATTAACCGACCCGTTTGTCCATTTCATAACAATCAGCGCAATGGCTTTAGTCGGCAAACAATTAATGTAGGAAGAGTGAGCTATCATAAAAATTCCTTGGCCAATAATACACCATCAACATCTACTGCAAGGGAAGGTGGCTTTGTCCATTATGAAGAAAAGGTTGAAGGACGTATCACACGAGCACGGAGTAAATCGTTTGATAATCATTTTTCACAGGCAAGGCTGTTTTGGAATAGTATGTCACCTCCTGAAAAACAGCACATCATTGATGCCTTTAGCTTTGAGGTAGGGAAGGTAAAAAGTAAGTCCGTTCGCCAACAGGTGGTCGATATGTTTGTCCGTGTTGATAAAGCAATGGCAACGACTGTGGCCGATAATATTGGTGTTAATCGTCCAAAAGGAGAGCAAATAAATGTCACGCTATCCTCACCTGCCCTCAGCCAGGCTAATACAATAAAAGTACCTCAGACACTTAAGGTAGGCGTGTTAATAGGTGATGGATTTGACGCAAATGAAGTTGGAGAAGTGCTGAAATTTTTAACAAGACAGGGTGTTCGATACAGTATTATTTCCGACAGATTAGGGATTGTTACTAGCAGTGATGGCATACAGTTAACGGCAAGTGACACATTTATTACTACTGATGCGGTACTATTTGACTCGTTATATGTTGTAGGCGTAAAAGCAAAGAATCAGGCAAAATTTAATTCGCATATTGTTAATTACATCAATGAATCATATAGACATTATAAACCGATTGGCATAGCTACATCTGGAACGATATTTTTCAATATGTCTAATGCCAATGTAGGGCCAGGAATTGTGTTGGCAACTGGCGATAAAAATTTTGCTAAAAAATTTGTAAATGCCATTGCCCAACAACGCTTTTGGCAACGAAATATTTATTAACCTTACATTGTTTCCGCGCAAAAGGAGAATATCTTAGGGTAGAGTGAATCCCCGCGCGAAGCAAAACGAAAACCCACGGGAGCAGAGCGAATATCCGCGCGGAGCAAGGAAATACCCGCGGAAGCAAAGCGAAAACCTGCGGCAGAGAGAATACCCGCGGAAGCAGAATGAATACCCGCGGAAGCAAAGCAAATACCCGCGGAAGCAGGGTGAATACCCGCGGAAGCAAAGAGAATACCCGCGGAAGCAGGGTGAATACCCGCGGAAGCAGAGCAAATACCCGCGAAAGCAGAATGAATACCCGCGGAAGCAAAGAGAATACCCGGAAGCAGAGCAAATACCCGCGCGGAGCAAGAAAATACCCGGGCAGAGAGAATACCCGCGGAAGCAAGGCAAATACCCGCGGAAACAGAGCAAATACCCGCGGAAGCAAAGTGAATACCCGCGGAAGCAAAGCGAATACCCGCGGAAGCAAAGCAAATACCGCGAAAGCAAAGCGAATACCCGCGGCAGAGAGAATACCCGCGGAAGCAAAGTGAATACCCGCGGAAGCAGAGAGAATACCCGCGGAAGCAAAGCAAATACCGCGAAAGCAAAGCGAATACCCGCGGCAGAGAGAATACCCGCGGAAGCAGAGTAAATACCCGCGGAAGCAAAGCAAATACCCGCGGAAGCAGAGCAAATACCCGTGAAAGCAGAATGAATACCCGCGGAAGCAAAGAGAATACCCGCGGAAGCAGAGCAAATACCCGCGGCAGAGAGAATACCCGCGAAAGCAGAATGAATACCCGCGAAAGCAAAGCGAATACCCGCGGAAGCAGGGCAAATACCCGCGGAAGCAGGGTGAATACCCGCGGAAGCAGAGCAAATACCCGCGGAAGCAAAGCGAATACCCGCGGAAGCAGAGCAAATACCCGCGGCAGAGAGAATACCCGCGGAAGCAAAGCAAATAAAGAAGCGATACCCCCTTTTACTTCATCCACCATGATAAAAATGCTCGTTTCAAGTATCTAATTCAAAAATAAAAGTCTCTCATTGTTCTATAACGAATAGTGAGAGACTTTTCATTGCTTATTGCACCTTAAATTCTATTGTTGCTGATGGTTTGTATTCTGTTTTTTGTTCATTAGGGTCTTCTGTGTAAAAATCGGTACTCCCATTTACGATATAATGACCTTTTGGAAAATGACCATTCATTGTTTGTTTCATAAATTCAACGAGTTTAGGTTCTGAAAATTCGTCGTACAAGCCTCCACTCGTATAGACTTCTTCATAGGGCACATTTCGTTCTAGAGTACGTGTAATCAGAGGAGTATCCATTCCACTAGGTATTTCAAAATTTCGTGTTGTTTCCTGCAAATTAAATAAAAATGGGGAGCCTCCATGGTAAATAGTTACGTTTTGCGCCTGCCCTACATACGTAAGTTTTGCAGTTATGCTTATTGATTCCCCTTCTGTAAAGGTGGGTTTTGAAATAGAAAGTTCATAAAGAAAATCTCCTTGTTGTGTAGTCGCAGTTTGTGAATATTTCTTACTTGGTGTGGGCTTCACAGCTTGCTTTTCCTGACAGCCAACAACTAGTAGTAGCATAGATATTAACAATAAAAATGTCTTAGGCATACAATCCTCCTTTTACGGCAGTAGACGTTGGAGTAGACAAAATGTTTCTGAATTTCCTGCAAATTATATGCCATTGCATTCAAATTTTGTAAATGCTATGGTGGTAAATGAGGTGAATTTCGTGGAAAAATTTGATATTGCAATTATTGGTGCAGGTCCTGGGGGATATGTTGCAGCCATTCATGCAGCCAAAAGTGGTAAGAAGGTCGCTTTAGTAGAGCGTGATAAAGTTGGAGGGGCCTGCTATAATGTCGGCTGTATTCCTTCGAAAATTTTATTGGAGCATAGTAAGCTCATGCAAGAAATAAAACGTGGTAATGACTGGGGTATTGAAACTCCTACAGTAAATGTGGATTTTCCGCGATTGATGAAACGTAAAGATGCTATTATTAACGAGCTTTTAACGAATATTGAGGGATATATTTTGAGCAATCAAATTACCTTCTATCGAGGAGAAGCGGTGGTAGCTAAGGATTTAACAGTAACTGTAGGAAATGAGACCTTTACTGCAACGGATATTATTTTGGCAACCGGAAGTAAACCATTCGTACCACCGTTTAAAGGTTTAGAGACGTCTTCATATTATACAACGGATACATTTTTTGGTATGGAGGAACTTCCTAAGCAGTTAACAATAATCGGTGGTGGCGTTATTGCAGTGGAGATGGCATTTAGCTTAGCACCACTTGGAACGAAGGTGACGATGCTCAATCATAGTGAGGATATTTTACAGACTGAAGAGCCGGATGCACGACCGATTATTCGAGAAAAGATGAAAAAACTTGGTATTGAGCTTGTGACAGATTTCCAATTTGAGCATTTTAATGGCAATGAAATTCATACATCTAAAGGAATTTATACATATGAAAATCTTTTATTTGCAACAGGTCGGCGCCCAAATACAGAAATAGCTCAGCAATTTGGTCTAGCATTCGATGGTCGATTGATTGCTGTCAATGAGCATCTTGAAACGAGTCAACCACACATTTATGCCATAGGCGACTTAGTTGGTGGTTACCAGCTAGCACATTCAGCGAGCGCAGAAGGAATTCATGTTGTGGATTATATTTTAGGAAATAAGCCAGCACTGATTGATCAAACATCGATTCCTCGCTGCGTTTATACACATCCTGAAATTGCGACATTTGGTTTACTGGAAGAGCAGGTTAAAGAACCTTATACGGTGACTCAAATGCCTTTACATACAAACCCTAAGGCATTAATGGAAGGAAATACAGAGGGCTTTATTAAGCTCGTTGCGACAAAGGAAGGTCGTATTTTAGGAGCATGTGTTGTTGCTGATGGGGCAACAGAAATGTTAAATGCCATTTTAGCTACTAAAAATGCTGGTGGCACTGCCCAGACTCTCGCAAATATGATTTTCCCACATCCTACAGTATCAGAGCATATTGGGGATGCTGCAAAAGCTATTTTTGATAAAGCCATTCACGATTAATGGTCTCAAAAACTACATTCTTCAGCGGAAGGCTATCCTTCTCGTCGATGGAATGTAGTTTTTTACTATTTCGAGATGAATGGAATTTAAAAAGTTTCTTTATTGAATAGGCGCCTTCCAATTATTATTGCAGACAAAAACACACATATTTTTTATATGGTAAATTTTTTCACGAAAATTACAATAAGTCCTAAATTCATTCATATGAAAAAAACTCACGTACATAACGCGAGTTTTCACTATTCTACAATAACAGCTGTACCTTA
This sequence comes from Lysinibacillus sp. FJAT-14222, assembly GCF_001278875.1. NCBI lineage: Bacteria > Bacillati > Bacillota > Bacilli > Caryophanales > Bacillaceae > Lysinibacillus > Lysinibacillus sp. FJAT-14222. The sequence goes on along the minus strand of NZ_LIYL01000024.1, from coordinate 199,140 downwards.
ACTAATACATTTCCCTCTATTTCTTTGGCTTATTGCATAAGACACTTTTCCATCTTTAAAGAGCTAGTGAATAAGATAGTAATTATCGTAAAATTTGATACAGCTCATTAAGACTTTGTATTTCATAAGTCGGTACAATTCCAGTATGATTCGGTTTCTTTGCAGAATTAAACCAACATGTATCTAATCCTGCTAACTGTCCTCCTTTAATATCCGCACTTAAGGAATCACCGATAATTAAACCTTTCTCCACAGAAAAATTAGGAATTCGTGCAAAAACATAATCGAAGTATGCCTTCATTGGCTTTTGATAGCCCGTGTCTTCTGAAACAAAAATATCCTTAAAGAATGAATGTAACCCCGAATTACGCAGGCGTTTATCTTGTGTTTTGGAAACACCGTTTGTAACAATATATAAATCATATTCGCTTTGGAGATCTTGTATTAGTTCAAAGGCTCCACGAATAAGCTGATCCCCTTCTTCTAAATAACTACGATAATTCTGTTCAAACAAAGATCCATCAACTTTTTGGCCGTACTCCTCAAATAAAATTGAAAATCGAGTATTCACTACCTCATCTCGGTCTATTTTTCCTTCTTCAAAGGATTTCCACAGGCCTTGATTTATTGTTTTATAATGTGCTGTAATTTCATCAGTTAAAGGGATTTTTTGTTCCTCAAAGAGTAAATGTAACGCCGTTCTCTCAGCTGCTTTAAAATCTAATAATGTATCGTCTACATCAAATAGTAATGTTTGATATTTCTTCATGTTGCTTCTCTCCCTTTCCTTTATAAAAATATGCTTTTTCTTTTGTTCTCAAATAAACGTATCACTTCTTCTTGTAAAAAGAATAGGAGATATCTCATACAAAATGAGAGGTGAAAAACGAAAAAAATGAGATGAAATTTACAATTATGTACAGCACTTCTACTTTTAAACGTTCGTTTCATTTGATATTTTTCCATATACAGAAGTTCATTCTTTTCAAAAAAAGAATTAATTTGTAACGAAAGAGAAGAATTACTATATATTTATTACCTCATTTTCGGAAAAGCAAAATTATATCTGAGTCATCAAAATGGATACTTGATGGTCGTGCAGAGAAGCCTTTTTTAATTTTTTGTAGGGGAGGTTTCCATCGTGAAAAGAGTATTAGAGTCTGTTTAAAACCATGCTAGTTGATTAACCTGTTTCTTTAAGTTTTTCTGATTTATACCTATTCAGGAGTGATAAGTGATCAAGAAGTAGTAAACGTACAACGGCAGCGAAGAACAGTTTCTCGCACTTTATTATTTTCGATTTTATATGAGTATGTAGCCATTTGAGAAGGACATAAGTGATTAGCGTTTCATAGAACCATGCAAGAGATAAGTGTTCCGCTTCAAAAGAAGCACACCACCAATCTGTGACGCTTTCCCCTAGTCTCCACGCCAACAACTTATATGAATTTGCATACGTTTTAGCAAAGGTCATCCACAATTTTTGGTGAAGTACAAAATAGCGCATTATAGGAAGTAACCTCCTATAACGCGCTATTATTAATTAACTTCAGGTTCTTCTTTTTTCTCAATCGGTGTTGTAGAGAGATATAAGAAAGCCTCATCTTGCAATAGCAATAATTTTTCTTCACAAACACCGTGCGCTAATGGTCCAGAAAAAATAGACTCCCACCAAGTTCCTGTTGTTGTTGTCATTCATCTACGCCCCCGTTTCAAATTTTCAATATGTAGTTGTAAATTTCCCGAAATCACAAAACCGTCTACAGTTCTAACTTATTCTTTACACATCTCCCCATTTAAGAAAGAGGAATTTTGGTTGTCAATGTTGTATCGTATAGACAAAGATAGTTTGTTTCGAAATGAAAAAACTATGTATGCCATTTTAAAAAAAGGGGTGCTTTTATTATGAATTTTACGACACAAGATGTAGAAAATATGATTACAGAGCAACGTCAATTTTATTTTTCTCGAGCGACGAAGAGTACAAAATTTCGAAAAGAGCAATTAATAAAACTGAAGAAATCAATTTTAAAATATGAAAAAGAAATTTTGAATGCTCTACATTTAGATTTACGAAAGAGTGAGTTTGAGGCATATGCAACAGAAATGGGTATTGTTTTAGATAGTATTTCTCATATGGTAAAGCATGTTGAAGAATGGATGAAGCCAGAAGCTGTAAAAACGCCAATTCAATACCAGATGGGGAAAAGCTTTATTGTTCGAGAGCCATATGGAGTGACATTAATCATTGGTCCATTTAATTATCCATTCCAGCTTGTAATGGAGCCATTAATCGGTGCAATTGTAGGTGGTAATACAGCTATTGTAAAACCATCAGAAACGTCTGTGCATACAGCAGTGATTGTAAAAAAAATAATTGAAGAAACGTTTAATCCTTCCTATGTGCGAGTTGTCGAGGGGGAAAAGGAAGAAGTGACGGCACTTATTCATGCATCCTTTGACTATATATTTTTTACAGGGAGTGTGGCAGTCGGAAAAGTTGTTGCAAAGGCAGCAGCGGAACGATTAACACCAATTGCCCTCGAACTTGGCGGGAAAAGTCCCGCAATTGTTGATCAAACAGCTAATTTAGAAGTAGCAGCGAAAAGAATTGCTTGGGGTAAATTTACAAATACTGGACAAACTTGTGTGGCACCAGATTATGTCCTTGTCCAGAAAAATGTCTATGACCGATTTATGAAAATATTGAAAGAAACTATTCGTTCCTTCTATGGTAAAAATGCAATAAAAAGCCCTGACTACGGCCGTATCGTCAATCTAAGACAATTTGATCGTTTACAGCAAATTATTGCAGCAGAACGTGATGCCATTACATTTGGTGGTAGAACAGATCGTGACGATTTATATATTGAGCCTACGATTATTGAGTATGTGAAATGGTCAAGTCCTTCGATGCAGGATGAACTATTTGGTCCGATTTTACCTGTGATGATGTATGATGATTTACCGCTTGCCATTCACCAAATTCGTCAGTTACCAAAGCCATTAGCGGCGTATTTTTTCTCAGAGCATGAAAAAGCTACTCAGTACTTTTTAGAGGAATTACCATTTGGTGGCGGATGTATTAATGATACGATTACCCATGTTGGAAATTTACATTTACCATTTGGCGGTGTTGGACCATCAGGGGCAAAAGCATACCACGGGAAGGCAAGTTTTGAAAACTTTACCCACCCAAAATCTATATTAAAAAAATCCTCGAAGTTAGAGACAAATGTTCTCTTTCCTCCGTATAAACAAAAAGTTAAGCTTGTACGAACTATTATGAAATAGTAAACAGAGGTGTCGGATCACTAAAGATCTTAGACACCTCACTCTTTTTAAACAAGCTCTCCAAGTTGTCGATAAATGCCGATTTTTGATAAGTCAGGTGAATTTTGGGTTTTCGACATAAAAGTTGGAGATGACATTTGTTAAAACGGATGCCATGTATATAAGTTGATTGAGGAACAGCGTCACAGATGAGAAATGAGACCCAAGAGCGCAAGCGAAGTGGCTCATCGGACGCTAACAGTTGGAACGAAAATCGACCCCATGTTATGGTGATGAGTCAAATTTCATTGAAATATTAAAGATATATTAAAATGATAGCGTTTTCATCGAAAAAACGTCTTAAGAGGCATTTTCTTTATGTGCGAATAAGTAGTAAAATAAATTCAATAGAATGTGGGGGTATTCATATTATCATTTTTTGTCGAAAAAACAACAAATGATGAAATGAGTGTAGAGATCGATTGGAGGACTATGAAATGTATGCAGAGGAATTGTTAAGTGCATTACCTTTGAAAAAAATAATTGGAGTACTACCTGACCAAGTAAGTGATATTGTAGTTGATTCGCGAAGTGTGCAACCGAATAGTATGTTTGTTTGTATAAAAGGTTACACAGTAGATGGTCATGACTATGCACAGAAAGCTGTTGATGCTGGCGCGACAATTGTTGTGGCTGAACGTGAATTACCATTAGGTGAATCTATTGCACAGGTCGTTGTGAAAGATACGGATCGAGCAGTTGGCTTGCTAGCTGCAAAATTTTTTGATTATCCATCAAAGGATATGGCAATGATTGGCGTAACAGGAACAAATGGAAAAACATCAGTAACAGGTATTATTCAAAATATAATGCATGGTATGGGCGAGAAATCTGCACTATCAGGAACAATCGGCTTTAATTTAAATGGTATTTTATATGAATCTGCAAATACTACGAGCGATGCATTATCGACGCAACAAATGATTTTCCGTGCAAAAATGGAAGGCTGCCGATTAATGACTATGGAGGTATCTTCACACGGTTTAGCACTTGGACGCCTGGCTGGTGTAGAATATGATGTGGCTATTTTTACAAATCTTACACATGATCATCTTGATTTCCATGGTACGATGGAGGAATATGGCCATGCGAAGGGCTTATTATTCTCTCAACTTGGACAAGATTTAGAAAAGAATAAATTTGTCGTGTTAAATGCTGATGATGCTTGGTCAGAGCGCTATGCAGCGATGACACCATTTCCAGTATGGACATATGGTTTAAATAATGAAGCAGCTGATTTCCGTGCTATTAACTGTGAGTATCATGATTACATGACTTCTTTTGACGTCGAAATGCAAGAGGGAATATATCATGTGACAATGAATTTACTTGGGGAATTCAATATTTACAATGTACTGGCTGCTATGGTCGCTTTTTATGGCCGCGGTTATTCAATGGAAACAATCATTGAGCAAATTGAGCAACTACCACCAGTAAAGGGACGCATGGAAAAGGTTTGCTCAGATTTACCGGTGCAAATTTTTGTTGATTATGCACATACACCTGACGCAATTGAAAAGGCAATTTCTTCAGCTCAACCATATAAAAAAGGCAAGCTTATTTTCCTAGTTGGCACAGGTGGCAATCGCGATAAATCGAAACGTCCAGCAATGGCTGAAAAGGCTTCAGCTGCTGATTACGTTATTTTAACGACAGATGATCCACGCTATGAAGATTACGGTAGTATAACAGGTGATCTTGCCAAAGGGATGCTACATGAAAATTATGCATGTATAGGAGATCGTGCCGAGGCAGTACGTCATGCGATTGAAGTTGCTGAACCAGGGGATATAATTATTTTTGCTGGTAAAGGGCATGAAGATTATCAAATTATTGAGAATACAAAATATCCTCATAGTGATGCAGAAATTGCAATAGAAGCTGGCCATTTAAAATTTGTATAGTCTATAATCTCCAATTAGGATGTTAGAGCGTACTTGATAGTGTAAACGCCATGCAATGATGTGATAAGTTCACGATATTTAGAGAACCTTTTAGTTAGTACTAAGGGGTTTTCTTTTTGGGTTCCAATTGGAGGTAAATGCCCTGACACTCCTGCCTAAAAAATGGGCTAGCCAAGACCCCGTTCTCAAACCGAGGAGGCCTGACAGTCAGTCGGTGGAAAGGGAGAAGAGACCGGAATGTTTTGGATAAGCTACACATTGTGCTTCACCCAAAATATTCAATCTAGAACCTCTTTTTTGGGGAATTCATGTAAAAAGGTTGTAAGAAAGGTGAGTCTTCTTTTATTATTAGTAAGTATGAAAAAAGGAGAATGACGAGATGAGTTCAAATTTAGAAAAAGATATATTATCGCGTCGAACTTTTGCCATTATCAGTCACCCTGATGCTGGGAAAACGACGATTACAGAAAAGCTTTTACTATTTGGTGGTGCGATTCGTGATGCCGGTACGGTAAAAGGGAAAAAAACAGGTAAGTTTGCAACATCTGACTGGATGGAGATTGAAAAGCAACGTGGGATTTCGGTAACTTCTTCAGTTATGCAATTTGATTATAATGGCTCACGTGTCAATATTTTAGATACACCAGGTCACCAAGATTTCTCGGAGGATACGTATCGTACATTAATGGCAGTGGATAGTGCTGTCATGGTTGTAGATGCTGCAAAAGGTATTGAAGCACAAACTTTAAAACTGTTCAAAGTTTGTAAAATGCGTGGTATTCCGATTTTTACGTTTATCAATAAACTAGACCGTCAAGGGAAGGAGCCACTTGAACTGATTGAAGAGCTTGAGGAGGTACTTGGCATTAATGCTTACCCAATGAACTGGCCAATCGGTATGGGTAAAGAGTTTCTAGGTATTTACGATCGATATAATAAGCGTATTGAGCAATTCCGTTCTGATGAAAAAGAGCGCTTCTTGCCAATTGATGATAATGGAGAACTGGCAATCGAGCATCCGATGAAGGTGACTTCTTATTATTCACAAGCAATGGACGACATAATGTTGCTCAACGAAGCGGGTAATGAGTATTCTGAAGAAAAAATTCGTCGTGGTGCATTAACACCTGTTTTCTTTGGTTCTGCTTTAACAAACTTTGGTGTGCAAACATTCCTTGAAACATATTTACAATTTGCACCGACACCACAGCCTCGAATTACTGAGGATGAACAATTTATTGATCCAGTTGAGCATGAGGCGTTTTCAGGCTTCATTTTCAAAATTCAGGCAAACATGAATCCTGCACACCGTGACCGTATTGCCTTTGTGCGTATCGTATCGGGTAAATTTGAGCGTGGCATGAACATGACTTTATCTCGTACAGGTAAATCATTCAAAGTGACACAATCAACACAATTCTTAGCTGATGATCGTGAAACAGTAGATGAAGCTGTTGCAGGCGATATTATCGGTTTATACGACACAGGCACTTATCAAATTGGTGACACAGTCGTAGGTGGTAAAAAGACATTCCAATTTGAAAAATTGCCACAGTTCACACCGGAGCTATTTGTCCGTGTAACTGCGAAAAATGTCATGAAATCTAAGCAATTCCATAAAGGGATTTTACAATTAGTACAAGAAGGCGCCATTCAATATTATAAAACGTTGCATACAGAAGAAGTTATTCTGGGAGCAGTTGGTCAATTACAATTTGAGGTTTTTGAGCATCGTATGAAAAACGAATATAATGTTGAAGTGAAGATGGAGCCAATTGGTTCGAAAATTGCAAGATGGATTGAAAATGAAGAAGAGGTTAAAGAATCGATGTCTTCAGGTCGTTCAATGCTTGTAAAAGACCGTTTTGATAATTTTGTTTTCCTATTTGAAAATGAATTTGCCATGCGTTGGTTTGCTGATAAAAACGAAAACATTGAACTGTATAGTCTCTTATAATAAAAAACACGAATCGACATGTTGCGATTCGTGTTTTTTTACAAGGAAATTTGGAGCTATATGTAGAATATATACAGTATTAGGAAATATAAGCCTGATGAACAGCTTCTAAGGAGCTCATCTCCTAAAAGGATGAAAATAACATTTGTTAAAACGTATGCCATAAATATGTTGATTGGAGTGGAGACTAGGCGACTCCTTGGGGATCATCGGACGCCCCCCAGGAAAGCGCCCAGCCGGAACGGAAATCATCCACACGTTATGGTGATGCCCAAATTTATAAAATATTCTCCTTTTCGGCTATCATAGAAAGGAAGAGATAGAAAAGGAGTCTGTACAAAATGAATATTAGTAATTTTTCTATTAAAAGGCCTGTTTTTACAATCGTTACGATGCTATTAGTCATTATTTTAGGTGGCGTATCTTTATTAAAAATACCTATTACGCTCATACCAGAGTTACGTCCACCAATAGGCGTTGTTGTTACTTCTTATCCTGGTGCAAGTCCAACAGAGATTAATGAGAAAATAACGAAGCCTTTAGAAACAACGCTTGCCACCTTACCAGGGATTAAAAAACTACAGTCTACCTCCCAAGAAGGATCCAATTTAATTATTCTCGAGTTTAATTGGGCAACCAATATTGAAGATGTTCAGCTCGATATTTTACAACGTATCGATATGACCCCTTTACCGAATGATGCTGAGAAGCCTAGCTTTTTAAAATTTGATCCATCACAATTTCCTATCATACAGCTTTCGCTACGTGCGGAGAATGATAATGTAGATGTGCGATTATTGGCGGAAGCCTTGGAAAAAGAGCTTCGTCGAACAGCAGGTGTCGCAAGTGTAAATGTTTCCGGTAAGCTGGTAGAAGAAGTTCAACTAACTTTAGATGAATCGAAGTTAATTGAAAAAGGATTAACCCAAGCAGATGTTATTCAAATTATTCAATCGAACAATGTATCTCTTCCAGGTGAACCAGTGTTAACAGCCGATGGGAAGATGTTAACTACTCGTATTCTTAGCACATTAAATTCGCCAGAAAGCATTGCTGATTTAATCATTTCGGTAAATCCAATAGATGGTAAAGCATTAACAGTTGGAGAAGTAGCGACTGTTGAGCGCGCGGAGCAAAAATCTATAACTACAACACGAGCAAATGAGCATCCTGCAGTTTTAATGTCTGTATTACAGGAATCAGGCGCTAATACGGCAGAGGTCTCAAAAGCTTTTAAAGAAGCTTTAAATGATTTATTAACGAAGAAGGAATATCAAGGAATCGTTGCGGATGTGCTAGTGGATCAAGGAAACTATGTAGATTTAGCGATTAACAATATCGGATCTTCTTTACTTTTAGGTGGATTATTTGCAATGTTCGTACTTTTTGTCTTTCTACGAAGTGTGAAAAGCCCTATTATTATTGGAATTGCAATTCCTTATTCGGTTATTGTTACATTTGTTTTAATGTTTTTTGCAAATTTCTCGCTCAATATTATGACATTGGGAGCGTTAGCACTTGGCATCGGTATGCTTGTTGATAATGCTATCGTTGTTATTGAAAATATTGAACGACATTTAGGACTCGGCAAGGACCCGATAGTAGCGGCTAAGGAAGGGACAAAGGAAGTGGCGCTTGCAATTTCTGCTTCCACTCTCACAACAATTGCGGTATTCATTCCTGTGATGTTTATTGAAGGATTAATAGGACAAATTTTCACAGAATTTGCATTAACTATTTCTTTTAGCTTAATTGCTTCTTTAGTCGTTGCGCTAACAGTTGTCCCAATGCTTGCAAGTCGTCTGTTAAAAATGAAATCTACAAATATTTATGAAAAACGTAACGAATCATCTTTTTACAAGAGCTACAAATCATCAATTATTTGGGTACTGCGTCACCGCATGCTTGTATTGATCTCAACAGTTGTCTGTTTTGGACTTGCGTTATTTGGGCTTATGAAAATTGGCACAGAGTTTTTACCGCCAACCGATGAAGGATTTGCATCCATTAGTGTGAATCTTGAAAAAGGGGTAGCAGTATCAGAAACAGAAAAAGTTGTTGCGAAAATTGAAGAACGCTTAAAACAGGAGAAAGATGTTGACGTATATGTTAGCTTAATCGGTGGTACACAGCAGTCACAAGCACGAGGACAAACAAGTGCAAACCAAGCAGAGCTATATGTAAAACTTGTCCCTTTAGCAGATAGGAACCGTTCGATTTTCGAATTTGTGGAAGAGGTTGAGCGAGATTTGCATGCCGAACTTGGTGAGCAAGTTGAAATCACCTTCAATGTCTCAACGTCAACAGGTTCTTCACCAAATACATTAACGTTTAGGTTAACAGACTCTGATGAACAAAGACTTCATAGCTCTGTTGATAAAGTGCAGCAGGAGCTATCAAAAGTAAATGCCGTCACAAAGGTATCTACGGATTTAGATATCACTGTAAAAGAAATACAAGTCGAAGTAGACCGAGAAAAGGCAAAAGACTACGGATTTGTACCTGCACAAATTGCTCAAACGGTCAATCAAATGACAAAGGGACAGCTAACTACTCAAATAATTGCAGAGGATGGTGCCGTATTGCCTGTCTATACAGGCTTTGGACAAGTATTTAATGATAGTATCGAGTCATTAAAATCGATGCAACTTCGTTCACCTGCTGGTTTATTTGTAAAATTAGAGGACATTGCCACTGTTTCTATAAAGGAAGGACCAGTATCGATTAGACGTTCTGATCAGGCGGCTGCTGTTGCATTTTTTGTCGAGTATGAAACGAAGGAATCATTAGGAGGGGTGTCAGCTAAAGTGGACCGAGCATTGAAAAAAGCTGATTTACCATCCGAAACTCAAGTTGTCTTTAGTGGAGATCGAGAGCTTTATGATAGTGCGATCAATGATATGCTTTTAGCGGTTGCACTAGCAATAGTGCTTGTGTATATCGTGATGGCTGCACAGTTTGAATCATTCAAATATCCATTCGTCATCATGTTCACAGTACCATTAATGATTATTGGCGTTGCCATTGCGATGTTTGCTACGAACACGCTAGTTAGTGTGACATCTGTTATAGGAATATTAGTACTCGTTGGGATTGTCGTAAATAACGGAATTGTACTTGTAGATTACATTAATCAGCAAAAAGCCAAAGGAATGTTGACGTATGATGCGATTTTACTTGCTACACAGGATCGACTTCGACCAATTTTAATGACTGCACTAACAACAATTTTAGGATTGTTGCCACTTGCTCTTGGCATTGGCGAGGGAACAGAGATGAATCAACCGATGGGAATTGCAGTAATCGGAGGACTTGTGACATCAACTTTGCTGACATTATATATTGTACCGATTGTTTATAGCTTAATGGATAAAGAAACTAGGAAGATGCGCTAAGTTTAGGGGGGATGAGAGATGGGGGTTCATTTTTTTACAGGTTTTCCTGGGTTTATTTCAAGTCAATTAATACGAGAGCTATTTCGAAAAAATCAATCACAGGAAGTAATCGCTATTGTTTTAGCTGGTGAATTAGTAAAAGCAAATATAGAAAGAGCTAATATATTAACGGAGTTTCCTAACGCTTCTATTCGTATTGTAGAGGGAGATATTACATTACCGAATCTTGGCATAGAAAACCAAGCTATACAGGAAATTGTACCTCAAATTGAGGTGCTCTGGCATTTAGCTGCAATTTATGATTTAGCAGTACCACGCGATATAGCGTGGAAGGTAAATGTGCATGGTACGACTATGGTCAATGATTTTGTTCGAACACTTCCGAACTTAAGACGCTATATGTACTTTAGTACGGCGTATGTGGCAGGTATACGTGAAGGTGTTTTGTGTGAAAACGAACTAATTCGCCCGCCTGCATTTAAAAACTATTATGAGGAAACAAAATTTGAAGCTGAACATCGAGTAGAGGATTTAAAATCAGAGATACCACTGACAATTATTCGACCAGGCATAGTGCGTGGTCATTCTGAATCAGGGGAGACAATTAAATTCGATGGGCCTTATTTCTTTTTAAATATGGTGGATAAATTAAAATGTCTTCCTTTTATTCCGTATATCGGTCAATCGAAATCAATAATAAATGTGGTACCCGTGGATTATATTATAAACGCCTCGACTTATCTAGTTGATGAAAAATGTGCTGAAGGGAAAACGTTGCATCTAACGGACCCAAATCCGCATCCTGTGCAGGAAGTGTACCGTACGATGGTAAAATTATTAACTAGCCATTATCCTAAGGGACGATTACCGTTAACACTGGCTAGAATATCTTTACAAGTGCCACTTATCCGAAAAAGTCTAGGTGTTGAGCAAGAATCTTTAGACTACTTAACTTGGAATGCTAAGTTCGATACATCAGAAGCAGTTGCTATTTTGAAAAAGGGTGGTATTACATGCCCCGATTTTATACAGACTATGCCTAGAATGATTGATTTTTATTTAGCACATAAAGAAGATAAAAGCTATCAAATTCAGATAAGGTAAATAGTACACTGATTGAGAGTTGGAGCAATCGTGCGTTTATGGCCCATCTAGCAAACAAACAAGTTGTCACTATTCAATTAGCGGTAGACATCAGACAGAAGTTATTGAGGGTTAATAGTAGGGGTAGATAATTTTGCCACTCATATATGATAGTGCTATAATAAGTTTTCAGAAGAAAAACCTTCGACGTTTTGTCAAAGGGGAGTAGCTAACAGATACGAGCGATGTATCTGGATTCACATTCGTCATGACATGGTTTTTACCATCGGGTGTGATAGGCGAATAACTCTATGCTAGCGGTATTTAACTTCTTTCAGCAAACATCTGTAGCTGACGCTTCGCTTTCGCTACAAAAAACATCTGTAGCTGACGCTTCGCTTTCGCTACAAAAAACATCTGTAGCTGACGCTTCGCTTTCGCTACAAAAAACATCTGCTGAAAGAAGTTAGCCTCCAGACGCAATTAGCCGAGGCATAATTGATCTACTAGTAATAGAACGGTACTGATATAAAAGTCAGGTATTTATTTGCTTAGCGAGACCTTTGCCTTTTAATAGGGGCAGGGGTCTTTTCTTTTGTACTCGTATAGTAATGACTATTTTGGGTATACAGAGCTTTAGAGGAGGCACTTGAATGGAATCAATTTTATTACAATATGGTTGGGTACTTATTGTACTTATAGTATTAGAAGGGTTATTAGCAGCAGATAATGCGGTTGTGATGGCTGTGATGGTGAGGCATTTACCACAAGAGCAACAAAAAAAGGCATTATTTTATGGATTATTTGGCGCGTTAATTTTCCGATTCTCGGCACTCTTTGTCATTACAATATTAGTGAATTATTGGCAAATTCAAGCATTGGGAGCAGCTTATTTATTATTCATGTCTGCCAAAAATATATATGATTTGCGTCATAAAGAGGATTCGGAAGAAGTGGCGAACGATAAAGCTAAGAAAAAGGGCACTGGTTTTTGGATGACAGTGCTTAAGGTGGAGGCCGCGGATATTGCATTTGCTATCGATTCTATGCTTGCTGCAGTTGCCATTGCTGTAACTTTACCGAAGTTAGGGGACTTTGATATTGGTGGCATTAATGGTGGGCAATTTAGTGTCATGTTACTTGGAGGGTTTATCGGAGTCATTATGATGCGATTTGCGGCACAATGGTTTGTAAAAATATTAAATGACTACCCCTCACTTGAAACCGCTGCGTTTTTAATTGTAGGTTGGGTAGGAGTGAAGCTTGTTGTGTTAACTTTGTCACATGAGAAAGTGGGCATTTTACCTGTAGAGTTTCCACATTCTACTGCATGGGAGTTAACTTTCTGGGTTGTGTTAGTGGCTATCGCACTAGTAGGGTATCTAGTAGGTGTTCGTCATAAAAATCAAGAAGCTCAATAAGCATTAACTAATTTCAGTAAACATGCGCTGAAATTAGTTAATGCCTCCGGCGGATGTCACGGAATCGGAAAGGAGTTCTTAAAGGATGTTAGCCTAAAATCATCGCAGCGATAACGGCTAACTGACCTGCATCCTGTTGTTGCTGCCGCTTCGCTTTCGCACAGACAAAACCCTGTTGCTGCCGCTACGTTAGCACTGCGCTTTCGCACAGACAAAACCCTGTTGCTGCCGCTTTGCTTTCGCACAGACAAAACCCTGTTGCTGCCGCTTTGCTTTCGCACAGACAAAACCCTGTTGCTGCCGCTTCGCTTTCGCACAAAAAACATCTGCAGGCCTAAGCACAAAGTCGAATCCGGACGTAATTATGCCGAGGCATCATTGATGAGGAATAGTCGTATCTATTCCTCTTTCTTTTTTTATATATTTTTTCTATACTAATATCTATCGAGTTTGGCATCATGTGAGGAAGGAGTTGTTAAAGTGCCCTGGAAAAAATCATCAAATAGACTTGTAACCCCTTTTCAGGTACTTGTTTCTTATTATTTTATAGCTATAGCGATTTCCTTCCTGTTACTACGGCTACCTGGCGTTCACCAAGAAGGTGTGAAAGTTTCATTATTAGATAGCTTGTTTACTGCAGTTAGTGCAGTTAGTGTAACAGGTTTAACAACATTTAATATATCTGAGAGCTATACAACATTTGGGCTCGTGATGGTCCTTGTCATTTTACAGCTTGGGGCAATTGGTATAATGTCACTAGGTACCTTTGTTTGGTTACTTGTTGGGAAAAAAATTGGTATGCGTGAGCGTCAATTGATTATGATTGACCATAACCAATACAATTTGTCAGGGGTTGTTCAATTAATTCGAGAAATATTGAAAATCTTAATTGGCATTGAAGTGATGGGGGCATTTATTTTAACGTTGCACTTTACCAATTACTTCGATACTTTGGAAGAAGCCTTGATTCATGGTGTCTTTGCCTCCGTTTCAGCTACTACAAATGGGGGCTTTGATATTACTGGTATGAGTTTACTACCGTTTCATAACGATTACTTTGTTCAAGCGATAACAATGGTGCTAATTGTGCTTGGCGCGATAGGCTTCCCAGTTTTAATTGAAGTGAAAACCTTTTTACTTAATCGCCATGCAAATTTCCGCTTTAGTTTATTTACTAAAATAACAACTTCCACATATGCAATTTTATTTGCAGTAGGGGCTGTCGTTATTTTACTGCTTGAATCATTCCATTCCTTTAAGGGAATGCCTTGGCATGAGGCTCTGTTTTCTGCAATGTTCCATTCTGTTTCAACACGATCAGCTGGACTTACGACGTATGATGTAACAACCTTTAGTGAAGCAACAGATATTTTTATGAGTTTTTTAATGTTTATTGGCGCCTCACCGAGTTCAGTTGGTGGTGGGATACGTACAACAACGTTTGCAATGGCCATTCTATTCCTAATTACCTTCTCACGAGGAAGAGAGGATATTCAAGTATTCGGACGTGAAATACATTTAATTGATGTATTCCGCTCGTTTGTTGTTATCTTATTGGCATTCTTTATGGTATTAGTAGCGACAATTATTTTACTCATTACTGAGCCACATGCGTCACTGATTCAAATTATTTTTGAAATTACATCAGCGTTCGGAACGTGTGGGATGTCTTTAGGGATCACCTCTGACTTATCGGTAATTGGTAAAATTATCGTTATGATTTTAATGTTTATTGGTCGTGTCGGATTAATTTCCTTCCTTTACACTCTAGGTGGTGGCGGTAGAGGTAAAAAATCTAATTATCACTATCCAAAGGAACGTGTAATTATTGGGTAAAGCACTAAACCATTGATATAAAGGCTTTTATGGAAGTCTATTCTTGAATTGCCCCTTTTTGTTCTCTTAAAGGTTACCTTTTGAGATAATCTTCAAATTTATAGATGTAATGTGCAAGTAGGTGTTAGCTGTGACACAAAGTGGTGTGATGACTACGGACTGGCACTAGGATTGTATATCACAATTCAACAACGTTGTTCAGTGTTTGTTGAGAATGGTTTAGTCATGTATGCTAGGTAAACCAACCAAAAAAGACCAGGTACTCGATTTATTTGACCTGGTCGGTTTACTTATTAAATCTTGCTGAAGATACAGTTATGGTGTCTGATACGTGTAAGGAAATTCGTGCAAAAAAAGATATAGGAAAAATGAAGAGCGGCTGCATAAGAGGAAATCTTTTGCAGCGTTTTTTTTGTGTTATCGTTTATTTTTGGTGGATCACTTGAACTATCGAGCATGATTGGGCCTCTCATTGGCAATCTATTCTTGACGATTAAGTAGCTCATAACTTATCTTGAACAGCTTCTTTTACTTCACCAAAGTTCGATTTTTTTTGATATACTTACTATTACAATTTGTCATTTACAAAGAAAATAATGTATAAAATCAGCATATAAGTGACTTCGTCATATAATTGTCAAAAAATTTAAAATTGTTTTTCCTGAATATAATGACTGTTGAGTGGGTAATATTTACAATGCAAAGGCATTAGTGACCTGAGAATTTCGTACTAAACTTTTTTAGGATAATTGTAATACCTCTACTAACATCTGATGACCATAAGAAAGCTATCGGTTTTACTTAAAATAGGTACATTTGAAATGTAATTATTTGGATTCATTTTAGATTACTGATAAATTTAAGAGTTCTTTATGAATGTAAAAAAACGCTAATCCAATATTTATTAATGGACTAGCGTTTCTTATTATACAGAGTGGATTGTTGCAAAGTATGGTGCTTGACCGAGACGGAAGTAAGTTAAAAGATAGGCATTTTTTTGTACAATTTTGCCATTTGAGAAATTTTGGTAATCTATGTGATGCGGAATAATGAGCGTATGTTTAAACAACTCTTTTTCAGATAGATTGAAGCTTGCGAATTCCTCACCTGCAATTGTAGGGTTTTCACGTAAAGCATTATAAAGTGTTTTTTGTTGCTCCTCTGTAGGGCGCTCCTTCCACCATAATTTACGTGGCTGGAACTGCTGAGCCTTTAAATAATCCAGCTGCATTAAGCTTTGAATAACATTTAAATTAGCACCCTCTACAGTTTCTAAAAACATTAATAAACGACGGAATAAATCCTCAAGCTGATGACCGATACGTGACCAACCCTTTGTTTCCCAATACGTACCGAAATTTTGGAAGAAATCAAATGGCGTTTCAAACACTTCAGTTACTAAGTATTCAATCGTATGATCCATACGGTGATCATTCCAGTATTTCTCAAGTACATCCTCTGCATGTTTAATGCGTACAATATCATCAAATGTTAAGACATTGTTTGAGAAAATTTCGTAAGGAGCTAAGTCCACATAAGTATAGCCGAATTTTTCAGCCTCTAGACGAAGGCCTGTACCGCGCAGAAGTTTAAGGAAGCCAAGCTGTAATTCTTCTGGTCGCATGGCGAAAACATCATTAAAGGTTTGGCGGAAGCTTGCATAATCTTCCTCTGGTAAACCAGCGATTAAATCTAAATGCTGATCAATCTTTCCACCTTCTTTGACCATCGTCACTGTACGCGTTAGTTTTTCAAAGTTTTGGCGGCGTTTCACAAGAGTATTTGTTAAATCATTCGTCGACTGAACACCGATTTCAAAACGAAAAAGACCTTGTGGTGCGTTATCATTTAAAAACTGGATAACCTCAGGACGCATAATATCTGCGGTAATTTCAAATTGGAATACAACCCCTGGCTTATGTTCATCGATTAAAAATTGGAACATTTCCATAGCATAGCTGCGGCTTATATTAAATGTACGGTCAACAAATTTAATAATACGTGCACCATTGTCCATCAAGAATCGAATATCTTCTTTTATTTTTTCTCGGTTAAAATATCGAACACCTACTTCAATAGAAGATAAACAAAATTGACAGCTAAATGGACAGCCTCGACTTGTTTCGATATATTGAATTCGTTTGCTTAGATGTGGGAGATCCTCATCAAAGCGAAATGGACTTGGCAATTCACGTAAATCTACTTTTGGTGGTTGTGCGTGAATTCGCACTTTACCATCCTCTAAGTAGCAAATCCCTGGAACATCCTCTAATGCAATTTCTCCATGCAAATAGCGGAGCAATTGTTTAAAGGAAGTTTCTCCTTCGCCCATAATAATGAAATCAACCTCTTCAATTCTCCGTAACCAATGATGGGTATCGTAAGAAACTTCAGGTCCCCCGAGCAAAATTTTAACATTTGGACAGACAGTTTTTAACATCTTGATAACGTGAATCGTTTCTTCAATATTCCAAATATAGCAACTAAATCCTACAATATCAGGTTTTTTTTGAAACAAATCTGATACAATATTAAAAGCGGGATCTTTAATTGTATATTCTGCAATGACTGGATTAAACTCCGGTAGAGCAGCACCTTTTAAATAACGCAATGCTAAATTTGTGTGAATATACTTTGCGTTTAAAGTAGTTAAAATAGTATTCATTTAATAATCTTCCTTTCAATTTCTAATTGTAACAGTCAAGTAGCTGTCATACAATATAATCCTTTTTACCTATTTATTTTGTGAACAGTTCGTGAAATAATTTTAAATACTTAAATTTACTAAATTTTGTAATAATAGAATCGTACAGTCATAAAGTATAGTAAGGCTCAAAATTCGATTAAGAGGTTTTTTACTCTTTTGAAAGGTTAGGTGAGAAAGTTGAAGCAAAATGATATTAATCAATGTTTTGGAAATCTTATGAAAAGTACTTCGTCACCAACACTTATTCTTAATAAAGCAGGGAAAATTTTGAACGTGAATGAGGCTGCTATTAAACTTTTTAACCTTAATTTAACGTATATTGGCTACTTAGCTATGGACGAGCCATCAAATTTAAACTGGGCGAAGTTCGTCAAACAATTACAAAGTGATTTGAGATCAGAGGAAATCTTCAATATTAGAACAACTGGTAATGAGTTTGAAATGATGTCCTTCAAATGTTTTTATGATCCAAACACTGAAGAAATTGTTGCGCAAATTTCAACGTTAAATAATGACATAGCTCATGAATTATATGTTAGCCAAGAGCAGGAGAGATCACAATCTTTCAATGCTTATGATAACTTACCTTACGCTGTTATTGTAAGTGACGCTAGCGGGATAATTCTTGGGCTAAATAAGTATGCTGAAATGTATTTGAAAATTGAAAAATCACAGCTTCTTCATAAAGCACATCAACACATATTTGATACATTTTCGTTGAAGAAAGGTCAAATTACAACATACCTTTCTAAACTGATGGGTGAAAAGCATGCAAGTATTCATGTAGTTGATGAAACTCAAGTTAGCAGAACTTGTTATTATGAAATTTCGAGTGTCTTTGATGAATATAACAATATTATTGTCACAGTCATTAATGATGAAACAGAAAAGAAACAACTTCAACATAAAGTTGAGCATCAACAAGCTTTAAATGTTGTTGGTCAAATGGCCGCGAGTATTGCCCATGAAATTCGTAATCCATTAACTTCTTTAAAGGGCTTTACTGAGTTATTAAAGCTAAATGCTGATGAGGAATCAAGCATGTATTTATCGGTCATTGATAGTGAACTCCAACGGATGGAACAAATTTTATCCGAGCTTTTAGTATTGTCCAAGCCAACAAGCATGAAGGTAGAATTATTAGAGCTAGACAACATTGTGAAGCAAGTGATTGAGTTTATGTTACCAGATGCACTTATGAAAAATATTATGATTCAATATATTTCTGCTTCTACGCAAGTATATATTGGTGGCAATGAGAATCGTTTAAAGCAAGTATTCATGAATCTTATTAAAAATGCGATGGAATCCATGAAAAGTGGTGGAACCATCACAGTAGAAATAAATGTTATTGATTGTGCGAGTGTAGAACTAATGATTAAAGACGAAGGTGTCGGCATGGACAGCGCTACCCTTCAAAACTTATTCCAACCTTTTTACACGACGAAATCAACAGGGACAGGACTAGGCCTTGCTTTCGTGAAAAAGGTGATTGAAGAGCATGAAGGTGTAATAGGTGTGAATAGTGAATTACAGAAGGGGACATGCTTCCACTTACAATTCCCAATTTACACATTTAATCAGATGGATACAATGGATGTATCCGCGAAGGATTCTGCTTATTTAGTAACATAAAGAGAGTACTAATGGTTGCATAAACCACCGCGAAAGGCACAAAATCAAATATTGCTTTTGACAACGCTTTTCTAATATCGCTATAATGGCATGTATAAAGAGCGAATTGAGAGGAAAAGGATATGACGTCAGAAGATATAAAACAATCTTTAAAATTATACATTGTATTATCACGTGCGCATAAAGCAATTAATGAAACGACCCATCAATTTTTTCAAGAGAATGGATTAAACCCAACTGAGTTTGCTGTATTAGAGCTTCTTTATCATAAAGGAAGACAACCATTACAGCAAATTGGCAATAAAATTTTGCTAGCTAGTGGGTCTATTACGTATGTCATTGACAAGCTTGAAAAAAGAGGATATTTATTGCGTGTCTCTTGTCCATCAGATCGCCGTGTTACCTATGCAGATATTACTGATAAAGGTGAAGCATTTATGGGAGAACTATTTCCAAAACATGAGCAGCATTTACATGAATTGATGAGTGTGCTTTCCGTTGAAGAAAAAGATCAAGCTATCACTTTATTAAAAAAATTAGGCCTGTCTATTAAGGATTTGTCTTATTAAAAAGAGTTGTCTCAATCCATTTGAGGCAACTTTTTTTATTTTGAACAGTAGCCGCGCTTTTGTTGATTAAAAAGGCTCTACATCAAATGTTGAGCTGAGACACAATGCTTACGCACAAAAAATACTTGTTGCTGCCGCTTCGCTTACGCACAAAAAACACTTGTGGCCTCATGTGGCTCATCGGACACCCCCAGGAAAGCGCCCAATTGGAACGGAAATCAATCTCGTTATGGTGATGAGCCTCATTTAAAATAATAAAAAGACTGTAGAGCAAACAAGTCTTTCTAACAAGTTTGTCTACAGTCTTTTTTGAATCATTATTTTTTAGAAATAGTTGCTGCCATTTTAAGCATAGCATCTGTTAAATCTAGTTCGTCGTTATCGTGAATTATTAGTTTTGAAATTAAACCATCTTTTTCAAAAACAATGCCGATTACTTTTTCTTTTTCTGTATCAAAATTCACAACATAACCCTCAATGTTTTTAACATCTTTAAATGCAGCTAGTTCCTCAGAAGTTAAAGCTACTGTTTCACCAACAGCATTCATATAATCTTGCATAGATGTTTTTGTATCATCATAGCTTGATTGTGATGCATCAATTGTTTCGATACGCATAAATACTTCAGAATTTTCATTAGAAACTAACATGTCTTTACCTGGTTCTTCTTGAGTAAGTGTAAATCCAGGTAGCTGTTGCATTTTATAGCCTTGTTCAGCACTTTTAGATTCTGTTGCTTTTCCAGTCTTGTCTTCACCTTTTTGTACATAGTTAACTTCTTGTTCAGGCTTAGCTGAAGTGTCCGTATTGTCTTTATTTGTTTCATTTGATGTAGGCGTTTCTTGCGGTTCATCTACAGCTGTATCCTCAGATGATGGCTGTTGTTGTTCAGTCGTTGTATTTGCTGGCTCCTTTTTTTGAGCATCAGAATCCTCTGTTTTATCAGAAGTGTTACATCCTACGACTAAAACTGCTGTTAATAATAATGCAGGTATAGAAAATAATCTTTTTTGCATGAAAAGCCCTCCTTTTCTTTATTAAACGTTGGTAAAGATAAAATGTTTCCAAATTTTAATGTTATCATGTTAAAGGTAACACTAAAAATAATAATAGTACAAAAACTACATGGGTTACAATAACAAGTGGCATACTTTTACGCCATTCATATAAAAAGCCCCAAATAAGGCTTGTTACAAGTGCAGCAATCATACCCAGCATAAAGCCACTAATAGCAATGGAGATGGCGCATAACATCGCAGTTACAATAACAGCAAAAGCAGGACGCATAAAGCGTTTTAGCTGTTGTTGAATATAGCCGCGCCAAAATAGTTCTTCACCAATGGCTACAATGAATACGAGTAATATATAGTGCCAAATATTTTGTGGTCCATAGTTTGCTAAAAATTTTTGTACTGATTGTACTAAGGAATTATTAATGTGTGGTGCAAGCCAATAGCCAAAGCGTATAATACCATATGTTATTGTACCGTATCCAATACCAAAGAGTAAAAATTGCCAGGTAGGTAACTGATCTTCGATTTTACCAGCCAGAATTGCAATGGCAATACATACAAGTAAAGTAAATGCATACATGTACCAAAATACAGCTTGGTTAGCAAAGGTAAAAGCTAGCATGCCATAAACGAATAATAAAGAAAGGAGAAATATTATTGTTTGTTTCGAATTTGTAAGCATATTTCGACCTCCATGCTTTAATTTTAACAAAAAAAAAGTCCCATATCATCTATAAAGATAAATAGGGACTATTCAGACTATTGAGCTTCATTTGTATATAAAATTTTGTAACGTTTATGGTTGACGACCGTTTTCTCTTCAATTTCAAGGGAATCAAAATTCTCCATGTATGTTAAATCAACGATCACCGAATTTTCATTTACTTTTTCGACTATACCTTGTAAGCCATCTTTAAACTCGATAATATTTCCAACTTCAGCTATTTTCACAGACAGTCAGCTCCTTCATCGACTAATAATATACAGTTTGCATGAAAAAAAGGGAAACGTAAAGCCTTTTTTAAATAATTCATAATTTGTTACACAAAATGATAAAAAGAAAGGAATAGAATTAATGGAAAAATACGAAAATATGATTAAACAATTACAAAATGGGGAAATAAACAGTGTAGAAATAGAAAAGGAACAATTTTATGAGTTTCGAGAAGTACTTGTAAAACATCCTTTATTTAAACATGTTAGAGGTGAGGCCAAACAAAATGGACGAGTGATTTACACTTATCAGGAAATTCCTAGAAGCTAATTTGTCGAACATTGTCGTAAGTTAATGCTGTAAGAAATGAAATATAAATGTATAATAATGGTATGATTATTTGTGTGTGGAGGGTTGTATGAATGGTCAATCTACTCTTGAAACAAATGGAACAAACTCGTGAGATGATGATTCGCTCAGGTGTAGAAAACGGGTTACAAAATGCGAAAACCATTCAACTGAGTCGCAGATTAGATCAGTTAATGAATACTTATTATAGACAGACAGCATTTGAAGACGAAGAAGATCAAGAAGATTGAAAGAATGTTCCAGTATTCAGAGTATAAACTTTTTAAATAGTATGTTTAAAAAGCATTTTCTGGGGAATACTTAATATGAACACAGCAACATTCTCATTTCCCCCTTTAGAGCAGTGATACCCCATCAACTGCTCTCTTTTTTTTATCTTCATTCAGCAAATGTTTTTGTAACGAAAGCAAAGCGACAGCAACAATGTTTATCTGCGCGAAAGCAAAATTGATTTACTCGTATATATGCAGCACATAAGGTTTTTAGTACAAGTCAAAGAAGAGTTTGAATTATCCCACTTATTCAACTACACTGAAAGTTAAAATAAGTGCTAATGTTGGTTATCTGAAAAGTGGTATAGAGAATCAATCGATAGCCTTTATAGCAAAGGAGCATTTTTACATATGGGAAAAGAGCGTATTGCATTTATCGGTACAGGCGTTATGGGAGCTAGCATCATCAAGCATTTATTACAGAATGGTCATGAGGTAACAGTTTATACACGTACAAAGGAGAAAGCAGAGCCGCTTATGGCATTAGGTGCAGCTTGGGCAAGTTCACCAGCAGAAGCATTTAAAAATAAGGAAATAGCCTTTACGATGGTTGGATACCCTGCAGATGTAGAGGAAGTTTATTTTGGAGACAACGGATTATTTCAAACAGCTGAATTCGGCAATATCGTTATTGATATGACTACTTCAGAGCCAACATTGGCAAAGAGAATTTTTGACCATGCTCAAAAGCTTGGAGTAGAATCGCTAGATGCACCTGTTTCTGGCGGAGATATCGGTGCTCAAAATGGTACCTTATCCATTATGGTTGGAGGTAGTCGAGCTACATTCAATAAAGTTTTACCAGTCATGAATCATTTTGGTGGAAATATTGTTTATCAAGGTGAGGCCGGTGCAGGACAGCATGCTAAAATGTGTAATCAGATAGTTATTGCTTCAGGAATGATTGGTGTGTGTGAGTCACTTGCTTACGGTTTAAAGGCTGGACTTGATTTACCAACAGTATTGCAATCCATATCGTCTGGTGCAGCAGGTTCTTGGTCGTTAAGTAATTTAGCACCCCGCATGATCAAAGAAGATTATGCACCAGGTTTTTATATTAAGCATTTTGTGAAGGATATGAAAATTGCTTTAGACGAATCTAAAAAAATGGGGATTACATTACCAGGTCTTGCACTTGCTTATGACATGTATGAAAAGCTAATGGAAGAGGGCTATGGTGAAAACGGAACACAGGCACTTTTAAAAGCTTATCAATAAATTTAAACTTCTTTCAGCGGGTGTCCAAACACCTGTACCTGTCGCTACGCTTTCGGGACAAAAGACATCTGCTGAAAGAAGTTAAAGCCTCTGGCGGATGTCACGGAATCGGAAATGAATTCTTAAAGGATGTTAGCCTAAAATCATCGCATCCATGCGATAACGGCTAACTGACCTGCATCACGCAGGCCTAAGCACTAAGCCGATTCCGGACGCAATTATGCCGAGGCATAATTGATAGGTTTATCAAAAAATGTTAGACTTCTTACAAATTGTGATAATCATAATAGAAAAAACACAAAAAACTGAAGAGTTCTAATTTTAGAAAACCCAAAGTGCCATCTTATGGAACTTCGGGTTTTCTTATGTCTTCATTCAGTAGAAGGCTACGGAAGAATTACTCTTTACCAAAAAGTTTTGAGTCTAAAGAAAAACTAGATGCCCCAGCAAGTGCAAAGTATAAAGCAATTGCGGCTAAAGCTAAATCTAATTCATATCCAGCTAAGCCATCTGCGCCGATAAAGCCAACGCTAAGCTTCGCTGTAAAAATGGCAACAATCATTGTCACTGTCAATAAAGCGCCAAAAAGTCTTGTACCTAAGCCTAAAATAATTGCAACACCACCGACTAGTTCTATAATGGCAACAATATATGCCATAAAGCCTGGAATACCAATGGCGTCAAAATAATCAGCTGTGAAGCCGATACCACCCTGAAACTTTTGAAAGCCATGAGTGGCAAAAATAATGCCGAGTACGACACGTAAAATAGTTGAACCGATATGTTGCATAGTTTAATAACTCCTTTTGTTTTCCAACTTACATTTCGTAACTTAGTTTATTTTTAAAAACAAGTTTTGTCAAGTAACTAAATTTTATTTTTGAAACTTATTTTCGAAAAAATGATATACTGTTATATAAGAACAAAATACTTTTGGAGGAAGGTAAATTGGATCAAAAAAAAATTTGTCCACGATTTGAAAAGGCGCTCAAAATATTAAATCATAGCTGGAACACTCTGCTTATTTATCAGTTATTAGAAGGGCCTCAACGATACTCAACAATTAAAAATCAGTTGGGTATTAGCAGTCGTGTGTTAACGGAGAGATTAAAAGAATTAGAGATTGAGCAAATTGTAAAACGTACAGTTATTCCATCAACACCAGTAGTGATCGAATACGAGCTAACAGAAAAAGGACATGCACTTACACCGGTCCTTAAAGCAATAGAACAATGGTCTTCCATGTGGGTGAATACGGAAGAATAGTGCAATGGATATCCAAGCGAGGGGGCTTGGGTATCTTTTTTTTAGGCTAATAACCATAACGTGGCGCTAATTTCCAAGGAGTCGCCATGCCTCACTCCAATCAACTTATATAAATGGCATACATTTTAACAAATATTATCTCCAACTTTTGGTGATGAGCTTTTTTATGATGGAGGTATAAGAATTACTGCATTGCTAAAACAAAGTTCTAGATAATACTCCTTTAACAATAGTCCTATAACCCTAAATTAATGAGTATTAAGTAAATCTTTAGTAGTCCTTAGAGAGGGAGAAGATTCGTTCATATTAGAGTGTTAGTGAAGTGCGATTGCTTGTATATTGTAAATAGTATTAATTTTCTTTAAATAAAGGGAATTTTTTATTACAGAGGGGAATTTATTTAATAGTATAGAGAATGGGGAGGGGGGTTTTATGAAGCGGAGTTCAGCAGTAGACGTACAACATCGAAGTCAGTTAGCTCTTTATTTATCACTGCCAATTTTATCGTGGGCGTTTTATGATTTTGCGAATACAATATTTTCTTCAAATATTAATACAATATTTTTCCCATTTTATATGGATGAGGTTTTAGGGACGAATGAGGTAATGCAGCAGGTGGCGAGCACGTTTATTTCGTATGCAAATGCCATTGCTAGCTTTTTCCTCGTTATTTTTTCACCACTCTTTGGCGTATGGATTGATAATACTGGCTATAAAAAGAGATTTATCGTGTGGTTTGCATCTATTTCCATCTTCTTTACCTTTATGATGGGTGTTTTTGCGAATCTACAGACGTCAACAAATTATTCAGGTGTGCCACTTAGTTTATTTTTAGTTGTAGCTAGTTTTGTCATTGCGAAATTTTTCTTTAATTCAAGTCTAGTGTTCTATGATTCTATGATGGGAGACTTAGGGACGAAAGAGGAAATGCCCCTTATTTCTGGATATGGGGTAGCGATTGGCTATTTAGGTACAATTTTGGGGTTACTTGTTTATTTGTATGTAGGAAACAGTGATTTCCATCGAGCATTTATTCCAACTGCCATTTTATATTTAATATTTTCTTTGCCATTATTTTTTATTAATAAAGATACACCGATTCCAACGTCTCAACGAAAGCCTATTAAATTTTTAGATGGTTATAAGGAAATTGTTCAAACATTTAAGGACATGAAGCAATATAAAGCTATTTTCACCTTTATGATTGCTTACTTCTTTTTAAATGATGCAATTGCAACAACTATTGCAATGATGGCTGTATATGCTACAACGATTGTAGGCTTTACATCGGGGCAATTTATCGTGCTTTATTTAGTATCTACTGTTTCAACAATTATTGGCTCGCTTGCATTTGGTTATATTACAAAAGCAATTGGAGCTAAACGAGCGATAACTGTGGTGGCACTATTAATGATTGTCGCTTTAGCATTTGCTGTCTTTGCAACAGAGCAATGGATGTTCTGGCTTGCTGGTAGTATGTTCGGCATATCACTAGGATCAATGTGGGTAACATCTAGAACGTATATTATTGAATTGTCTCCAGATGAAAAACGTGGCCAATTTTTTGGCTTGTTTGCATTCTCGGGTAAAGTATCTTCAATTATTGGGCCAGCAGTCTACGGAACGGTCACATTATGGATGAAAGATTACGGAACGCTAGCAAGTCGTGTTGCGTTATCGACATTAATTGTGATGACAGTAATTGGCCTATTGGTACATCTAAAGGTCAATGGCTCAAAAGTTGGAGATGATATTTGTTAAAACGTATATCATGTCTATAAGTTGATTGGAGTGGAGGCTGGGCGACTCCTTGGGGATTAGCGGCTCATCGGACGCGCCCAGTCGGAACGGAAATCAACTCTACGTTATGGTGATGAGCCAAGTCAATGATAAAAATGGAAAAAGCAAGTAGGAGAAATGTATTGCCTATGATACAATTGAATTATAAATAGAAGTTGGAAAGAAAGGAGCGGGGTTGCTTTGGAACATAAAGGAATATTATTAGAGAGTGGCACAAATGAGCTAGAAATTGTTGAATTTGAAGTAGCTAACAATAAATTTGGTATTAACGTTATTAAAGTGAAAGAAATTATTCAACCGATTCCAGTAACATTTATTCCACACGCGCACCCGCATGTAGAAGGGATTATTCAATTACGAGGTGAGGTTTTACCAGTAGTTGATATGCTCCGAGTATTGGGTATTCAAAGTACAGAGCGTAATCCTCAGCAAAAATATATTGTAGCTGAGTTTAATAAACAGCGCGTAGTATTCCATGTAGATAACGTTACACAAATTCACCGTATTTCATGGAATCAAATCGAGAAACCTTCTGATATGTATCAAGGAGGAACATCACAAGTAATTGGTGTTATTAAGCAAAATGAGCAAATGATTTTATTGCTTGATTTCGAAAGAATTATGGTAGATATCAATCCGGATTCTGGTATAAGTGTAGAATCTGTTAAAAAGCTTGGTAAACGTGATCGCTCTGAAAAACGAATTTTAATTGCTGAAGATTCACCATTACTACGTAAGCTATTATTCGATACTATGAATGAAGCAGGTTACGAAAATGTAGAATTCTTTGAGAATGGCCGTGATGCTTATGAATACCTCGAATCCGTCGTCAAAGGTGGTAGCGATGTGTCTGAGCATATTCAATTAGTTGTGACGGACATAGAAATGCCGCAAATGGATGGGCATCATTTAACGCGTAAAATTAAGGAACATCCAGATCTCCAAAAGCTTCCTGTCATTATTTTTTCAAGCTTAATTACGGATGATCTTCGTCATAAAGGCGACCAAGTAGGTGCAGAGGATCAAATTAGTAAGCCTGAAATTGCAGAGCTTATTTTACGAGTAGACCAGCTTATCCTATAAAATGAAGCTTTACCAAGAGTGAACGCTTAAGATGAATAAAGTTGGAAAAGGTACTTCACAATATTAATAATGGGTATCCTGAAAGTATATTAATAATTTTAAGAAAATCGGATGCCTTTTTAGGTTCCGATTTTTTTGTATAGATTATGATGCTAGGAACACAATAATAAGGTCTATTAGTTGGGTATCCACATGGAAATGGATGTCGCGACACTCCTACCGAAAAAGATATAGAACCGATAATAATATGGCATGTACGCGTTAAGGAAGTGATTATTTGAATGAATTAAAAACGGCTATCATCGATATTGGCTCTAACACCATTCGATTAGTATTGCATCGATACGATAAAGAAGAGGGACTTCGTGAGATTGGAAATATTAAAACGGTTGCACGTTTACGTACATATTTACAGCCCTCTGGTGAAATGTCTGAAGAGGGTATACAAGTATTAACAGATACATTATTGACTTTTAAAGCAATGCTTGATGATTTTGAAGTGACTGATGTGAAAGCTGCTGCAACAGCTGCAATCCGTCAGGCGACCAATAAAGCAAAAATAATTGCCTTAATGAAGGATCGGACAGGTATTCAAATAGAGCTTTTAACTGAAGAAGAAGAGGCATATTATGGCTTTGTTGCTGTAGCGCATTCAATAGGCACAAAGTCCGCTGTAACGATCGATATTGGTGGCGGTAGTACAGAAATAACACTTTTTGAAAATAAAGAACTACAGAAATCTCATAGTTTTCCTTTTGGTACAGTTTCTTTAAAGCAACGTTTTGTAAAGGGAGACATTATGAATAGCAGTGAAAAAAAGGAACTCATTGCATTTATTAAAGAACAGTTCAAATCACTTCCCTGGATTCAGGATATCAATTTACCAATTATCGCTATTGGTGGTAGTGCCCGAAATATTGCTCAAATTCATCAACAAAAACATGTATATCCAATCGCAAGTGTACATGGTTACGAAATGACTAAGGAAAATTTAGAAGAGCTCAGTGTATTTTTAGGTAATTTAAGCTTTAATGAGTTGAAACAGTTAGATGGGCTTTCGGCGGATCGTGCCGATATCATTGTCCCTGCATTAGAAGTTTTCAGTGTGTTAATGGAGGTTGTTGGCAGTGAGTTGTTCCAGATAACAAAGAACGGATTGCGTGAGGGACTTATTATACAGCGTATTTTGCAAACAGATGAAAGTGCGTTTGATAAGTACAATGTGTTTGAGGGAAACGCAAGAAGATTGGCTCGTCAGTATGGTCGAACTGAAGAAGAAGTAGACTATTTGAGGAATTTAACGGATCAATTATACCGTGAGTGTTGCCATCTTGGTTATTCACAATATAATCCAAAAGATTTACAATTATTAACGAAAGCGGCGAAAGTTTTTAATATTGGAGAGTATATTGAGTTAAGTTCTGCAAGTCAGCATACTTTTTATTTAATTGCGAACCAATCTATTGATGGGCTGAATCATAAGGAACGTGTGAAATTAGCACTTTTAGCCTCATATAAAAATAAAGATTATTATCAACGATTCGCTGCTCCTTTTACAGAATGGCTGAGTCGTGAGGAGTATCGTAAAATACGAGACTTTGGCGCACTTTTAAAATTTGTCTATGCGTTAAATGTGTCAAAAAGAAAGATTGTACATGCCATTGAGATGCAGACAGAAGAGGATTATGTGCAGCTTAGTATCTATGTAAAAAACAACGCTGCCGCAGAAAAATATCAAGCAAACCGACATAAAAAACATCTAGAACGCGCACTAAAGATACCTATAAAAATAAACTTTATTGAAGAAGGGTTGAACAATTATGACAACTGAAATTACGAATAATCAGTTACAAGAAGAGGAATCAACAGAAACACAAGGTCGATTATTAGAGGAAATTGCCAAGCCGCAATACTATAATAATCGTGAATTAAGCTGGCTAGCCTTCAATGAACGAGTTTTAGAGGAAGCAGAGGATGTTAATAATCCTCTGCTAGAACGTCTAAAATTTTTAGCAATATTTAGTTCGAATTTAGATGAGTTTTTCATGGTACGTGTTGCAGGTCTACAGGATCAGGTACGTGCAGGTTTCCATAAGCCTGAAAATAAGTCGGGCCTAACACCAAAAGAGCAATTAGCGAAAATTGCAGAGCGTACTCAGGCATTAGTGCGCCGTCAAACTGAAGTATACAGACATTTAATATATGATTTATTACCACAACATAATGTACATATAGCAGACATGAAAGACTTAAATAGTACACAAAAAGCGTTTGTCAATGAAATGTTTGCAGAAACAATCTTCCCTGTTTTAACACCCGTAGCTGTAGATGCATATCGTCCTTTCCCAACTTTGTTCAGTAAAACATTAAATTTACTTGTATTATTAGAGCAAGATGAAGCGGATTTAGAGAGTCGTGAAAAAGTAGCGATTGTACAAGTACCATCTGTCTTAGATCGTTATATTAAAGTACCATCAGCAGACGGAGAAACTGTAATTGTCTTATTAGAGGACGTCATTGCAGCGCATATAGAAAAGCTCTTTTATGGATACAGTGTTAAGTCAGCACAGGCTTTCCGTTTGACACGTAATGCTGATTTAACAATTCATGAAGAAGGCGCAAGAGATTTACTTGTAGAAATCGAAAAAGAACTGAAAAAACGTAGATGGGGTTTAGGCAGTCGTCTAGAAGTTCGTGAGGGCGAGATGAGTGAGGAAGTTCTTACATACTTACTAGATGAATTTGAAATTGAAGAAACGGATGTTTTTCATATAGATGGACCGCTAGATTTAACATTTATGTTCTCGTTTGTAAAAGGCATATCTATTGGTCGAGAACATTTAGAATATGAAAGCTTTATCCCGCAGCCACCATTAGATTTGCAATCGGATGAAAATATTTTTGAAAAAGCTCTGCAACAAGATATTTTTTTCCATCACCCATATGAGTCGTTTGTGCCTATCGTAGATTTTATCTCAGAAGCGGCAGTCAATCCGAACGTTTTAGCAATCAAACAAACATTATATCGTGTAAGTGGTAATTCACCCATTATACAAGCATTAAAGTTCGCAGCAGAAAATGGTAAGCAGGTAACAGTTTTAGTTGAATTGAAAGCACGTTTTGATGAAGAAAATAATGTTCATTGGGCAAAGCAACTGGAGCAAGCTGGCTGCCTTGTTATTTACGGTATGAACAATTTAAAAACACACTCGAAAATAACACTTGTTGTAAGTCGTCGAAATGGAAAAATTGAGCGTTTTGTACATCTTGGAACAGGGAATTATAATGATGCAACTGCAAAAATTTATACAGATATGGGTATAATAACGACAGATAAGGAATTTGGCATTGATGCCACTAATTTCTTTAACTATTTAAGTGGTTATACAGAGAAGCCAGCTTTTAATCACTTAGTCGTGGCCCCGTTTGATATTCGAGATGAATTTATCCGGTTAATGGATGAGGAAATTGCTTGTCATAAGAAGCATGGCAATGGTTTTATCCGAGCTAAAATGAATTCACTGACGGACAAAGACTTAATGATGAAGCTATATGAGGCATCCATTGCAGGTGTAAAAGTAGAGCTTATCATTCGTGGTATTTGTTGTATTAGACCAGGTATCCCTGGAATTAGTGAAAACATAACAGTAACAAGTATTGTTGGTCGTTTCCTTGAGCATTCTCGTATTTATTGGTTCCATCATAATGGGGAAAATAAAGTATATTTATCTTCTGCAGATATGATGACTCGTAATATGATTAAACGTGTAGAAATTCTATTCCCTGTATATGCAAGTGAAGCAAAAGCCCGTATTATTAACATCATGAATACACAACTTGAGGATAAAGCAAAAGCTCGTATTCAAGACTCAAATGGAAAATATCATTACAAAGATTTTGATCGTAGTGAAGATCCAATTAATAGTCAGGAAATTTTCTTAAAAGATGCACTTAAACCTACGCTAGACGAAGAATAAAGCAAACACGCTACTTAGTGAGGGATATAATGAAAAAATATAAAGAGAGTGTAGCGCAATTTGCAGACTATCATCAAGTCATACAACTTAATCCATTTGATGCAGTCGTATGTTTGAGAAAAGTTAAAACAAAAGCGTTTGAAATCGTTAACTTTAACGATAAGCTACCGTCATTTATTGAGCTACAGGATGTGAAAGCCACCAATGCAGAACATTTTTTTACGGAGCATTGCTGGCTGCAATTATCGAATATATTACAACAAGAATTGAATATGGACCAAAGGCTAAAAATACGTACTGAACACAAAGTAAAAACATTTTTTGTTCATGTACAGCATTTAGAAAAATCAGTTGTAGCAGTTATTCTACGTGAGAAACAAAATGAAGAGGAACCCTATTTGCAATTTGTGGAACAGCACGTAAGTCCGGTATTAACAACTGATTTACAAGGTCGCATTATTCATCAAAACGTTATTGCCACTTCTCTATTGTCAAACGAGCATCACAGCTTGATAGGACAAAATATTTTTTCATTATTAGAGAGTAAGTATATCAACGAATTTAAATTACTATTTGCAAAAACTGTTGAGGGCTCAGCATTTGGTATGCCAAAATGCTTATTTAAGCGCCAATTGCTAAGTAAAGAACCATTTTATTTAAGAACGCATCCAACGTATTTTAATGGTGAAATTATTGGTGTACATCTATTTGTGAAAGATGCTACTTCATTTATGAATGATCATGAGGCCTTTTATTACCTAGCATTAATGGATGAATTAACGGGTGTTTGGAATCGCAAAGCTTTTAAGGAGCATTGGTTACATCATTTAAATGATAAAAAGCATGGAAAAAAGCAAGCAGCTCTTATTTTAGTGGATATTGATCGCTTTAAAAAGTTTAATGAATCCCTTGGTGAAAGTAAGGGTGATGAACTTATGCGGATGTTTAGTCATAGACTTCGTGAGCTCTGTTACTCCAAATGCTCGCTTTATCGTTATAATAGCGATGAATTTATTTTTGTTCTAAAAGATGCAACCATCAACAAAATTGAACATACGGCTAACGCTATTTTAGACGCACTAAAACAGCCATTCATGATAGATGAGCAGGAATATTTTATAAGCGTGTCGATCGGTATCTCACTTAGTCCTGCAGATGGCAAGGACTTAGAAACACTTGTACGTAAAGCAGATAAAGCATTATTCTCTGTAAAAGAGCATGGGCGATCACACTACCGTTACTATCGTGAAGATATGACAACTATTTTTCCAAATGAGGCATTAATGGAAGCGCATTTACGTCGTGCCATCGAATTTAATGAGCTAAGTATTCATTTACAGCCACAAATGGATTTAACAAATAACAGCATAAATAGCTTCGAGGCATTATTACGATGGAATAATCGCAAATTTGGTTTTGTGTCACCTGCACAGTTTATACCCATTGCAGAGGCATCAGGCTTAATAATTGAAATTGGTGATTGGATTATTGACGAGGTATGTCGCTATCAAAAAGAGTGGCAAATGAAAGGCTATCGACCAGTTCGAATTGCCGTTAATATATCACCAAAACAATTTAGAAAAGAAAACTTCGCTCGGAAAATTAAAGCTGCCTTGAAAAAGTATAATGTGCCACCTGAATTATTAGAGGTTGAAATTACCGAAAGCTCCATGACCAACGTCCATGAAACATTTTCAATATTAACTGAATTGAAGCAGCTAGGTGTTTATGTTTCGGTTGATGATTTTGGAACTGGCTATTCATCTTTAAGCTATTTAAAACGTTATCCGATAGATATCATAAAAATAGATCAATCATTTATTGCGGATATTACAAAAGATGATAAAAATGAGGCCATCATCAAAGCCATTATCTCAATGTCCCATAATTTAGGGTTAGAGGTCGTTGCTGAAGGAATCGAGGAGCCGTCACAGGTCGATTTTCTAAAACGCCATCGATGTCAAAAAGGGCAAGGCTATTTATATAACAAGCCATTACCTGTAGAAACCGTTGTTGAGAAATATTTTGTTAGTTAATGAAAACTGATCAAGTAGCACTTCATTCCGGATTGGATGAAGTGCTATTTTTTTGTAGAGTTTGAGCAAAGTGATTTACTTGAGCGAATGAAGGCGCAATTCGAGTGGGAAAGAAACTCAGCCAAGCGAAAAGTAGAAGAACCCAAGTGCAACCTGATCGGAAAAGGATTCGGCCGGAGCGAACATCAGTGCAACCTGATCGAATAAGGGCAATACCCGATCATTTCACCTGGCCACCCGCTCAAATCAAGGCTTTACCTGATCATTACTTCCGGTTACCTGAGCGAAAGGAGATACAACCGGAGCAGAATATGACTTCACCCGAACGCAAGCAGTTTCCACCTATACACACCCTTCTACAATGAGCTATTTATTTTCTACTTTCAATCCATCTAACACGATAGATGTAAATTGTGCCATCTCAGCAGCTAAATCGAAATTTTCATTATGAATTAACCAATCATAAACATTTGCACGCATACAGCGTTGAATAATTGCTTGAAATTGACTAACCTCCAAATCTTGACGAAACTCTCCAAGTCGAATACCTTCTTCGATATAAGTGTTCATAATTTGGAAAATCATTCGTTGTGGATTTACTAAATAATGATCTTGTTCCACTTGATTTGTCATCGCAGCAGTATAGACTGTTCTCAATAAATCTTTTCCAACAACATTTGTTAAGTACTTCATTTGTTCTTGATAGAGTAATAAAATTTTTTCACTTGCCGGTAAAGTGCGATCAATATTTTTTTCCACAGTGCTATAAAAACTATCAAGCTCTTTAAATTTTTCTAAAATAACATCGTACTTGGACGGGAAGTGGGTGTAAAACGTTCCCTTTGATACATTACATGCTTTAGTAATTTGCTCAACAGATACATGCTCAAATCCATGTTTATTAAATAGGTCTAATGATGTTTTTAGTAATTTTTCCCGTGTTTCTAATGCTTTTAATTGTCGACTAGTTAGTGAATTCATATTTCGATAATTCCTCCAAATTTAAGGCTCATCACCATAACGTGTGGTTGATTTCCGTTCCGACTGGGCGCTTACCTGGGGGCGTCGGGGCAACAAATGTTTTTTGTGCGAAAGCGTAGTGCAACGTAGCGGCAGGATGTTGGTCACGAAGGCGTTATCACAGAACGTGATGCTTTTAGCCTTCGTTCTCCTACTCGCTTCGCTCCAGGGTCTCATTCTGTGACGCTAATCCCCAAGGAGTCGCTCAACCTCCACTCCAATCAGCTTATATACATAGGTGCGTCTTAACAAATGTCATCCATAACTTATGGTGATGAGCCAAATTTAAGTATTTCAAGATATTTTTTTACAAGATTATTCTGAAAATATAAAATATTTTAATTGACGAGATGGATTTATTTTGATTATGATTTAAGTGACCGGAGTCAATGACTGTGGTCAGCTAATAAATCTTGTTATTAATGTTACGATAAAAGAGTAGAGTTGGCTAGTGTTCATCGGATTTTCAAGGAACGGGGGAGGTCAAAATGACGGAGAAATTAGGTTTTATCGGCTTAGGCAATATGGGGTTACCAATGTCGATTAATTTATTAAAGGCAGGCTATAAGGTTTATGGCTTTGACACGAATTCACAAGCAATGGAACAATTTAAAGCAGAAGGTGGAGTTGGACTTGCAACAGCAAGGGAAGTTGCTGAGCAAAGTGATATCATCATGACGAGCTT
Organism: Lysinibacillus sp. FJAT-14222; assembly: GCF_001278875.1. NCBI lineage: Bacteria > Bacillati > Bacillota > Bacilli > Caryophanales > Bacillaceae > Lysinibacillus > Lysinibacillus sp. FJAT-14222. Next base: position 163,627 of record NZ_LIYL01000024.1, on the reverse strand, counting down.
GCCGACACCACAAATAGTGGGACAAGTGTATAGTTCTGAGCAGGGTATAATGCACCATGCTAAAAAAGGAAGTTTATTAATAGACTTTAGTACGGTAAATCCCGAATTAAATGATTCCTTACATATAGAAGCACAATCATTGGGATTACGTTATCTTGGGGCACCTGTTAGTGGGGGCGTTATAGGGGCTATTCATGCAACACTTACAATCATGGTCGGTGGTGAAAAAGAAGATTATCAAAGTGGGTCTGGAATATTCCGAATAGTCGGAAAAAACGTCTATCATCTCGGTACATCTCCAAGTGTAGGTACACGTATTAAATTACTTAATAATTTAATGATTGGATTCTATACAGAGGCAGTCGCTGAAACAATTGTACTAGGTGAGAAAATGGGTATCCATGCAGATACGCTGTATGACGTATTAAGCAATAGCTATGGTCAAAGCCGTATTTATGAACGTAATTACGTAGAGTATATGAAAAACGAAAACTATCAGCCAGGTTTTTCTACAAATCTATTATTAAAAGATTTGAAGCTAGCGAAAAATATGGCAGAAGAAGCAGGGGTTCCACTTCGAATCGGGGAAAAATTAGTGGATCTATATAGTGATATTTCTCAGCAGGGCTATGGAGAAAATGATATGTCTGCCGCTTATTTAAGTTTAAAAGAAAAATGTAAAATTGAACAATTTTAAAGGAGGACTAGAATTATGACAACAGCACAAGAGGTTAAAACTTTAACGCATTTTATTGGTGGGGAATTAGTAGAAGGGAAAAGTGGACGCTTCGGTTCAGTATTTAACCCAACGACTGGTGAGGTTATTGCCAAGGTTCCACTTGCAACTGTAGAAGAAACTCGAGAGGCTATCGATAAGGCACAGGCGGCATTTCCAAAATGGCGTGATATGTCAGTAGCTAAACGTGCAGAGATTGTATTAAAGTTCCGTAACCTCATTACTGAAAATATGGAGGAGCTTTTACAAATTATTTGTATAGAAAGTGGTAAAACGATTGAGGATGCAAAAGGTGAGATTACACGTGGTTTGGAGTCTGTGGACTTAGCAATCGGTGCACCCCATTTAATGAAAGGTGAGTACTCGGTCAATGTCGGGGGTCAAATTAATGCCTACTCAGCAAAATATCCATTAGGTGTTGTAGCGGCCATTTCGCCATTTAACTTCCCGATTATGGTGCCGTTAGCACAAACAAGTATGGCTATTGCTGTCGGTAATGCAGTTATTTTAAAAGCATCCGAACGAGTTCCTATGACAGCATTATATATTAGTGAGCTTTGGAAAAAGGCTGGATTACCAGATGGAGTTTGGACAGTAGTGAATGGTGATAAAGATGCTGTCAATGAACTTTTAGAAAACCAAATTGTGCAAGCGATTTCATTTGTAGGATCAACGCCAGTTGCTAAATACATTTACGAGACAGGTTCAAAATATGGTAAACGTGTTACAGCACTTGGTGGAGGAAAAAATAATATGGTTGTCATGCCGGACGCAGATCTTGAACAGGTTGCCAGTGCATTTATCGGTGCAGCATATGGAGCGGCCTCTCAACGTTGTATGGCCATTTCTACGATTATGCCTGTTGGAAAGGATACAGCAGATCGTCTTGTTGAAATCTTAAAGGAGAAAATCACTAACTTGAAGGTTGGTTCATATACAAATCCAGAGACAGACTTTGGCCCTGTCATTTCACAGCAATCGAAGGAAGCGATTATTGCTGCTATCGATCGAGGTGAATCTGAAGGTGCAACAGTTATTTGTGATGGTCGAAATCTTGATATTGTGAAAGAGTCAAAAGGATTCTTTGTAGGGCCGACATTGCTAGATAACGTAAAACCAGGCATGGAAATTTATGAACAAGAAATATTCGGTCCAGCTCGTAATGTTGTTCGTGTTGATTCATTGGATGAAGCAATCCAACTTATTAATAAGCATGAGCTTGGAAATGGTGTCACAATCTTTACGAATGATGGCCTAGCAGCACGTAAATTCACAACAGAAATAGATGTTGGCATGGTAGGTGTCAATGTGCCGATTCCAATTCCGGTTGGTTACCATAACTTTGCTGGATTTAAAGGTTCTCGATTTGGAGAAGGGCATATGTTTGGTCCAGATCAGGCACGCTTCTTCACAAAAACAAAAACAATATCAGAGCGTTGGATGACAGGTCAAGCATCGACAGCATCTACGTTTGCATTCCCAAGTAATAACGACTAATACAAATGAAGAGCTGTATTCTTTTGCAGCTCTTTTTTTCTAAAAGCATAAGAGGAGGATGGGGATGTTAGAATACATTGGGCTTTTTGGCAGTTTAGCTTTACTTGTGTATTTAACAATGAAGGGCGTAAATTTACTAATTTCAGCACCATTGACTGCATTGATAGCGGCCGTAACGAATGGTCTAGCATTTTTTCCACAAACAGCTGATGAGAATCAAGCTAACTTCTTAACAAGTTATATGGATGGGTTCACTGGATTCGTAGGTTCATGGTATTTAATGTTCATGGCAGGAGCCATTTTTGGAAAGGTAATGGAAGATACGGGAGCAGCTGATAGTGTTTCTAAATGGATTGTAGAAAAAATTGGAGTGAAATATGCAGCCTTTGCAGTAGTAGCTGCAGCAGCAGTACTAACGTATGGTGGTGTCTCAGTGTTTATCGTAGCCTTTTCTGTCTATCCAATGGCTATCAGTTTATTCAAGCAAGCTAATTTTCCTCGTCGCTTTATTCCTGCTGCACTTGGTTTAGGTTCTGTAACCTTTACGATGACCTCGGCAGGTTCACCGGAAATTCAAAACTGGATTCCTATTCCATACCTTGGTACAACGCCATATGCTGGATGGGCAGTAAGTATAATTGTTGCAATTTTTATGGCTACTGGTGGATCACTATGGCTAAATTGGATGATCAAACGTGCAGTAAAAAATGGAGAGATATTTATAGAACGATCTACTGATCCAGTTGTTGATGAATCTCGTAAGCTTCCAAGTCCAATTTTAAGTATTGTACCACTAGTAGTAGTTTTAGGCATTTCCTTTGTGTTTCACGAATCACTAGGAACTTCAGCCTTAATTGTAGCATTAACGAGCGGATGTATTATGGCTTATCTAGTGAGCTATAAATATTCAAAGTCTGTCGGTGCGACACTAGCAGCTGGTGCTATGGGGGCCGTTGTAGCAATCGCTAATACGGCAGCTGTAGTTGGTTTCGGAGGTGTGGTGAAAGCTACACCATCATTTTTGGCAACTGTTGACGTCATGACTAATATTCCTGGAAGTCCATTAATTGGCGGTGCGTTAGCCATCGCTGTAATAGCAGGTTTAACAGGCTCGGCTTCGGGTGGTCAAACAATTGCATTGCCTTTACTTGCTCCACACTATATTGACATGGGAGTTGATACGGAGGCATTGCACCGTACAATTGCTATTGCATCAGGTTCTCTCGATTCATTGCCACATGGTGGTTATGTAGTAACAACTATCAATTCGGTATGCAATGAAAAGCATAAAGATGCTTATATGCCATTTGGTGCTTTAACTGTCATTATACCTATCATAGGTACGTTAATCGCTATCATATTATTCTCACTAGGAATGTAGGAGGGTATTGCGTGAAAGGAAAAATAGTTTTTATTACTGGAGCAGCCCGTGGTATCGGGTTATCCATGGCACTAGCGTTTGCTGAGCAGGGAGCGAATGTCGTGATAACAGATATTAATGAACAGCTTTTGGCGGAGGCAATTCAACACAATCCGCAATTAACTGCATACACCTGTGATGTTACGAATGAACAGGCAATATGTGATGCGATTGACTTTACAGTTAAAAAGTATAAGACAATAGATATTTTAATTAACAACGCAGGATTTCAGCATGTCTCTCTTATCGAGGATTTCGCGACAGAAATCTTTGAATCCATGCAAAAAGTGATGCTTGTTGCACCTTTTATAGCAATGAAATACGCGTTACCTCATATGAAGAAAAATAAATTTGGACGCATTATTAATATGGCATCTATTAATGGCGTTATTGGGTTTGCAGGTAAAGCTGGATACAATGCAGCCAAACATGGACTTGTCGGTTTAACGAAAGTGGCGGCACTGGAGGTTGCAACTGAAGGGATAACCGTGAATGCCATTTGTCCAGGGTATGTCGATACAGAATTAGTACGTAATCAGTTTACGGATTTGGCAAAGACAAGGGGCATTCAAGTAGAGGAAGTGCTTGAGCAGGTGCTATATCCACTCGTTCCTCAAAAACGCTTACTAGATGTATCGGAAGTTACAGGACTTGCGCTTTATTTAGCTAGTGATATGGCAAAGGGTATAACAGGTCAAGCAATACTTTTGGATGGCGGTTATACAGCACAATAGCTTAGGAGGATTAGATATGATTCAAACAAAAACAATCTATACGGTTCATTCGCCAGGAACGATCGTTTATGGACGAGATTCTTTTGAAGAAGTAGGTGTCCATGCAAAAAAATTGGGGACTAAGGCTCTTATCATTAGTGATCCGATCATGGATAGTTTAGGCTTTGTTAATCAATGTAGCACTTTATTAAGAGCTAGTGGTTTGGAAGCGGTTTCATATTTAGGCGTAACAACGGAACCCGTGGATACTTATGTAGCAGAGGGACTTCATATTTTACAATCTGAGGGTTGCGATATTATTATTTCTGTCGGTGGCGGGAGCTGTATCGATACAGGAAAAGCAATTGCAGTAGTTGCAACGAATGGTGGCTATATTGGCGATTATATGAAAATGGCAAAAATAGCTGAGCAAGTACCGATCCCACATATTGCAATACCGACAACAGCAGGAACTGGCTCAGAAGCAACGGATGCAACCGTCATTACTAACACGAAGAATGAAGTGAAAATGATGATTAAGCAGCCTGCATTTATGCCAAACATAGCAATCATTGATCCAATTTTAACGGTTACATCTCCACCCGCCATTACTGCGGCAACCGGTATTGACGCATTAAGTCACGCTATTGAGAGCTATTTATCACGTTTGGCACATCCTTATTCGAATGTACTTGCATTATCAGCAATGGAGTTAATCGTCAATAATATTTTAAAAGTTTATGAACAAGGTAATGATATTGACGCTCGTGAGGCCATGTCAATAGGCTCAATGCAAGCAGGTCTTTCATTTTCCAATGCTTCTGTTGCTTTAGTACATGGTATGTCTCGTCCAATAGGAGCGCTCTTCCATGTACCACATGGTATTTCAAATGCCATGCTCTTGCCAGCAGTATTAGAATTTTCAAAGGATGCTTGTGTCGATCGACTGGCGGATTTAGGTAAATTTTTCAATAAAGATAATGAGCTGCTATCTCAAGAAGAGCTTGCCGATTTAGCTATTGTTTCAATTAAGAAAATGTGCAAGAAGATGGATATAGGGAATTTGAAACAATTGGGAATTGATGAACAAGCCTTTTACGCAGCTATTCCAAAAATGGCAGCTGATGCAATTGCCAGCGGTAGCCCTGGAAATAATCCTAAGGTACCAACACAGGAAGAGTTAATGGAACTTTATAAAATTGCTTATCATTATGAGTTTTAGGAATTCGAGAAGAAACTGTCTAAAATAGAGTTACCAACCATATGTAATTTGTAAACTATTTTTATTGATTAAATCAATTTATTTGGTTCATCACCAAAAGTTGTGGATGGCGCAAAAGTAGAATACCCGCGGAAGAGAAGCGAATACCCGCGGAAGAGAAGCAAATACCCGCGGAAGAGAAGCGAATACCCGCGGAAGGGAAGCGAATACCCGCGGAAGGGAAGCGAATACCCGCGGAAGAAGAGCAAATACCCGCGGAAGGGAAGAGAATACCCGCGGAAGAGAAGCGAATACCCGCGGAAGAGAAGCAAATACCCGCGGAAGAGAAGCGAATACCCGCGGAAGAAGAGCAAATACCCGCGAAAGAGGAGTGAATACCCGCGAAAGAGAAGCAAATACCCGCGAAAGGGAAGTGAATACCTGCGGGCAAAAATACCCGCGGAAGAGAAGCGAATACCCGCGGAAGAGAAGCAAATACCCGCGGAAGAGAAGCGAATACCCGCGGAAGAAGAGCAAATACCCGCGAAAGAGGAGTGAATACCCGCGAAAGAGAAGCAAATACCCGCGAAAGGGAAGTGAATACCTGCGGGCAAAGGAAGAATACCCGCGGAAGAGAAGCGAATACCTGCGCGAAGGAGGATTCCCGCGGAAGAGAAGCAAATACCCGCGGAAGAAGAGCAAATACCCGCGCAACAAAAAAATCCCCTGAATACATAAATAGTTGTCACCTTTCATCCTTTCGCTACTATACATCGTTTTGCAGAATTAATATGACATATACGAGAAAATATAGTAAAATTTTAAGTGAATCATCATTCATTTTGTGAAGGGGGAAATCTTAAATGTTGCAGGGGAAAACAATTATTATTACGGGTGGATCAAGTGGTATGGGGCTTTATATGGCGAAGCAATTCGTTGCTGAAGGGGCAAATGTTGTCATTACAGGTCGTAACGAGGAGCGATTAGCAGAGGCGAAAGCCTTTATTTTAGAGGCTGGAAAAACGATTGAAACATTTCAAATGGATGTTCGGGTGCCTGAGCATGCAGAGGCAATGCTAGCATTTACTGTTGAAAAGTTTGGACAGGTTGATGGGCTTGTAAATAATGCGGCTGGCAATTTTATAGTGCGTGCAGAGGATTTATCACCAAATGGCTGGAAGGCTGTTGTTGATATTGTGTTAAATGGGACATTCTTCTGTTCTTCAACAGTTGGTAAGTATTGGATTCAAAATAATATTAAAGGATCTATTCTTAATATGGTCGCGACTTACGCTTGGAATGCCGGGGCTGGTGTTATTCATTCAGCAGCAGCTAAAGCAGGCGTATTATCATTAACTAGAACGTTAGCTGTTGAATGGGGAAAACAATATGGGATTCGAGTAAATGCAATTGCACCTGGTCCAATTGAGCGCACTGGTGGTGCAGATAAGCTCTGGGAGTCAGAAGCTGCTGCAGCTCGTACGCTAGACTCTGTCCCGTTAGGTCGAACAGGTACTCCTGAAGAAATAGCTGATTTAGCAACATTTATGATGTCTAATAAGGCAAGCTATATGAACGGTGAATGTGTGACACTTGATGGCGGGCAATGGCTCAATCAATATCCATTCTAAATAAAAAAATTGCATAATGTGGAGCTGGGTTGACGCATACTAAGGCTAAAGAAAGGAGTTTTGCCTATGGGTATGTGGTTAATACCGGCTCTTATTGCCATTACGATTATTTCTGTCATTTCGCTTGTGTCCACGCTGAAAATTGCCAAAATGACGTCTGAACGGAAGTCAGAAAATGATACGCCGATTTCTGAAACAGTTGAAGAATATGCCACAATGCTAAATCCAATTGTTTGGGTATATATCATTTTTTTGCTTTTTTTAGGGATAATGATTTTTTATTACTGGAGTAAGACCGGCTATTAAATAAACATTTTCTTCATTCAGCTTATATTATTGCGAGCAATAAAATGGCTGAATGAAGATATTTCCATTGAGCCCAGGTAAAATAAACTCCCCGTAAATATGTGCACTTTCGATACTTAGTTTTGTTCAAAATGCTAAAATAATTCGTTGCTCTTAAAAAACTCTTCTCGGCCTTGTCGTGGTCATAAAAGGAATAGTTATGATATGATAAAAGGGAAGCATCCTGTTCTGCAAAACGAGGACAGAAAAGGAGAAGAAGTTCATGATTTCAACTAACAGCAAAGACTTATTAGCAATGCCAATTAGTGATTTTATTATTTCATCTGAAAAAGTTGCGCACGTACAAAGTGGAAATAGTGCGGAACATGCACTCCTAGTACTTACACGTACAGGGTATTCGTCGATACCTGTTTTAGATTTGAAATATCGGCTTCAAGGTTTACTAAGCATGAAAATGATTACTGAATCCATTCTTGGACTAGAACATATTGAATATGAAAAGCTACCCGATATTAAAGTGGATACGATTATGGATAAAGATATCGCTGTATTAAAGTTGACGGATACTTTTCAGCGAGCTCTCGACTTAGTTATTAATCACGCCTTTTTATGTGTTGTGGACGATGACGGAACATTTGCGGGAATATTAACGAGACGTGTTATTTTAAAGCAATTGAAAAAATATATTTATCAAAAAGAGTAGTAGTTTAAGAGGGGACTCAGATGAAAATCATGAGGCCCTCTTTGCTTGTATCGGAGGTTTACTGATTAATGGCAACGGAGGCAGAAATTTTAAAAGTACTAGCAGAGGAACGTAATATGCGTAAAGCAGCGGAACGTTTATTTTTATCCCAACCAGCGCTTTCGCAACGGCTGCAAACTATTGAAAAGGACTGGGGCGCGCAGTTATTTATTCGTTCGCAAAAAGGACTTACAGCGACTCCTGCTGGAGAGCTTATAATTGCTTATGCGACTGAAATGCTGAGCAAAAAAGAAGAGATTTTTGAAACAATCCAATCATTAACGACGAAAGTAAACGGGACATTGAAAATTGCCTGTGCTTCGATTGTCGGCCAAAACTGGCTTCCGAAAATATTAAAGGATTTTGTAACGAAATATCCAGAAGCAAAAATCTCTCTTATGACCGGCTGGAGCTCTGAAATTGTAAAAGCACTTTATGAGGGTGAGGCTCATATAGGAATTGTACGTGGGCAGGTTGATTGGAAAGGGGAAAAGATTCACCTTTTTCGTGACACCCTTTATTTAGTAGATAAAGAGCTAAAAACCATTGAAGATGTTCTGACGACAGAGCGACCTTTTATTCAATTTAAAAGTGACTCCAATTACTATCAGGAAATTCAACAATGGTGGCAACAGCATTTCGCTTCAAATCCGAGTAAACAAATTTTAGTTGATCAGATTGAAATTTGTAAGCAAATGGTATTGAACGGTATCGGCTACGCTATTTTACCTTCAATCACTTTAAATGACCACGATGGTATTAATAAAATAGCATTAACTAATAATGAAAAAGAATTTGGTTTAACACGTGATACATGGTTAATAGGCTATGAGTCGTCATTTGAATTACGACAAGTAGAGGCTTTTGTAGAAGTAGTACAAGATCATGCTCGTTGTTTGTTTGATTATACGAAATAAGAATATACCAAGGCAGTCTCAAGTGATTCACTAGGGGCTGCCTTTTTCTAGCCAATTCTTAATCTCACCATAGTGGGGTTGAATTCCGTTCCGACTGACGCTTTGCCGCTGACGCTTCGCCGCAGATAAAACATTGTTGCTGACGCTTCGCTTTCGCACAGATAAAACATTGTTGCTGACGCTTCGCTTTCGCACAGAGCAAAGCTTCCAGGGGACGTTCGATGAGCCGCTTCGCTTACGTGGCTCGTTCCAGTCAACCTATCCACATGACATAGGTTTTAACATAATGTCATCCAACTTTTTAATTTTATCGGAACACTTTCTTTTAATTTTTATCGACAGCCCATTTTACTTTATTATGTCACCCAGTCTCCACTCCAATCAACTTATAAATGCATATTTTAACAAATGTCATCCCGAACTTTGGTAATTAGTTAATTCTTAAGAGTTTATGAATATTCATGAAGATGTCATAAGAAATGGAACGAAATGCAATTTTAATCGTATAATTATTTAACCATCAATTTACAAAAAAAGGGGTTGAGTTTTTGAAAAAAACGAATATAACGGCACTCATACTGCTATTTATGCTTGTTATTAGCTTTATTCTACCTGTGGAGCAGGCAAGTGCAGCAGCTACATTGGATGTTCAGGCTAAGGTAGGGATTGCAGGTAAAGCTAAATCCCAATCAGTTGTGCCACTTCAAGTAACAGTGAAAAATAATGGTGCAGATTTTTCTGGAGATATGGTCATCAATGCCTCCAGTTCCTATGAGGCTGCATCAGCACAAGTGCTTCCAATAGATATAGCGGCAGGAGAAGAAAAAACATTTGATATTTATCTAGAAGGTATCGATAACTATAATTCCTCGAATGCAGATGTGTTTGCGTTTTTTGAAGGAGGCATAGAGAAAGGAAAAAAGGTTGCTTATAACGGAACAAAACAGCTACAAGGTAACCTTTTAGATCCTTCATCAGTATTTATTTATACATTGACAGATAAAAGTGATCGTTTATCGGCATTTTTGAGCTTATCCCAATTAGCTCCTCAAAATAATGTTGAAGTTTTCAATTTAAATCAAATTAAGGACTATACATTACCAGAGAATACAGAAGGATTTGCCATGGCGAATGTTATCGTCATCGATGAAATTGCTATTGCTGATTTATCGCAAAAACAACAAGAGTCTTTACTAAAATGGGTACAGAATGGTGGAACTTTATTATTGGGTGCTGCTGATCAAGTAAATGCAACAGCAGGTATCTTCAAGGATTATTTACCACTTGCATTATCACAACAAATGACATCCGTTTCTGCAGATAGCCTATCAAAATTATCAGGCGGAGGAATTTTTACAAAATCAATTTCTGTTTATTCAGCGACTGAAAACCAAGAAAGTATTCCTGTATTAACAGATAACAATACGATTCTAACATCTAAGAAAAAAGTGGGTAGTGGTGAAATTATTCAAACAGCCTTTTCTTTAGGGGATCAACCACTTGCGTCTATGGATGGCTACGTGGCATTAATATCTAAAATACTGAATATTCAAAGCATTCAACAACAAGGGGTGATGCATGGTCAATCAGCGATAGATAAAATTTATGATATACAGCAAGTAAATGAATTATTCCCATCATTTGAGGTATCTGTAAGCTATATGCTAATTGTTATCATTCTTTATATTGTAATTATCGGACCTGTTCTTTATTTTATCTTAAAGAAAATGGACAAACGTGAGCATGCATGGTGGGTTATTCCTGTCATTTCTATTGTTTTATCGATCGGGTTATTCATTTTTGGGGCTAAAGATCGTATTATCCAACCACAAGTACAACAAGCAGCCTTTTATAAAATAAATGATGATCGTAGTGTAAATGGTTATTATGTAGAATCGATTTTAACAAATCGTAGTGGTGATTTTGTTGTAAACGCAAATAAGGATACTACGGCACTCGCATTACGAAAATATGATCGATTTTCAGGTTCATCGAGGGAATTATATGAATTCTCCTATATTAAGGAGCATTCAAATGGTTCTACGCTAACATTACGCGATTTAAGTTATTGGTCTGTTCAATCCTTTGCAGGGAAAACAGAGGCTCCGAACATCGGTAAGATGGATATTGATATTACTTTAAAAAATGAGAAGCTCTCTGGAACAATTAAAAATAATTTCCCATTTGCTTTAAAAGATGTCACTTTATTCTCTGGTATTAAAGAAATTAGGCTTGGAGATATTGAACCAAATGGAACACTCAAGGTGGATACGGAATTGAAAACTACGGTTCTACAAAGGCCATCTATATTTAATAATTACAATTTTAGTTTTCCAACTAAGAAGCAAGAGATTAATCCTGCTCTTATCGAACGGATTAACAATCAAGCACTTCAGCTTGTAGAAAATGATAAAAAGCCTGTCATTACAGCATGGGCAGACCAAGCAATTGCTGGGGTTGAGCTAGAAACAAGTGCCAATATGTCACCGATTTCATATTTTGTTCAGCCATTTGACGGCAAAGTAGAGCTATCAGGTCCATTTACGATGAAACGCAACAACTTTACGTATTCAGTAAACCCATTATCTTCCAATGCGAATTACAATGAAATTGATGAACAGCTAAATAATTGGTACTTGTCTGACGGTTTATATGAAGTGTCAATTGCAATGCCAGATAATTTTATGAATTTAGTTCAAACATTAAACGAACTGACGATTTCAAATAAGGATGTTAACCGTATGCAGCTATCGATTTGGAATAACGAAACGAAAAAATATGAACCATTCGTAGATGCGAAACAGGTGTTTACAGATAACATTACAAAATATTTCAATAATAATGATGAATTGCTGATTGAGATTAAATTTGGGCCAGATCAAACAGGTGAGCAAACAAAATTACCAGATATAGAGCTGAAGGGAGTGGCGAAATAATGATTGAAATTCGTGATTTAACGAAAAGATATGGCTCCTTTACAGCACTAGATCATTTGAATCTATCATTGGAGGAAGGAGTTGTATTTGGCTTTGTAGGTGCCAATGGAGCGGGTAAGTCGACTACATTCTCGATTTTAGCAACCTTGCTATCTCCAACTTCTGGTGATGCTCTTATAAATGGGAAAAGTGTTATTAAGGAACCAAAGGAAGTTCGAAAACAAATTGGCTATATGCCAGATTTCTTTGGGGTCTATGATCTGCTAAAAGTAGATGAGTACCTAGATTTTTATGGTGCCAGCTACGGCATTGGGGCAGCTGAACGAAAAGTACTTATTCCACAGCTACTAGAGCTCGTAAATTTAACGAATAAACGTCATGAATATGTTGATTTACTGTCACGTGGGATGAAGCAGCGACTATGTTTAGCTCGTGCCCTTATCCATGATCCAAAGGTATTAATTTTAGATGAACCTGCATCAGGTTTAGATCCACGTGCACGAGTAGAGATGCGTGATATTTTACGAAATTTAAAATCCATGGGTAAAACGATTTTAATCTCCTCACATATTTTGCCTGAGCTTGCAGAAATGTGCGATGAAATCGGGGTGATTGATAATGGTAAATTAATCGCTCATGGCAATGTGGCTTCCATTCAAGCACAGCTACAGGGTGAGAAGCGCATCGTGATAAAAGTGACGGATCAATTAAACGAGGTACGTGCATTTTTGGAGGAGGATCCACTGATCTCTTCTATAGATATAATGGATAATCGTTTAGAAATTGCATTTAACTACCGTGGAACAGATGCTGATCAGGTAGCACTATTGAAAAAAGCAATACTTGCGAATTTACCTATTTATGCATTAAGCGAAGAGGAAAAAGATTTAGAGGATGTCTTTATGGCCATTACGAAGGGAGCGGACTATCAATGATGGAACGATTTTATAATCCGGTATTCGTAAAAGAATTGAAGTTACGCTTCCGTTCTTTTAAAAGCTTTTCAGGTTTAATGTTTTATTTAGCGGTTATTTGTATTTTTATCGCAGGATTTTTGCTACTAACAACTGGATTCACAGGCAAGGGTTTCTTTAGACCAGATACAAGCTTTATGATGTTTGCAGTATTAACAATATTACAAATGGCTCTTGTTCTTTTCATTACACCAAGCTTAACTGCTGGTGCAATTAGTAGCGAAAGGGAAAAACAAACATTAAATATTTTACTCACAACGACACAAAGCTCTACTCAGATCGTCATTGGAAAATTATTATCCTCGGTAGCATTTTTAGTATTAATGCTCATCGCAGGGTTACCATTATATAGTTTAGTATTTTTATTTGGTGGCGTATCGCCGTCTCAATTAATTTCGATATTTTTATTTTATTTATTAACAGTTGTAGCAATAGGTAGTATTGGTGTTATGTTTTCAACCGTTACAAAACGAACAATTGTTGCAATGATTAGTACGTATGGTTCGATCATCTTTTTAGGTGGCATTACAGCTTTTTTCTTCTTTTTATCAATGGCCTTCCATCAAATGGGTAATGCCATCGGTACTAGTACTTCTTATATGACTTACTTCTGGGCTTCTATTAACCCAGGTGCATTAATGCTTACGCTTATTTCACCATCTATGGGCGATGCTTTAGCGGAAGTTTCGGGAGTGAAATTACCTGTATGGATTAGTTATTTAATAGCTTATTCACTTATTATTGTTTTTTGTTTAACAATTGCGATTAAAAAATTACGTGCCAATATGAAAAGTAACCGATGAGGAGGAAATCTTATGGAGCGTCGTAAGCAATTACGAAAGTATATTCAACGTGCAAAGACGAGTTTAACAGTAGAAAGAAGTATCCCTATTGCACAGTACGGCTTGTTTTTGGCATTGCTTTCGAGTGCTTCACTTGTCCTCGTCTCAAGATTATTTGTATGGCCTTATTATCGCCAAGTAGCTCTTGCTGTCTTTATCGTTGGCATACTGGCAACAGGGCTGTTTATGTGGTGGAAGCGTACCAAAGAAAAGGAAGCATTGCATACACTGGATGGTTATTTTTCTCACAATGAGCTTGTGACAGCCTTATCGTTCGAGGACGATAAGGACCCACTCGTTCAATCTCTACTAACGAAAGCGATAGAAAACGTTGAAAAGGTGTTTGCTGATTTTAAGACTCGGAAGAAAAATATGTTCCGACCAAAAGCATTGATCGGATTATTTGGAACAGCTATCGTACTGGCAATCCTTTATATGTTCCCAGCAGCTACACAAATTGAAGCAATTGAGGTAGAAAAAGAAAAAACTGTCATCGAGGACGTGAAAAAGGAAGTTGCCAAATTAGAGAAGAAAGCAGAAACAAAAGAAGTGAAAGAGCAATTAAAAGAATTGCAAAATACGTTAAAAGAGGCAGAAACAGCTGAAGAGGCATTACGTGAAGTCGTGAAAAAGCAAAAAGAGCTTGCTTTAAAGGAACAGCAATTAAAAGATAAGCAAACTGCTAGTAAGGATGGCGCTTCTGACGAGAAAGGCTTATCGAAGGAAGAAGTGGGGCAATTGAAGGAGTTGGCCAAAATGCAGCAGGAGCTAACGCAAAATGCCAATGCTACTCAGACAGCTATGAGTAAACTTGGGAAACCCGTAAGCAATACTCTACAAAATGCTATTGCGAGTGCCAATAGTGCCAATAACAATCAGCAAAACAATACTAATTCAAATCAAAATCAAAATTCATCAGCGAATTCACAGCCAAGCAATCAGCAAGATCAAACAGGACAACAAGGCCAAACTAATTCCCAAACTAATTCCCAAAATAATTCACAACAAGCTAGTGGTAATGGCCAGGCACAAGGCTCTAATCAAAGCAAACAACAAGGGCAAGGCAATGGTCAAGGAAATGGCCAAGGAAATGGTAATGGTTCAGGTCAAGGCAATGGTTCAGGTGGTCAAGGTGCAGGCACAGGGCAAGGCAGTCGCGATGTTTTAACGACACCAAATAGAATTGGTGGCTCTAGTCAGACTTCAGTTGATGGCGGAGCATTAGGAGAGGGCTCACATGTATCAGAGCAACAAGGAAATGGCCCCATTACGAAAGGTTCTATCCGCCCATATGAGGAAGTTATAGGTTCCTATAAAGATAGCTATTTAGAAAGCTCGGAGCGTTTACAATTACCGAAGGATTTACAAAATGTCGTGCAATCTTATTTCACGTCAATTGAGTCTCAGTAGGAGGAAAAGGAATGGCATTTACAGAGCAACAATATGTTGAAATGAGTTCGAAATTACAACAAGTAAAGGAAGAAATTCATCGCTTTATCGTCGGACAAGAGGACGCCATTGATTATACATTATACGCAGTCCTTGCTGATGGGCATGCATTATTAGAGGGCCTACCGGGTTTAGGGAAAACGATGTTAATCCGTACAATTTCTGAAGTACTAGATTTATCATTTTCGCGAATTCAATTTACACCAGATTTAATGCCGGCGGATATTACAGGAACAAGTATGATTGAGCGCACAGCTGACGGCAAGCAGCAGTTTACGTTCCAGGCAGGTCCGATTTTTAGCCAAATGGTATTAGCGGATGAGATTAACCGAGCAACACCAAAAACACAAAGTGCACTGCTTGAAGCTATGGGTGAAAAAACTGTAACAATTTTGGGAGATACAAAGAAGATGGCAAGACCATTCTTCGTGTTAGCAACACAAAACCCGATTGAGATGGAGGGAACATACCCTTTACCAGAAGCACAAATGGACCGTTTCCTATGCAAAATTCTTGTGCCGTATCCTGAGAAAAGTGAACTAATGGAAATTATGAAGCGTACAACAGGCGCTATGGAAATTGGTTTACAAAAAATCATGGATACAGAAGCACTTATTGAAGCGCAGCAAATGGTGAAGGAAGTACTGGTTGCTGATGAAATGCTCGAATTTGCGACGGACCTTGTTGTGGCTACCCATCCTGAGAGAGTGGATGCCATTGATGAGGTCAAGCAATATGCCATGTATGGTAGCGGCCCTCGAGGTTTACAAAGTTTAATCAAATTAGCGAAGGCAAGGGCGCTTATGAATGGACGTTTCCACGTTTCTGTAGCAGATATTAAATCTGTGGCTAAGCCAGTGTTACGCCATCGTATGCTGTTGAATTATGAAGGGGAGGCTTCAGGTAAAACAGCAGACGATGTGATTGATATCATTTTAGAAAAAGTACAGCAAGGTGTTAGCAGGTGACACAAAAATTATTATTGCCCGAGGATTGGTTAGCGAAAATAAGTCGCTTCCAAGTGGCAACGGCCTCCAAATTACGTGGGCAGCACAAGGGCTCGCACCGTTCGCAACGCTTCGGGGCATCGCTCGATTTTTCAGATTTTCGTGAATATCATTTAGGTGATGATGTACGTCAGGTGGATTGGAACGTCTTCGCGAGAACGGATAAATACTTCATCAAACGTTTTTTAGATGAACAAGAAATGCGCGTACACATTTTGTTAGATACAACGAAATCGATGGGCGATCAAGCAAAATGGACTTTTGCCCGGCAAATTGTCACCTCACTAGGGCTAATGGTGCTCGGTCGCGATGATCGCTTATCATTTTCTTTTCTACAGGATGAGGTGAAACCACCGTTTCGTCGTAAAGGTGCCATGTATCGTCGCGCCTTTTTACAGGTAGTCACAGAGATTGAGCAAGCAACTTATACAAATAGCTTCGCACAGGGAGCTTTCAAAGCATTGCCTAAGGATAGTACCGTACTATTTATTGTGACGGACGGACTTGAGCCAATCGAGGAATGGGAGCAACTTTTAAAAAGGCTACCACGCTTTGCAGGGGATGTCCGTATTTTGCAAATAGTTACGCAAGAAGAAATAGCACCCGAATATACGGGCGATGTACGCTTACTTGATCGTGAAACGGGCAGAGATGTAAATGTTACGATGTCTTCTAAAGTTCTGGACACATATATGGCAAGACGTGTATTACATGAAGAGGAATTTGAGGCAATTTGTCGGCGCTTCGGTGTTCGACAATTACAGCTTAAAGTAGAGGATGGATTGCAGCATGCCATCTTCCAACAATTATTAAAAGCACATTGGATTAGGTGAGGTGAGCCGTATTGGGCTTTAGTCAAATACTTTTTAGCTGGACGGCCATCATCCCGGTCATTGTCCTTCTATATTATTTCTTTAGAAAAAAATATACCGATCAAACCGTATCCTCCACACTTTTCTGGTCGGAAATTATGCAAGAAACACGTGTATCACCATACTTAAAACATTTACAAAAAAATGCACTGCTTTATTTGCAACTGCTAGCTCTTCTTATACTTGTACTGGCATTAATGAATCCTTACGTTAAAAAGTCGACGATTGTTGGGGCGCAGACGATTTTCATTGTGGACACGTCTGCGACAATGTTAGCAGGGAAAGAGCAGTCAACATTTGACACACATAAAAAAGAAATGCTGTCATTGATCGATGAGCTTGATGGAAGACCTGTGACACTCATTACAACAGGCAATACGCCAAAAGCTATATTGCAGCAGGAAACGAATACAAAAGATATTGAAAAAGCCATTCAACAGTTACACGTAACATATGAAACAGCTCAAATGAATAAAGGTTTAGATGTGGCACAGGCTTTTGTCGGTGATACACCAACATCTATTTATGTCTTTACAGATGCGCTCGATAAAAAGCAACTACCGATGGAAAAAGATACGGTGAAGTGGATCGTAAAAGGGTCTGCAAAGGATTTAACAAATATCGCAATGACACGTTTTGCTGCTACTACAGATGGACAGTCTGCAATGGCGCTTGTACAGTTACAAAATGATACGGACCAAGAGCAACATGTAACACTTTCGCTAGAAAATGCGGAGGGTAATGAGATAGTTGCTGAGAGTGTCACATTACCACCGAGTGAAGCTGTAACAAAAACATTTAAAGACCTACCGTTAGAAGATACGATGACTGCCAAGATAGATGCTAAGGACGATTACGCTGTTGATAATTCACAAACTGTATTGCTACAAACAGCTACTTCAAAAGTAGTCATCGATCAAAGTATGCATCAACTCATTCAAAAAGGCTTTCAAACGATTAATAGCAGTGTGAAAATTGTTCCGTCTCTACAAGTAGCTGACAGTCAGGATGCCACAGTGGTGACAAATCAAACGACGCTACTCGAAAAAATGGACAAGCCTATCGTATTATTTGGACGGGATGACGTTGAAAAGGTTGAAGCAACTGGAGGAGTCGGTACTACAAGTGATGCATTGTTTGCGTTTAGTGAGTTAAAAGATATTTATGTCAGTGCTGTATATCCCGGATTCGATGACTATAAAACGATTGCATCAGTTGGAGATCAGCCATTTATTCAACGTTCACCTGAAGGGGATATTGTCATATTAGCCGATATTGCCGATACAGATTGGCCGTTACACCCTTCATTCCCATTATTTCTATGGAGTGCTGAACAGCAGCTTTCAGAATCAATTGATTCACTTGGTATTTTTACGCCAAATGAGCAACGAGCAGTTGCTTTAGCGCAGGGGGATTGGAGTGTGTATTCGCAGGAAGATGAGTTTTTATCGTCCATTACGAATGGTCTATTAACAGCTCCAATGAAGCCAGGAATTTATTCAGCTCGCTCAAATGATGAAGAAAAGCGCTTCATCGTGCAGCTTCAAGCGCAAGAGCGTGTCATTGAAAAAGGGACAAGCTATACGCTTGGAGAGCTTCAGGACAATGGTAAGGAAGAAATATCGAAAACTTCGTTCGTACCTTGGCTCATCCTCATTATTTTAGTATTACTTGTTTCAGAGTGGGAGGTGCAACGACGTCGTGGATTTACGAATTGATATGCCATTAGCATTGTTGCTTTTACTTCCGTTGCTTATGTATTTTGGATGGACCTATTGGCGTGAGCGTCAGCGACTAAAAAAGAGTCATATCGTCGTACTAGGTATTCGTATTGTGGCAGTAGGCTGTTTGGTTTTTGCACTTGCAGGGCCCTATATTTTATTGCCCGTAAAGGAAGAACAAGTATTATTTTTAGTTGACCGTTCTGCTTCAATGAATGGTACCGATGATGAGATGGCCAATTTTATAGCGGAAAGTTTACAGTCGAAAAATGATGAACAGCTTGCAGGGATTTATTCTTTTTCATCGACATTACAAATGGAAGCCATTTTATCGAATACTTTAAAGGAAGTGCCGAAGTTTACAACCATAAAAGCAACAGATCAAACAAATATTGAACAAAGCCTACAGCTCGCTTCAGGTATTGTAGATCCGAAAAAAGCAACACGACTTGTGCTCTTAACGGATGGCAATGAAACAAAAGGAGATGCCTTAGAATTTGCATTAAAGTTTAAAGGGTCGAATAGTAGTGTTGATGTAGTTCCATTTAGTCAACCTGTTACTAACGATGTATCACTGAAAAGCTTTGTAACCCCACAGGTTGCTTATGTAGGTGAACAGCAACAGTTAGTCACTGAGATTAATGCAACTGCAGCAGAACAAGGCGAGCTATTATTATACGAAAATGATAAGCTTATTCATCGTGAGGCAGTGGAGCTTGCTGAAGGGTCAAATATTTTTACGTATAAACATGCCGCAACGGCTGAAGGACTTGTAAAATATGAAGCACTCGTGCAGGTTGACCAAGATGCAATTTTTGAAAATAATAAATTAACGAGTGTCACGATGGTACAAAGTGAACCGCATTTATTAATTGTTAATGGCTATGACACGGCATCGCCAATCGCTGCAGCACTTGGCAGCCAATCAATTTCCTATGATGTTGTGGATGCTAACAGTTTGCCAAATGAACTTTCTAGTTATTTACAATACAATGCCATCATTTTTGATAATGTACCAGGGCATTTAGTAGGCGAGGAAAAAATGAATGTTATTGAACAGGCAGTGAAAAATTTTGGTGTCGGGTTTACAATGGTTGGTGGCGAAAATAGCTTTGGCTTGGGCGGCTATTTTAAAACACCAATCGAAACTTTACTACCTGTTGAAATGGAGATTAAAGGTAAGGAACAATTACCGTCATTAGGACTTGTTATCGTGCTTGACCGCTCTGGAAGTATGCATGGAACGAAGCTAGAGCTCGCGAAGGAAGCGGCCGCTCGTTCAGTCGAAATGCTACGAGATGAGGATACGCTCGGGTTTATTGCCTTTGATGATAAACCGTGGGAAATTATTGAGACAGGACCACTTGGCAATAAGGATGAAGCAGTAGATACCATTTTATCTGTAACACCAGGGGGCGGCACTGAAATATATGGATCACTTGCTAAAGCTTATGAAAATCTAGCTGAATTAAAGCTACAGCGTAAGCATATTATTCTCTTAACGGATGGACAGTCACAGTCAGGTAATTATGAAGACTTAATCGCACAAGGAAAAGAGAATGGTATTACACTATCAACGGTTGCAATTGGTCAGGATGCAGATGCCAACTTACTTGAAGCACTTAGTGAAATGGGCAATGGGCGTTTCTACGATGTTGTTGATGAGCAGACAATCCCTTCTATTTTATCTCGTGAAACTGCCATGATTTCACGCACATATATTGAGGATAATCCATTCTATCCAACTATATATAATGCATCTGCATGGAATACATTATTTACGAATGGTGTACCTAAAATGAATGCTTATATCGGTACAACAGCAAAGCAGGGAGCCTCTGTTATTGCAGAAAGCGAGAAGGAAGATCCAGTGCTAGCACAGTGGCAATATGGTCTTGGCAAGACATTCGCCTTTACTTCTGATTCGACAGGAAAATGGGCAGGGGACTGGGCAAGATGGCAAGAATGGGGCACATTTTGGCAAACGCTTATTTCACAAATGCTACCAAGCTATAACGATGTTGCCTATGATGTACGTCTAGAGTCAGACGGCTCATTTGTCATCACTGATCCAACAAATGAAGCGGCGTTTTTAGATATTGTTGCTGTTAATGAAGCCGGTGAAGAACTTGAAACACAGCTTGAAACAATGTCAGCGTCACAAGTGCGAGCAGTCGTACAAGCAGAGCCGGGACTAATCTTCTTCCGCATTGCCGATGAAGAACAGGCTATTTACCAAGCAGGCTTAAGTGTACCTTATAGTGCTGAATATGAATTACGCCCAGTCAATGAAAAACTAGTGGAAGAACTAACGAAGCAGACAGGCGGTTCCGTTTTGAAAGAGCCGAATGAAGTGTTCCGTGAATTTACTAAAAAAGGTGCGGAACGCCAAAATATTGCAACATGGCTCCTATTAGCAGGTATGCTACTATTCTTCATGGATATTACTATTCGACGCTTTGGTTGGGGCTTCCTAACAAGGCCGAAGAAACAAGAACAGCTTGTAGAGGAAAAACCAAAACAGGCAGAGGACACAAATGTTGCCCAGCTATTAAAGGGCATGAAAAAACGACCCTAACAAAAAACGATGGTGCATGCTTTATAGCAATGAGCCATCGTTTTTTGTCATTCTATTTGGCGGGCTATCATTGAGAGTTGGGAATGATATTTGTTAAAGCTTCTATCATGAATAATTAGTTGATCTTCGTTCCGATTGGTCGACTCCTTGGGGATTAGCAATAGAGGAACGAAGGCTAAAAGCATCACGTCCTGTGATAACGCCTTCGTGACCAACATCGTGTTGTTGCTGTCGCTACGCTTTCGCACAGAAAAAAACGCACATTGCTGCCGCTACGTTAGCACTGCGCTTTCGGATAAAAAACATTTGTTGGCCCGAGACCCTGGAGCGAAGCGAAGCGGCTCATCGAACGCTCCCAGTCGGAACGGAAATCAACCCCACGTTATGTTGATGAGCTAATTTTAGATTGCTACTTTTATGAAATTAGAGAATTTTTTTGTGATAGTGAAATTTTCCTTGTAAATAATATACACAAATGCAATAATGGATTATAGTAATAAAATATTACTATCATTTTAAAGTACTATGGATTTGGAGGATCTGACATGACCAATATAATGAATTCATTTGGTTTTCTAAGTTTTAAGCTAGCAGAGGCTCTAGAGGATAATCTCGAGAAATATATTAGCGAAAAATTTCAAATGAAATCCAGAGAAGTCGGGATCATGATGGCAGTAAAAAAAACTTAGCCAAATTCAAATAGGGCAGATATTAAAGTTGGATAAAAATAGTGTTCGCTTTTTTATCGATGGTCTAGAAGAAAGAAATTATGTTTATAGGGAGAAAAATCAAGAAAATAGAAGAGAGAATTTAATATGCCTTACAGAACAAGGTGAAAGTATGGCAGAAGAATTATGGAAGACCCTTTCGATTTCTGAGAATGATGTTTTAAACGTACTTACATTGGAAGAAAAAGAACAATTGAAAGGCATATTGACAAAAGTATATGAAAATCGTGCATAGGGTTTAACTTCTTTCAGCAACCTGCTGAAATAGAGGAACTCAGTCTAAGAACGCCACGTCCTGTGGCAACGACTGAGTGACCAACTTCGTGTTGGCCTAAAGCCTCCGGCGGATGTCGCGGATTTGGAAATGAGTTCACATAGGATGTTAGCCTAAAATCATCGCATCCATGCGATAACAGCTAACTGACCTGCATCGGTAAAAACGCCACGTCCTGTGGCATTACCGAAATGACCAACATCGTGTCGGCCCTCATGCAGGCCTAAGCACAAAGCCGAATCCGGACGCAATTATGCCGAGGCATAATTGATAACCTTATCAATAAAAATGAAAGAGTGATGACAGATGAAAGCAGTAGAGGTTATGAAGGAGTATTTAAAAAGAGCACAAGAAGAGGGTCAAGATTTATCTGATATGTATGCAGATCATGGGGAATTGAAAAATTTTAAAGGTGAAGTTTTTAAAGGAAGAAAAGAAATACAGAATTTTTACACGTCACCTATGCCGAAAGGGTTTAAATTAACTATTCAAAATATTGAAGGCGATGATATAAAATGTAGTGCTATCGTTTCGACTACTTGGGATGGTTTGCCAAATCCAGTGATTTTGGAAGAAAGGCTAATTCTTGAAAATGAAAAAATAAAGTCGTTTACGATGATCCCAAAATAAAAGGAGAGCTCTTCCTATGACTGAAAGAGACACGAAATATTGGATTGGCGTGGTATCTCTCAATCATGTGCAAAAAGGGGTTGAGGGAGGATTCGGCCAGTTATGCCATGGCAAAGAGAGACCTTTGAAACGAATGCAAAAAGGAGATTGGATCATTTATTATTCTCCTAAAAAAAGTCTAGATGGTAATGAGCCTGTAAGAGAGTTTACCGCAATTGGAAGGGTAAAAGACGAGCGAATTTACGAGTTCCAAATGGCAGAAAATTTTATTCCTTTTAGAAGAGATATAGACTTTTATAAAGAGGCAAAGTCTGTACCAATAAAAAGGATCTTAGATTATTTAGAATTTGTAGAAGATACATCGAAATATGGCTATAAATTCAGATTTGGTCATTTTGAAATAAGTAAAAAAGATTTTTTATTAATTGCTCATGAAATGGGATTACCATTGAAGTATGAATGATTTTGGTTGGACAAAAAACGTTACTTTCTTAATTAATTGCCATTAAGAAGTAACGTTTTTATATTGCCGTAAATCATTATTTAAGTAGAGTGTTAAGATTAGTTACAAACATAGTCTTGCGCAAATTGCTAGCAATGACAATGCCCAGGATAGCACCAATGGTACTTGAGGTTAAAAAGGCTGGCATGAAAAATAAAGCAGCAACGGATGTCCCCATTACTAAATGTGCGTAAGGTACTGCAATGAGTGAGGCAATAATACCTGTTCCAAACATTTCACCGATACCTGCGAGCCATTGTTTGCCGCTGTATTTATAGGCAAGAGCTGCACATAGAGCACCAATGACACTGCCGGGTATAGCTAATAATGAGCCTGTGCCTGTTAAAATACGAATAATAGCTGTGACAAAGGCGACCATAACAGTAGGCACTGGTCCAAGAATAATAGCGCCAATAACATTAATGGCATGCTGTACAGGGTAGGCACGTGCAATTCCCGTTGGTATAGATACGAAGGTAGAACCTGCTACGGCAATTGCTACTAATAAGGCCATGATTGTTAATTTTCGAATTGACATAATTTCCACTCCTTTTTAGTATTTAGTGAATCGTTGATAAACCAGACAAAAAAAGCCGCTTCCTAAAAACAATAGGAAGCGGCCTTGCATTTACATATTTAAAAAGCAAGTGTCGCCACTTCCCTCCGCTAGTGTGAACTAGATCAGGTTCAAAGGGTCCGTATATGATCATATACGTCTCGGCCTTTTAAAGACTCCCCTAGTGGTAATAATAGAATTTAATTTTTACATAATAATGTAGTATACTACTAAAAATAGTCAATAACTTTTCAGACTAATTTGTATCAGGATGCATTAGATGCGGTGCTTTTTTCATTGTCCAAATAAGGGCAAGGAAGAAGCAAGCCATTAAAATAATAGACCCGAAAATATAAGGACTGTTCATATTCCAATCGAATAATAAACCTGCTAAAGCTGGACCAATCATATTACCAAGACTCATATATGCATTGTTGAGACCAGCTGCAAAGCCTTGTTCATTTTCAGCAAGCTTTGAAATCAGTGTGTTGACAGCTGGACGAATCAATGTCGTAGCTGTAGAGAAGATTGTCGCTACAATTAAAATAAGTGCAAAGCCAGATGCGAATAATATTAAGAAAATCGAAACGGATGCAATAAATAAATTGACTAACACTACTTTCATTTCGCCGAATCGATTAAACAGCGGTGTAATAACAAATATTTGTACAATAACACCAAAAGCGCCACCTACAACTAATATAATAGCGATATCTGTAGGTGTGTAATTAAACTTGTCTGTAACAAATAATGATAATGTTGTTTGGAAGTTAGCGATTCCGAATGAGAAAACAAGCATGATAATTAGCATGACAAAATAAGGCATTCGGACTGAACGGACCATTTGCTTTGCAAGATTATCTTGCTTCTGCGCTTTTTTCGCTGTGTTTGGTTTTGTAGCAGGTAATAAAAAGAACGATAAAATAGCTGCTAAGATAGCTGCACATCCAGCAGTATAAAATGGAAAATGCAAGCTAACTTTTGAGAGGAATCCACCGATGCCTGGTCCAATCATAAAACCAAAGGACATTGCTGCCCCTAGCATACCCATTCCTTTACCTCGTTCCTCATAAGTCGTGACGTCTGCCACAAAAGCCATTATAGGAGGTGCCACAAATGCAGATCCAAGGCCACCTAAAAAGCGTGCCAAGAAGAGCATCCACACATCTGTAGAAAGCCCAAAACCAATTTGTGCAAGTCCTGTCACTATAAGACCGAAAATAATGAGATTTTTTCGACCGTATTGATCCGAAAGATTCCCAGCAATTGGAGAAAAAACGAATTGTGCCAAGGCGAACGTTGCAATCAACATGCCAAGAATTTGTCCTGCAGCACCAAATAGTTTTAAATATTCAGGCATGACAGGAATAATAATTCCAATACTCCCCATTGCGATAAACATATTAAACATTAAAATATACAAAGCCGCCTTATTAGACTTCTGCTGGGTCATCGAATACCCCCTTTTTAATCAAATATACTACAGTCTACCACAAGGCTTGTACGTTTGCTATTGACTAGAAGTCTGAAATAAGAGAAATTGCTAGTAAAGTTGTGGGGATTCTTTTTGTTAAACAAATACTGCCCCCAGTTTTCCTCTAGAAGTTTACCTCCAGCGCTAAACGAAAAAAGCTGTTCTCAACGTTAGTAACGTAAGAACAGCTTTAAATAGGTTATCGTATACTCATTTTAAATTCTAAAAACAGCTCATTGTATTTGCCTAAATAATCTGGGCCTAAATTTTTATATACCTCTAATGTGTCGCGTTGTTCTTCAGTAGGATAGTAGCGTTCATCTGATACAACTTCTTTATCCATTAACTTCATCGCTTCAATATTAGGAGTAGAGTAGCCTACATAATCGGCATTTTGAGCACCGGATTCAGCTTTAAGCATAAAATTAATGAAGGCATGTGCTCCATCTATATTTTTTGAAGTTTTTGGAATGACCATATTATCAAACCATAAATTCGAGCCTTCTTCTGGTACAGCGAAGTCTAGGTCTTCGTTTTCGGACATCATATCTGCTGCTTGACCAGACCAAGTAAGGGCAACAGCTGCCTCATTATTAATCATCAGCGGTGTAATTTCATCTCCGATAATGGCTTTAACATTTGGCGCCAATGTTATCAGTTTATCAGTAGCTTCACGTAGCTCATGGCCATTTAAAGAGTTGAGAGAATAGCCAAGACTGTTTAAGCCCATACCGATCACTTCACGTGCACCGTCTACTAAAAAGACTTTTCGATTTAACGAAGGGTCCCATAAGTCATCCCAAGAAGAAAAATCTAAATTACCAACGAGCTTTGGATTATAGACAATGCCGACTGTTCCCCAGAAATATGGAACAGAATATTTATTGTCCTCATCAAATGGTAAATCTAAAAAGTAAGGATCGATATTTTTTAAATTAGGGATTTTCGTTTTATCTAAAGGAATAAGTAAGTTTTCTTCCTTCATTTTTTCAATCATATATTCAGAAGGTACTGCAATATCATAAGCCGTACCACCTTGTTGAATTTTTGTCATCATTGCTTCATTTGAATCAAACGTCTCATAAATAACATGAATACCTGTTTCTTTTTCAAATTGCTTTAGCAAATCTGGGTCAATATATTCTCCCCAGTTAAAGATTGTTAACGTATCTTTCCCACTTTTCCCACCGCCGGCACTTAGGGCGTCAGCAGCATAGAACAAAAGGGCGGAAACGACAAGGATGGCGATTGTTGCTTGAATTAATTGCTTCATTGAGTTCCCCCCGTTCTTTTACTAGCGCGGCTTGTAATGAAGTAATAGCCAACTACGACGATAACCGTTACAAAGAATACTAAACCAGAAATAGCGTTAACCGTTAAGGAAATACCGGCACGTGCCATAGAGTAAATTTCAACAGATAATGTACTAAAGCCGTTACCTGTCACGAAAAACGTCACCGCAAAATCATCTAAAGAGTACGTTAAGGCAAGGAAGAACCCTGCAAAAATACCAGGTTGAATATACGGTAAAATAACACGCATCATCACATCTTTTTTCGTTGCACCTAAATCTAATGCAGCGTCGATTAATGATTTATTCATTTCTAACAGTTTCGGTAAGACCATCAGTACAACGATTGGGACACTGAACGCTACATGTGCTAGTAACACAGAAGCAAAGCCTAATTTAATACCAATCATTGTGAATAAAATTAAAAAGCTTGCACCAATAATGACGTCCGGGCTAACAATTAACACATTGTTTAAAGAAAGTAGAGTGTTGCGCATTTTTGAATTTTTAACAGTGACAATGCCAATGGCACCTAGTGTCCCGATGACTGTAGAAATCAATGCAGAAAGCAATGCCACGATGACTGTATTAATTAAAATAACGAGTAAACGTGAATCCTCAAACACGGCTATATAATGTTCTAACGTAAAGGACTCAAAATTATTCATCGAGCCACCACTATTGAACGAATAAAAGATTAAATAGAAGATAGGTGCATATAAGACGATAAAAACAATCGCTAAATACACTCTTGCTGACGCAGATAGTTTTTTCATCGTACGCGACCTCCTTTATCCTTTTGCCCCGTAATTAACATAATGATAACCATGAATAAAATTAAGAAAACAGCAATTGTTGAACCCATTCCCCAGTTTTGGGTCACAAGGAATTGTTGTTCAATAGCTGTACCAAGTGTAATAACACGGTTTCCTGCAATTAAACGAGTAATCATGAAGAGTGATAAAGCAGGGATAAATACAACTTGAATACCTGATTTAACACCGTCCATTGTTAGTGGCAACACAACGCGACGGAATGTAGTAAGGGCAGATGCCCCTAAATCACGTGCTGCGTAAACAAGAGTCGGATTTAAACGATCCAATGAGTTGAAAATCGGTAAAATCATAAATGGAATAAAAATATAAACGGATACGAATACAAAGCTAATGTCAGTGAATAGCATCTGCTGTGGATCAAAGCCAAATACTTCGATAAATGCATTTAATGGACCGTATAAGCCAAAAATCCCGATAAAGGCATATGTTTTTAACAAAAGATTAATCCAAGAAGGAATAATAATCAGTAAAAGCCAAAGCTGCTTATGCTTCGTTTTTGTTAAAAAATAGGCTGTTGGATACGAAACAAGTAACGTAAAGAACGTAATTAAAAACGCATACCAGAACGAACTTAATGTCATTTTTAAATAGACAGAAGTAAAGAACGCTTTATAGTTATCGAGCGTGAAATTGCCATGTATATCTAGTAGGGAATAGTAAACAACAAGTGCAATCGGCGCGATAACGAAAAGTGCGATCCATAAAACATATGGAAATAAGGCTGATTTCGAAGTCTTAGTTTGCATCTTCGTCGTCTCCATAAGCTTCTAAACGTTTATCGAATTCTTCTTCTGTCTCATTTAAGCGCATAACATGAATTGCTTCTGGATCAAAGTCTAAGCCAATTTCTGTCCCTACTTCAGCTTTTTTCAATGAATGCACGAGCCATTCATTTCCATCCTTGTCGTACGTGGATAATTCATAATGCACCCCACGGAACAATTGAGTATCAACTTTAACGACAAGTTTGCCTTTATCGATTGTTGTCATTTCTAAATCCTCTGGGCGAATGACAATATCAATTTTTTCGTTTGGCTTCATACCTTGGTCGACACATTCAAAAACTTTACCGGCAAATTCTACTTTAAAATCTTCAATCATCACACCAGGAACAATATTTGATTCTCCAATAAAATCAGCAACGAAGCGGTTAATTGGCTCATCATAAATATCTACTGGTGTACCTGATTGTTGAATTTCACCTTCACTTAAGACAAATATTTCATCACTCATGGCAAGGGCTTCTTCTTGATCGTGTGTAACGAAGACAAATGTTTTCCCGAGTCGTTGCTGTAATTCGCGTAACTCATACTGCATCTCTGTACGCAGCTTTAAATCTAAAGCAGAAAGAGGCTCATCAAGTAAAATCACTTCAGGATCATTCACAATCGCACGAGCAATAGCAACACGTTGACGTTGACCACCGGACATTTCAGAAATTTCACGATTGCCATAGCCTGCTAAGTTAACGAATTTTAATGCTTCAGCAACACGGTTTTTAATTTCACTTTCAGGAAGTTTTTTGATGCGAAGCCCAAATGCGACGTTTTCAAAGACATTCAAATGAGGGAACAACGCATAATCCTGAAAAACAGTATTTACTTGGCGTTCATTTGCTGGTACTGAGTTGATTTTTTTATCGTGAAAATAGATATCTCCTGTAGTCGGTTCTGTGAAGCCAGCAATCATACGTAAAATAGTTGTTTTACCACAACCAGAAGGACCTAGTAGTGTATAGAATTTCCCTTTTTCTAGCTCCAAGTTAATGTTTTTTAAGACGACCGTGCCGTCATTATAGGACTTTGAAACATTTTCAAAGCGGATAATCGAATTCGTTGTCATAGATGCGCCTCCTTAAGCTATAAATATGAATCCGTTGCGACAAGTAAAATTTTTGTTTCTCCAGTATGTGCATTAAGAATTTGATGATGATCTGTCGCGTCAAAATAGAGTGCATTGCCTTTACTTGCTATATACTGTTCATTTCCCAAAACGAGACGAATACGCCCTTCGACAACATAAATAAATGTTTCCGAGAGCGAGGGCTCAAACTGTTTGAATTCACCATCAACATCAAGTGTTAAGAAAATGGGCTCCATCTCTTTTTCATTTGATGTAGGAATGAGCCACTGAATTTCATATTTTTTTTCTTCGTCTGTATAAGTGGATTGATCTTCTTCTGTATATACAACCTTTTGTTCAGGTGATTCATCATCGAAAAATTCCTTAGGTGTTGACCCTAAAACTTCTAATAGTGAAAATAGCGTTTCAATGGAAGGTGAATTTAGATCACGTTCTAATTGTGAAATATACCCTTTACTTAAATCTGTACGTTCTCCAAGCTCCTCTTGGGTAAGACCTTTTTTTAAGCGAAGCGCTTTGATTTTTGCTCCTATTTGCATCTTTTCCCTCCTAGAAGAAGTTTAGCAATCATAAACTTTTGAAATACGAAGTTTACTTTAACGAAACTTTTAGTTTACTAAAACCATTACAATTATACATAATAATAAAGAATTTGCAATCGTTTTTTTATGAAAAAAAGTAGAAAAAATTTTTAGAAATTATACATAAATGATGTGTGAAAAAAATTGGCTCATCACCAAAAGTTATGGATGACATTTGCCATGGATATAGGTTGATTGGAGTGGAGGCTGGGCAACTCCTTGGGGCTCAGCGCCAAAGATGAGTACCTGGAGCCGGCAGAGGAACGAAGGCTATAAATATCACGTCCTGAACATCGTGCTGTTGCTGTCACTACGCTTTCGCACAAAAAACACTTGTTGGCCCAAGCGGCTCATCGGACACCCCTGGAAAGTGCCCAGTCGGAACGGAAATCAACCCGACGTTATGGTGATGAGCTGAAATATTGTTAATTCTAGAATAAAATTGTGAAAAATAGCTAATAAATATGCTGTAGTAGCCATTCCACTTAGGAAATTGACAAAAATTTGTCAGACAATTTCAAACATGTACTTTTATGAAGTTTACTTGTTTGAAAAACTACGATTACTCTGCTATCGTAGAAGACGAGTTCGCTGGTGCGAATGGAATATATACACTACATATTTAATCGGAGGGATTTATTATGGCAGAACGCATGGTAGGTAGACAAGCACCTGACTTTACAATGGAAGCGGTACTTTCAGACAAATCATTTGGTAAAGTATCATTAGAAGACATTAAAGCACAAGACAAATGGACAGTTCTTTTCTTCTATCCAATGGACTTCACTTTCGTATGTCCAACAGAAATCACTGCAATGAGCGATCGTTACGACGAGTTCGAAGACTTAGATGCAGAAGTAATCGGTGTTTCTACTGATACAATTCACACTCACTTAGCTTGGATTAACACTGACCGCACTCAAAATGGTCTTGGTGAGTTAAAATATCCATTAGCAGCGGATACAAATCACCAAATTTCAAAAGAATATGGTGTATTAATTGAAGAAGAAGGTATCGCACTACGCGGCTTATTCATCATCAACCCAGAAGGTGAATTAAAATACCAAACAGTATTCGATAACAACATCGGCCGTGATGTAGACGAAACTTTACGTGTACTTCAAGCTTTACAAACTGGTGGTCTTTGCCCAGCAAACTGGCGCCCAGGTCAAGCAACTCTATAATTTAAGTAGGGTTTTCATGTCAGGCTTTGAACTGAATTCAAGGCTTGACGAAATTGATCATTCAAAAATAAAGAGTCCCCACAAACTTGCTGTGGGGATTTTTTTAAACTTGATAGAGAAAAAGGAGAATGTTTTATGAAACTTCGTGAACAAATGCCTGAACTTGTAGGCGCAACGACTTGGTTAAATGGTGAAGTAACAAAAGCAGGTTTAGTAGGAGAAAAACCTACGTTAATCCACTTCTGGTCGGTTAGTTGCCATTTATGTAAAGAAGCAATGCCAGATGTGAACAATTTCCGTGATCAATACAAGGATGAGTTAAACGTTATTGCTGTGCATATGCCACGTTCTGAGCAAGATACAGATTTAGAAACAATCAAATCGGTAGCAGCAGAATTTGATATTGTACAACCAATCTTTGTTGATAACGAATTAAAGCTAACAGATGCATTTGAAAACCAATACGTACCTGCGTATTATGTTTTCGATAAAGATGGTCAGCTTCGTCACATGCAAGCTGGTGGTAGCGGTATGAAAATGCTAGAAAAACGTGTAAATCGTGTTTTAGATGAAATGCGCAACGCTGAATAATGTAATGCCAAGGCGAGGATATTTTTTCCTCGTCTTTTTTAATGTAAAAATATACTTAATTTGTGCGCCCGGCATGCCTATGAACTATAGGGTGCAAGTCCTGAACCCTGAAGACAGAAGTAGAGGATACAAAAGAAATGTAGTTCCCTAAATTTGATTTTAGAGGTAGAAATGAATAATGATGAAAAATGTAACAAAAGCTGAACTAAATGAAGTCATAAAAGTAAGGTGTGGTGTGGAATGAAGGATTCTCATAAGATTTACAATACGGCGGTAGAGGCAACTTTGGAGGTAATTGGAGGTAAATGGAAACCTGTAATACTCTTTCATCTGACATTTGGCAAGAAACGTAACAATGAATTGAAAAACTTGATACCTGCAATTACTCAAAAAATGTTATCGCAGCAACTTCGCGAGCTTCAAGAGGAAGGCGTCATCTTACGCACTTCTTACAATCAGGTTCCACCAAAAGTCGAGTATGAGTTGACCGACTACGGTTGGAGTCTAAAAGAGATTCTCCATCTGATGTGTAGGTGGGGGGATTCGCATTTAGAAAGAAAGTACGGGGGAAGGGCTACCGTTCTGGCCAACCCAGAGCTTGGAGACAAAAATGACATATAAGGGCTCATCGGTGATAGTTATAATTTCTCGCCCAATAATTTAAACTCCGTAACCAACTTTTCATTTAGTTTTTCTGCTTGGACTTTATTATTTAAAAGATTAGGTGCGATTTTTCCAACTTTCCCTTTATAAGAACGATTTTTTTCATACGAACGAGATGTTGGTTTGAAAGAAGCTGAACTAGTATGGCTAGAATCTGAATAAAAAAGAAGTTGAAATATCTTAATGAGGCTTTGAAATAAAGTACGATGATTATAAAAAGGATGAACTGAACCCATTTGTATATGAATGGATTTTATTTTTCGTATTGTATTTATTCAGAACGTCTCTTCAAGTGGAAGATCCACGTTTTAATAAATTGAACTTAAATCCTATAATGTATATTATAAATCAAAATAAAATTGATAGTAGGTGATTTATTAGTGAATAATAATTTGCTTCTAATAAAGAATTTTAGCAAGTTGACTGGCTTATCACGAAAAACTTTGTATCTGTATGATGAACATAATATTTTGAATCCAGTGTTTGTTGATCCAAATAATGATTATCGATATTATGATAAGAATCAGTTACTAACTGCTAAACGAATAAATTTATTAAAAAAAGCAGGATTTAGCTTAAATGAAATCAGTAAAATCATCCATAGAAAGTTATCAGATGATGAAATAAATAATTTGATAGAAGAAAAGCTTCAGTTGGAAATGAATAAGATAAAAGATGCAAATCAAACAATAAATAATTTGAAAGCCCTGAGTCCTGCAATTATGATGTTAAATAATGAAGTCCAAAAAGCGTATTTAGAATCATTGATCGTATATGAATATGAATTATTACCAAATGAAAATATATGTGTAGCGCTGAATAACATCGAGGAATTAGTTAGCGAACTTAATGTTAAAAAGAATGAAAAAATCATCAAATATAAACTGATGGATAATAAAATTCACCCTATTCGTGTCGCTGTACAATTGGAAAATCACAAATTGAGTCAATCCGGAATCACAAGTTATTTTGGTTTTCAAACGCAAAAGATTATTTATGAAATTGATCCTTATCAAGAAGAATCGGTATTAAAAATAAATGAGATCATGAAAAATAACGAAATAGAATTATCTGAACCATATATTTATGAACGTATATTAAACCCAGATGATTATCTATATTCCTCCAAACGCCTATCGGAATTTATTTTTCCGTCTAAGTATTAAGTAATTGACCTTCCCCCTTAGGTTAACCCTTACACTCTCTTTAAAGGGAGGTTATATTACGTGAAAAAAAATAATTATGCATTAGTAACAGGAGCTTCTAGAGGGATAGGAAAGGCAATCGCAATCCAACTTGCAAATGATGGATTCAATTTACTATTACATTATAATCAAAATATTGAAAAAGCTAATCAAGTCAAAGAAGAAATTGAATCAATTGGCAGACAAGCACATTTAATTCAAGGTGATTTTAATTCCAGTGAAGGAATTAAAGAGTTTATCAAAAAAATCAAAAAAATGATAATCCAGGATAATAATGTATCATTGCATACAATTGTTCACAATGCTGGACATGCTACATCAAATGGATTTGGAGACGTGGATTATGATGAGTTCGATCGGCTATTTAATGCAAATGTTAAAGCACCATATTTTATCACACAATCTTTAATCGGACTTATCGAATCCAATGGTAGGATAATAAATCTATCATCAGGTGTGACACGTATCGCGTTTCCACATATGATGGTATACAGTATGACAAAAGGCGCTATTAATACAATGACGTTTACATTAGCAAAGGAATTGGGTGAAAAAGGAATTACGGTTAATTCCATAATGCCTGGAATTATTGATACGGATTCAACTGCTAACTGGTTGCATACAGAAGAAGGTCAAGAAAATGCAAAGAATATGAGTGCTTTAAAAAGAGAGGGTCAACCAGAAGAAATTGCAAATGTTGTTTCATTTCTAGCGAGTGAAAAAGCGAGTTTTATTACTGGGCATAATATGGATGTAACTGGTGGAAGCCATCTGTAATTAGGTAAATGTTTTAACTAGAGACTGATTAAAATCATGAATTTTAAAGTGTAATAAGCATAATTAAATTCGATAATTAGCATTAAACAGTCTGTTTAACGGTATTGAGGATCACGAAATTTCTTAAATTTATATCTATTTACAAAAAGGACAGATGAAATAATTATTTAGACGTTTTCATATAGGATTCATGGTAATTAATTTGATCAATCCTTTTTTATAAAAAAATAGCGCTTTTCGAAAGTTGTTTCACCATGCGACTCATAATTTTTCACTCACTCGTAAAATACACTCGAAGCAACACCTTAAGATTTGGCAATTGTTTTTCCACCTTCAGTCCCCTTTAAATATCTTTTCCCTCTTGTATTTTTTCTATAGAAGAAAATTTAGCCATAGAAAACTGCACTTCCAATTGTTAGACTGTGTCTAACAATTGGGATGCAGTTCATATAAAAATGCCGGCTTTTCGTTTATGGAATGATTTTACGTTTGCGAAAGTCGTCGAAGATGTTCATAAACATCGCTTCGGTATCGACGTATTCATGAAAACCTAAGCGACGGGCCTTAGTTCCGTCAGCGAAGAAATCGTAATTCCAAGAGAACACGAAATCACCGAATCCCCAGGAGGATACGTCTTTATAGGAATGCTGAGCAAGCCCGTGTTTCTCGACCATTTTGTTCCAAAGATGCTCCTTGTCCGCCATGACAACGTCCAGGGACATCTGCAATGGAGGCGCCG
Source organism: Lysinibacillus sp. FJAT-14222 (assembly GCF_001278875.1). Classification (NCBI taxonomy): domain Bacteria; kingdom Bacillati; phylum Bacillota; class Bacilli; order Caryophanales; family Bacillaceae; genus Lysinibacillus; species Lysinibacillus sp. FJAT-14222. The sequence continues at coordinate 128,191 of NZ_LIYL01000024.1, read as the reverse complement.
TTTCCAAGCCGAAGTAGTGAGCAATTTTCGGCCATAATTCATTCCAGCGGAATAAATCGCCATTCGTGATGTTGAATGCCTGATTAGCACAACGATCTTCAGTTGCCGCCCATACTGTTGCCTTCGCGAGAAGTCCAGCATCTGTCATCTCCAAGAGGCTATCGTAAGCACCCGGCTTGCCCGGAAACCGCAACGGCAGTCCAAGTTCCTTCGAAATTGAAGCGTAGATCGCAATAACCATAGCGAGGTTCATTGGATTTCCAAGCGAGAAGCCGCAGACTACAGAAGGACGGAGCGCCGACCAAGTCCAAGCCTTACCTTTTTGCCTTTGTTCTAAGAAATCTTGCTGATCAACATTGAACTCGGGCGGCATATGGTTAGCGTCTGTCTCACGAGCCGGAGTCTTGAACGGACCGAGGTGTGCGCCATATACCTTGTAACCCTGCATCAAACTTACATGTTTTAAGCCTGGTGCGGCTGACTCGATCACTTCTACGGTATTTACTAGCATGGTGAGATTAGGGGGAACAAGTTCGGCCCAAGTTGGACGGTCCTGATAGGCGGCATAGAAGATGTGTGTTACCTCAGTTAAATTGCCTAACTTCTCCCAGGTGTCGTCTATATTGAGTAGATCCGCAGCCACATACCGGACATGGCCAAAAGATTCTCCACCTCGACGCGATACGCCTATCACTTCCCAATCAGGGAGAGTAATTAGGTGATCAATGAGGTTGCGACCGATGACACCATTTGCACCTACAACTAAGGCGACTTTGCGTGTTGATTGAGATTCATTATTCATAGTGTTTTAGCTCCTTTTATAATCTGCTTTGTTCACTGTTATTTTGCATCAAGGAACCACACTTGAGAAGTACGCACTTTGAAGTGCCATAAGCACTTTTTTGTAATCTAACAGTGCTCTTAAGACGAGTATGCGGAAGAATACTCAGGATTTTAAAAGATTTTTTAAAAGACTATATTGATATCTGATTTGCGAAAAATAAGTATGGGATTATGTAATTAAACAATTACTTTTCTGAAAGGTGTTATACATGTTTACACTTTGAAATGAAACAACTTTATTGTCTACACACTATTCTTATACTGGGTGATTACGAGGCTTTTGGAGAGGAAAATATTATACAAATACACGAGCAAGGGTTTCAAGCAGGCTTCTTTGATGAAATCCTGAAGGAACGTAGTGTTTCGGTTCATCCGACAACCATCATGCGCTGGGGTCATGAATATGGCAACTTGATCTACCATTTAGGGGAACGGTCTCTCTCACTTAGCACTAAATGGGGAATGGGTGAAAACGGAATAATATGGGGTATTTCGAATTATTTGGCTCATCACCAAAATCCGGGGATGACAAAATCAATGACCTGTTTCCAAACGTAAACGGAGGAAAAGATGGGCATCATTTCGGTAGCCAAAACCACGTCTTTTGATGAGCTTAATTTTATTATTTGTGCCTTCCATAATGCCGTTTGAGAAAGGTGAGTATATGGTATCTACCATTGCTTTCTCACGAACAATCACGGTTTTAGCTATCTTTGAAACTACACCACTTGTGTGAAATTGATAGCGTTCGAGCCAGTTTTTTAAGCGCTTTGTTGCTTGTGTATCCGTTGTAGCTTTTAACACATAACGCATGTGATTCAATGCTTGATAGATATGCTTTGTATAAAAATCTTCCCGTAGCCATTCACGCACAAAACCACGTTCTTCCTCTGTTAACTCTAATTGGTGACACTCTTTGCCATCGGTTCGGTTCTAGCGGCCATTCCCCTTGTTACATTAACAAGAGGATGGAGGCGAAAGAAAGTGTTGTTACTGGCATTATGTATCCTATTTCTTGCAAATATAGCAACGGCAATATCTTCTCATTATGTCCTCATCTTAGGATTACGCTTCCTTGCGGGAATGTCCACCGGTTTGCTATGGGGACTTGTGGCCGGATATGCGCGCCGGATGGTAGCACCATCTTTACAAGGGCGTGCGTTGGCAATTGCAGGGACAGGGCAACCAATCGCTTTGTCATTAGGGCTACCCATGGGTACTTGGTTGGGATTGTTTTTGGAATGGCAATCTATTTTTATCATTATTGGTGTGCTTACACTTTTCTTGATGGTATGGATATATATAAAAGTGCCAGATTTTTCTGGACAATCTGCTCAACAACGACAACCTATTTATGAGATTTTCCGATTGCCTGGCGTTCGCCCGATATTGTGTGTCGTCTTCGTTTGGATCTTGGCTCATAATATTCTCTATACCTATATCGCCCCATACATGACGTATGTTGGACTTGCTAATTACGTCGGTCTCGCTTTACTAACGTTCGGTATCTCATCGATAGTAGGAATTTGGGTGATGGGGGTATTTATTGATAACTATTTACGGCTGATGTCAATAATCAGTCTTGTTGGTTTCGCCATTGCGTCACTTGTGCTAGGAATTGCAAATGGTTTACCATTACTCATTTTTATTGGAATAGCAGCTTGGGGTTTGACATTTGGCGGGGCACCAACATTATTACAAACGGTCATAGCAGATGCTGCTGGAGAAGGAGCAGATGTGGCTCAATCTATTTTTGTCACCATTTTCAACCTTGCAGTAGCTGGAGGTGGATTTGTTGGCGGAATGATGCTGAATCAATTTGGAGCGAGTTCTTTCCCATGGATACTCGTATTATTAAGTCTCATCGGTTCCTTGATTGTGTATGGAGGAAAAACACATGCATTTAAGCCTAATCGAAATCAAATCGATGGTAATTAATAATCTTTTCACTTTTATTGCGATTCCATTTATTTATGTCAAATACACATCCATAAGTTTATTACCTTTCAATGATGCAAACGGAAGTACCGAATACATCGTCTATTTTGACGTGTTTCGGTACTTATTTATTTGCCCAAAACAATTGGAGGTAAATTGTTTTGCAGTTATTAGATAAGCTAATAGATAAATAGGTAATAATGCCAAAAATAGAAAAAATTTAATGAACAACATGGTATAAAAGAAAGGATTACTTAAAATCACAACCTGATGACGTAACTCGAGCGTTCAAAGGAGTACCATGAGCAAAGAAGAGAACCGAGTGCTCTTAACTATAACCAGGTATTTGTCTTTTACTGATGAATAGTATCTTGTTTTGACGATACATATAGCAGAGAATGCGTTACAATAATGGTATAGTAGTTTTCGGAGGGATTTTTTATGATGAAAAAAGAGTTTGCTGTCATTGGACTTGGACGTTTTGGAGGAAGCATTGTTCGCGAACTAATGAGTCAAGGCGCACAAGTTATGGCGATAGACCATTCCTCAGAGCGGGTAGACGAGTTTGCTTCTATTGCCACACAGGCTGTTATCGCAGATTCAACAGATGAATCGGTATTAAATTCATTAGGTATTCGTAATTTTGAGCATATTATCGTAGCGATTGGTGAAGATATTCAGGCTAGTATTTTGACGACTATTATTTTAAAAGAAATTGGTGTTCAGCAGATTACTGTAAAGGCTCAGAATGACTACCATGAAAAAGTACTGCGCAAAATTGGTGCAGATTTTGTCGTTCATCCTGAGCGTGATATGGGGATACGTATTGCCAATAATATGCTGTCCAATACAGTACTTGATTATTTAGAGCTTTCGGATGAACATTCAATTATGGAGCTTAAGGCAAATGATGCGATTGCAGGTTACTCTATTATGGATTTAGATATTCGTGCAAAGTACGGTATTAATATTGTAGGTCTTAAGCGTGGTGCAGATATAATCGTTTCTCCGCAGGCGAGTGATAAAATTTTGCTAGGGGATATTATGCTTGTCATTGGTGCGGATGTAGATATTAATCGCTTTGTCAAAAAAGCATTGAACGGGTAATTAAAAATGAATAAACGAAGATGGAAACTAGTCATATTTGCTGCAATTATACTTATTGGTGCTTTTACAATGCAGTTTCGTGAAAAAAATGAGGAAGAGGTTATTTCTAGTATTTTAGATCATGCAATAGAAATTGATGCAATCGAATTATATAAAGGAGAGCACTCCTTATTTCGAACAACAGGTCAAGATGCAACAGCCTATATAGAAAACTATCCTCTAAGCCATGTCAAGAAACTAAGCAAAAACGAAAGAGCTATATTTGAAGAAAAACCAGTCTATCATATTGTCTACGAAATTAAAGATGAGCCATTATATGAGGTAGATATTTTAAAGGTTGCTATTAGCTCTGAGCTAAGTGAAGAATTACAGCAGATGGTTTTTAATATTGGAGAACAGCAATATTTAATATATTGGGCAAAAGAGAAAAAGGCACTTGAACAATCATTAAATACGCAACGCTTGCTTGAACAATATGTTAAATAAAAAGGGTAGTGATACAGCAATTAAGCTGTCATCACTACCCTTTCTTGTAGTTAAGGAAACTATAGATTTTTTGCCTGTGGATAACCTAGAGCATAGTCGGCGTCTAAGTAAAGCGCTACAACCTCGAGGTCGCTTAGATCCCTCGGGCAAAAGTGGTGGAGCGTTTACTTTTGTTTCGGGCTCTCGAGAGCTTTAGCGCATTTGTTCTTAGGACACAATAGTATTTTTTCCTTGAAGTGCACGTTCTTGCATTTCTACATCAAACTCTTTTTCAGATTTTGATACGACAACACAAGCTACACCGTTACCAATTAAATTTGTTACGGCACGTGCCTCAGACATGAAGCGGTCAACACCAATTAGTAGCGCAATCCCTTCGACTGGGATCATAGGGAAGGCAGCAAGTGTCGCTGCTAATGTGATAAAACCAGAACCTGTTACACCAGCGGCACCTTTAGATGTAATCATTAAAATCCCAAGAAGTGTAATGATTTGAATCCACGTCAAGTCCATTCCGTATGCTTGTGCAATAAATAATGCAGCCATTGATAGGTAGATAGAAGTTCCATCAAGATTGAAGGAATAACCGGTTGGTACTACTAATCCAACAACTTGCTTAGAGCAACCAAAGTTTTCTAATTTACGCATCATAGATGGTAAGGCCGATTCAGATGATGAAGTACCAATTACTAAGAAAATCTCCTCTTTTAAATATGCAATAAATTTGAAAATGTTGAAGCCGAAGAATTTAGCGATCGTACCTAAAACAAAGACTACAAATAAGAACATTGTAATATATACTGCAGCCATTAATAGACCTAAGTTGCCTAACGATTTCAAACCAAAATTACCAATCGTATAGGCCATTGCACCAAATGCGCCGATTGGTGATATTTTCATCACCATACTTACGATCTTGAAGAAAATTTCTGCCACTTGTTCAAAAAATGTAATGACAGGTTTTGCAGGTGCGCCAATTGAGGCAGCGGCTAAGCCGAACAATATTGCAGAGAATAAAACAGGAAGTAATTGCCCTGCTGCAAGTGCACCTACTACGTTCTCAGGAATGATGCTAGAGATGAAGGCGCCAATGCCTTGCTCAGTTTCTGCTGCTGCAGTTGTATATTTTGAGATATCAGCTTCGGAAGCACCTGATGTATCTAATCCTGTACCTGGGCTAACGATTAATGCAACAGTAATCCCGATTGCTAAGGCAATAGTAGAGACAATTTCGAAGTACAGTAACGCCTTTCCTCCGATTTTCCCAACCTTTTTCATATCTCCCATACTGCCGATTCCGATTACAACTGTTAAGAAGATAATAGGAGCGATTAACATTTTAATTAGCTTGATGAATAAGTCTGCCAAGATTTTAAGGCTTGCACCAAACTCAGGGAAGATGGCTCCAACAATAACCCCTAAAATGATCGCAGCGATAACCTGAACAGTCAAATTTTTCAGTAATTTCATTTTATGCTACCTCTTTTCTGAATTTTCTTTTTGATATCGTTTTCACTAGATTTATCATAGCGAATCCTTTTTACAAAAAGAGATTTAGAAAATAAGAAACATATCGTTCATTAAGTACATTCACTAACATTTTCAATGAAATGTAGTGTTTTCAATATTTCAAGCTGTTATGGTACGCTATAATTAATTTACTATTGTTATAATACAAAAATAATTAATGATAAAATATTTAGTTTTATATCAATTTTTTGTAATATTGTTCATTAAGTTCATGACTTTCTCTTGCTTATGTCAACTAAAGGTGTTGTCAAAAGAATTTTTTGAAGATAATCTTAAAAGCATATCATTTGTAAAAGTGACATTCTGAGCTTGAGTAAAACCCCACTGATTAAGCTTCTCTTAATAGTGCATATGCTGATTGGAAAGGAAGGAATCTTTAAATGATGAAAATGCCCGTAAATGGCAAGATACTGTTAGTGACATTTTTAATCATTGCTTTCTCCTTTTTACTTGGTGGCATTTTTGTACTTGGTAATCTCTTAACTGAGCAAGAAAAGGATTTTGGTCAGCGTGCTATGCTCGTCGCACGAACTGTATCGAATGTGCCAGAGTTAAGTATGCATTTGAAAAATGACAATATTAAAGAAGCTTCAAAAAATGTCAATAAAATTGTAGATGGAATACGTGTTATTAATAAAGCTGAGTATATTGTTGTGATGAATATGGATCGTATTAAACTATCACACCCCGTCAGTAAAGAAATAGGGAAACGTAGTGGATCACAGGATTTAAATGCTGCCTTTAGTGAGCATTATTATGTATCGAAGGCACAAGGGGAAGCCGGTGTGATGATTCGAGCTTTTGTCCCTATCGTTGATGAAAAAAAAGAACAAGTAGGCATTGTAGTTGTAGGGTATTCACTGCCAACGTTTATTGGAATGTTACAAAGTTATGAGCATGAAATTTTTATTACTATTCTTATATCACTTGTTTTTAGTATTTGGGGAGCATATACACTCGGCCGACACATTAAAAAGCAAATGTTTGGGCTCGAACCTCATGAGATTGCAAAGATGTATGTAGAACGAACAGAAACGTTCAATGCTATGCATGAAGGCATCATAGCGGTTGATAAGGAAATGAATATAACAATTTTTAATGAAAAAGCAGCTGATATATTAGGAGTAACTAGAAAGATAGAGGATTGTATCGGTGAAAAGATTTATGATGTTTTGCCTGACACACGATTGCCTGAAATTGTTGAAACGGCAACTCCTGTATACGATCAAGAGCTGTACATTAATCATCATAGTATTCTAAGTAATCGTGTCCCGATTATTGTAAATGATGAGTTAGTCGGTGCGGTTGCCATGTTTAAAGATTTAACCGCGGTGAAAAAGCTTGCGGAAGAGGTAACAGGCGTTAAAGCTTTTGTTCAAGCGCTACGCGTACAAACGCATGAGCATAAAAATAAGCTTCATACTATTGCAGGGCTTCTGCAATTGGGACATACAAAGCAGGCACTTGAATACGTTACTGCTACTACCGAAAATGAAGCTTCTTTAACGAAGTTTTTGAATGAACGCTTTCATAATGAAAATATTTCTGGATTATTGCTTAGTAAAGTTAGTTATGGCAAGGAATTAGGCATACAAGTAGAAATTGATCGAAAAAGTCATTTTAAACGCTTTCCAGCTCTTCTAGATCATCACGATTTTGTTGTCTTGTTAGGGAATTTAATTGAAAATGCCTTTGAAGCGTTAAATGTTGTTTCTAAGGATGATAAATATGTCGCAATTTCTGTAGATGAGCATGACTCTGTGTTAGCAATTGCTGTTTCTGATAATGGTATTGGGATGTCTGAGGAGGTACAAGCTCGTATGTTTGAAAATGGATTTTCAACAAAGGCAAGTGAGAATCGCGGTATTGGCTTACATTTAATCCATGGAATTGTTAGAAAAGGCAATGGCGATATTGAAGTGGTGAGTGAATTTATGAAAGGGACAAGTTTCTTAATCTTATTTGAGTTAGGAGAAGAATAGATGGATGAAATAAATGTGTTACTAATTGAAGATGATCCGATGGTACGAGAAGTGAACAGGCAATTTATTGAGCAAATCAAAGGGTTTTCGTTAATAGGCTATGCTGGAAATGGGATCGAGGGTTTTGAGAAGATTAAACAATTAAATCCTGAGCTTGTCTTTATGGATATTTTTATGCCTGAGCAGGATGGCATCATTACGTTAGGAAAGATTCGTGAAGAACATCTTCCAGTTGACGTTATCGCTGTGACCGCAGCTAATGATATGCCAACTGTGCAGCGAATTTTACACTTAGGTGTCTATGATTATATTATGAAACCCTTTACGTTTGAACGAATTGAGCAAACTTTAATGAATTATCAAGCGTATAAAAAGAAAATAAGTGACATGCAAGATCTAACACAACATGATGTTGATCATCTAATGCAACAGCGTATATCTGAGCAAATAGCTGTTCCTTCAGTTACTGAAACAATTATAATTAACGAGCTACCAAAGGGTTTTAACCGAGCAACATTAGATAAAGTGCTTGCCTATATTCAAGAAAGCAACGAAGCGGTATCAGCGGAGGAAGTATCCACGTACATAGGAACAGCCCGTGTAACGGCTCGACGTTACTTAGATTTTTTAGAAAAGCAAAATTTATTAAAGGTGGATATACAATATGGAAGTGTGGGACGTCCGATCCATCGATACTATATTTAGAGAATGAGCGTACCTATGAGTATTGAATAAAGGGTACGCTTTTTTCTTGATGTCGATATTTTTAATAAGTTGGGCGATAAATCACTGAAAAGTATCGATAAACAAGAGAAAATTCTTGATAAATCTCTCAATATTGCTTCTTGTCGTTTACTTGAAAAACGAGGCATGCAAAAAGTACAGGTGTTAGAAAGATTCGGTCATGAACAAACTGTATATGGATTGATATGAAGTAGAAAGGGAAATACAGAAAATATCATTGATTTCAAAACTTATGGGGAGTAGGTTTAGCACATGTTTAACGTTCGAAAAGAGGCATTGTTGAAATTTTTGAAAATTCTATTTCCAATAGCACTTTTAGCAATAGCAATTTATGAAATTCTACAAACGATAAGTGGGATAGATGTTCATTTACTTCGCAAAGAAGTGAATGAATTGCAGATATGGGAGCTCTTATTTATTCTTTTTATCACCTTCTGTGCTATTACACCGATGATTTTTTATGATGTTATTTTAGTGAAAATATTGGGAATCAAAATAAATAACCGTATTTTACTGAATCATTCATTTATTGTGAATACCTTCTCAAATCTTATTGGTTTTGGTGGTTTAGTTGGTGTATTTCTGCGTAATTATTTCTATTCGAAATATAAAGAGGATAAGGAATACTTGTTAAAAACCATTGCCTCCGTAACACTCTTTTATTTAACAGGGATTTCTTTGTTAGTTTGGATTATGTATATATTCTTCTGGGACTTCCCATTGCTGAAAGAAGTACGGTGGTTATCGATTGCAGTCATTCTTGTCAGCTTATATGTTCCGGTTTTTATTGCTATGCACATCATTCGCTATAAAAAAACGAGTTCTTTAAATCCAAAGATAGCTCTTCAATTGATAGTAACTTCAGTAGCTGAATGGTTTGCGGTCTTTTTAGTTATCTGGATATTAACTTTTATTTTGAATATACCGATAGAATTATCCGCATTAATTCCAATATTTTTAATTGCTTCCAGTGCGGGAATAGTCAGTATGATACCTGGTGGAGTTGGCTCATTTGACCTTGTTTTTTTGTGGGGGACTCAAAGTGTAGGAATCGCTGATGAAAAAGTGCTGTTTCTATTAATTTTGTACCGGGTTGGTTACTTTGTGCTTCCATTTTTGGTTTCCTCTTTCTTATTTATAAAAGAATATTGGAAACGTTGGAATCAATCATGGGATGACTTGCCAAATGTTATTTTCCAGAGGCTTAGTCACATGTTGCTAACAATATTGGTTTTTATCTCTGGCATTGTGTTATTACTATCTGCGTCGGTGCCAGGTGTTTTAACTCGATTAAAAATAGCTCAGGAATTTTTATCCTCGCCAATCATGAATGTCTCTCATCAAATGACTGTTGCAGCAGGCTTTATTCTCTTAGGATTATGTAGGGGGATTAAATATAAAGTAAAAAGGGCATATCAGCTTACCATCATTGTACTCAGTAGTTCCGCTCTGTTTTCTATATTTAAGGGCCTTGACTATGAAGAAGCTATTTTTTTAATGATTGTCACAGGGTTGTTAATTGCGTCAAAAAAACAATTTTACCGTGAAAGTTATGTTTTGACATGGGGAATAGTCTTATTTGACCTTGCTGCAGTGACAATCATTACAGTGATGTATTTATTAATTGGTTATGTGAACTTACCTACTTCCAAAATTCATATTCCAGCTACTCTACAGGTCTATATCATTACAGATTACCGAGATCTATTTTATAGTGCTGTAATTGGCATCCTAATAGCAATTGTCATTTTTTATATAGGTTATTTTATCCGTGCACCTAAGAAAATGGAAAAGCTTTTGTCTAGTGAGCAAGAAGATACAATCAAAAATCATTTGATGACCTATAAAGGGACGGAGTATTCACACTTGATTTTTTTACATGACAAATTTGTCCACTGGAATGAAAAAGGTACAGTTTTATTTTCTTATCAAATATATGCTGATAAAATCGTTGTACTTGGAGATCCAGTAGGGAATGAATCTGATTTTTTATCTGCTATTCAGGAGTTTTTGGAATTGGCGGATAAGCATGGTTATACACCAGTCTTTTATGAAATTAACAATAAAATTTTTTCTTCTCTACATGAGCATGGTTATAGTTTTTTTAAGCTTGGTGAGGAAGCTTTTGTAGATTTAGAAAAATTTACACTTGTCGGTAAGGGGATGAAGGGGAGCCGAGCGATAAAAAATAAATTTGAACGAGAAAATTTTACATTGGAATTAATAAGCCCACCTTACTCACAGGAAGTAATGAATGAGTTGGAAGAAGTATCAATGAAATGGTTGCAGGGAAGGGCAGAAAAAGGCTTTTCTCTTGGCTTTTTTGATGAACACTATTTAAACACTTCCAAGATTGTCGTTTTACGTGGAGCAGAAGAAGTTATTGGATTTGCCAGTATCATGCCAATGTACGATAATGGCGAAAGAATCTCAGTAGACCTCATGCGTTTTAAACCGGGAGCACCATCTGGAACGATGGATTTCATTTTTCTATCGCTATTTGAATGGGCAAAAGCACAAGGCTATCGTGTTTTTAATATGGGGATGTCGCCATTGTCAAATGTCGGACAATCTAGGTATTCCTTTTTAAGTGAAAAAATTGCAGCACAAATATTTTTACATGGGCAGCACTTCTACCATTTTAAAGGATTAAAAAACTTCAAATTAAAATATGCAGATTTTTGGGAGCCAAAGTATGTAGCGTATCGAAAAAAATCTTCATTACCATTTACAATGGCACAAGTCACGCTATTAATTGGTAAAAGGAGGAGATAGGTAGCTGAGTTCTAACGCTGCTTGCTTAGAGAAGAATAGGAAGCTCAATAATCATTTTTAGGAGTCTGTGCTGCCAACATAATTAAGTATTAGTTGTACTAGCATAATTGCTTAGACGGAAGTATTCGCTTAGCCAAACCAAAAAAAGATGCATTGCAAAATTACTTTGCGATGCATCTTTTTTGATGGATTTTTATAGTGGGAAGAATGAAAAGAGCCGGAACCCGGACATCACTGAAAAAACATCGAACATCGCTGATAAAAGTATCAGAATCGCTGATAAACAACAAACATCGCCGGTAAAACCTCAAACATCGCCGGTAAAACCTCAAACATCGCCGGTAAAATCTCAAACATCGCTGATAAACAGCAAACAAAGCTGGTAGAAGAAAGAAATCAACGTTTCTAAAATTTATTTTTCGCGTTTTTAAGGTTCAGACCAGTTTTGTTTCAGCCTCGTTTGAATGGTATTCATTGAACTTCATTTCGCGATATGAGAAAATTGTAATTTCATATTTGATTTTCCATTGGCGCTTTGTAATAATAGAGAAAATTTTAGTTCTAGATGAAAAATTAAAACTTTTTAGGGGAGGAGCAGTTTGCGTATTCCGAATAAATTAACAGTAGGTGATGAGATACGTATTATCGCACCTAGTCGTAGTGCAGCAATTATTACAGTAGAAGGCGCTGAACAAACAAAGAAAAAGCTTGGAGAGTTAGGCTTTACGGTATCCTATGGGCGTCATATTTTTGAATGTGATCTTCAAAATTCAACATCGATTGAGCATCGAGTTGCTGACATTCATGATGCCTTTCACGATGAGAATGTAAAGGCTGTATTAACAGTCATCGGTGGTTTTAACTGTAATGAGGTATTACCCTATTTGGATTACGACATGATTGCAAATAATCCAAAAATATTTTGTGGTTTCAGTGATATCACAGCTTCAGCAACAGCTATTACAAAAAAATGTGGATTTATAACGTATTCAGGTCCTCATTTTTCTAGCTTTCGTATGGAACAGGCACAAGACTATCAGCTAATATATTTTCAACAATGTTTAATGAACAATACACCATATACGATTAAAGCATCAAGCGTTTGGAGTGATGATGCATGGTATTTAGATCAGCATAATCGTCATTTTGAAGCAGCTAGCTGGAAGGTGTATTCTGACGGAAAAGCAAGTGGACAATTATATGGCGGAAATTTATGTACGTTAAATCTACTTCAAGGTACACCGTATATGCCTGATTTATCAAATAGTATTTTATTTGTCGAGGATGATGAACTAGTTAATCCAGAAATATTTGCTCGAGATTTCACCTCATCAGTAATGGCAAACAACACTGCAGGGGTAGCATTATACGAAAAAATGGGATTTGAAATTGAGGGGACTAAAAGACATTCCTTATATGTTGATGGGGAATACATGGACGAATATTACATGTCGAAATTATTGTAATTCAAAAGGAGTGTTTGTATGAATCCAATAAGAAACAGTAGTAGTATAAATATTGGTATTTTTTCACCATCATCGCCAGCATCTGTCAGTGCACTTTCCCGATATAAGCGTGCAAAAGCTTTTCTTGAACAAAGAAATATAAACTTAATTGAAGGAGGTCTAACTGGTAAATCTGATATTTATCGCTCTGGCACTCCAAAAGAGCGTGCTGAAGAATTAAATGAATTACTACGAAATCCAAACGTCCACATCATAATGTCGACAATCGGTGGTACAAATTCAAATAGTGTGCTGCCGTATATCGACTATGAGGCGTTTCAAAACAATCCAAAAATCGTTGTTGGTTATTCTGATGCAACGACAATTTTACTTGCACTTTACGCAAAAACGGGAATTACAACTTTCTATGGTCCAGCTTTAGTTCCTTCCTTTGGTGAGTTTGAGCCATTAGTTAATGATACATATCAATTCTTCGAGAACTACTTCTTTAAATCACAAGCATTACCTTACGAAATTCCGATGCCTACTTATTGGTCAGATGAACCTGTCAATTGGCTAGAAAAAACGGTAGAAAAAAAGTTATATAAGAATGAATGGGTGACGGTTCGAGAAGGAGTTGCTGAAGGTAGGTTAATTGGCGGCAATGTAAATGCTATGTATGGATTCATTGGTACACCTTATTTTCCGAATATTAAAAATGGAGATATCTTATTAATTGAAGATTGCGGTAAAAATACAGCTATCGTTGAGAAAAATTTTGCGATGCTGAAATTACACGGAGTATTTGAAAAAATAAGTGGCATTATTTTAGGTAAGCATGAATGTTATGATGACTTAGAAACAGGGCGTATACCATATGAAGTTCTGCTTGAACAGTTAGACGGCATCGATATCCCAATCTTAGCAGAATTTGATATATGTCATACACATCCGATGCATCCAATTGCTATAGGAAAACAGGTGAGATTAGATGCAACGGCCAAAAAAGTCTATTGTATCGAGAATTGGTTATAAGCCCTGCTTTTTTGCAATTAGAGTTTGAGAGGGGATATTTTAAGGCTTAAGCGAGATAATGAACATTAATGCAAGCACTATTAGGGGATTTATATTGTTAAAAAGGTTTACTCAAATGATAGGTGATATATTCAGATGATTTTATTTTTCATGAATTTACATTAAAAATGAGTGTTCATTATCGAATGTTTGAGATGATATTTTGTTTAAACGTATGCCATGTTAATCAGTTGATTGAAGCGGTGACTGGTGACTCCTTGGGATCAGCAATAGAGGAACGAAGGCTAAAACCATCACGTCCTGTGATAACGTCTTCGTGACTAACATCGTGTTAGCCTAATGCCCCCAGGAAGCTCTGCTCTGTGCGAAAGCGTAGCGGCAGCAACAATGTTTTATCTGTGCGAAAGCGAAGCGACAGCAACAAAGCGCCCAGTCGTACAACCCACGCTATGGTGATGATATCAAAACATAGAAAAAGGGCGCTCCTGTAAAGGAGAGCCCTTTTTTACATGTATTTATTAATCTTCTTCAATATCTTTTCGGTTTTTCTTTAACATTTTAGATAACATTTCATATACGATTGGTACAACTACTAATGTTAATAGTGTTGAAGATAGTAAACCACCGATTACTGTAATCGCTAGGTCTTTTGAAATTAGACCACTGCCACCACCGCCGAGTGCCATTGGAACCATCGCACCGATTGTGGCTATGGCTGTCATTAGAATTGGGCGTAAACGAGTTGCACCTGCTTCTAAAATGGCCTCTCGCATAGCGAGTCCGTCACGTTCCATATGGATAATACGGTCTACTAATACGATGGCATTAGTCACAACGATACCAATGAGCATTAATAGTCCCATCATAACAGAAACAGAAATGGTTTGACCTGTGACGAACAAGCCGACAAATGCACCAATTACTGCGAATGGTAGTGAGAACAGAATAGCGAATGGTGCTAACCCTTCACCAAATGTTACTACTAGGATGAAGTAAACGATAGCAATTGCAGCTAACATAGCAATTCCAAGCTTTGTAAATGTTTCTTGCATATCTGCAGCCACACCAGCTACGCCAGTCGTTACACCTTTAGGTAAATCTAATTTATCGATCTTTTTATCAGCAGCAGAAGTTGCTTTTGAAATATCGTCGCCGATAATCGTACCAGACACTGTTGCGAAATATTCACCTTTAGAGCGAGATAATGTGTTAAGTGTAGTGCCTTCTTCTACATCTACTAATTCGCCAATTGTCATTGTTGTACCTAAGGCTGTTTTGATTTCAGTAGCT
Organism: Lysinibacillus sp. FJAT-14222; assembly: GCF_001278875.1. Classification (NCBI taxonomy): domain Bacteria; kingdom Bacillati; phylum Bacillota; class Bacilli; order Caryophanales; family Bacillaceae; genus Lysinibacillus; species Lysinibacillus sp. FJAT-14222. Next base: position 113,016 of record NZ_LIYL01000024.1, on the reverse strand, counting down.
AATACATCATCAAGAGATAATGCTGCTGCCTTTGCTTCATGCTGTACAATGACATCAATATCTTCACCGTCATACTTGACTGATGTTAAAACTTCTGATGAAGTGTTTGAATTCAATGCCATGACGATTTGAGCCGTCGTTAAACCATATTGTAGAACATTTTTCTGATCTACTTTTAAGGTATGTTCAACATATGGATCTTCATTATCAGACTTAATGTCTTCTAGACCATCAACTTCTTTTAATGCGCCTTCTACTTGCTTCACTGCTTTACGAAGCTTATCTAAGTCCTCGCTATATAATGTGTAGCTTACTTCATTTGAAGACATAGACATAGCTGAGAAGTCTTGAGTTTTCCATTCTCCTGATTGACCGATGTTAAATATATAGTCTTCTACTTCTTCACGTGCTTTAGGGAAGTCCTTCATATCAGGATCAAAAATGAGGTACATTAAGGCGCCGCCACCGCCGCCACCCATCATTATTGCAGAAGGATCAACATTTTTAGGATCATTGATAGAGACTTGTAAAATATCAACGTCTTTGCGTTTCATTAATTCTTTTTCTACTTTTGCCACATTTGCTTCTGTATCTTTCATTAGCTCACCTGTAGCTGGTGAATAAGTTAAGTACATAACCTTTTCTTCTTGAGAGCCCATGAAACTGAAGCCGATAAGTGGTGTTAAAGCAAGTGAACCAACAAGCATTACAATCGCAATTGCAGATGTAATAATTTTATGATTTAATGCTTTTTCTAGTACACCTCTATACCAAGTAGCAAGTTTACCAACTTCTTTATGCTGACTTTCTTTTTTCTCACCGTATATTTTTTTACGGAATAGGAAGTGAGATAAAGCTGGAACTATTGTAATCGCTACTATTAATGAAGCACCTAGAGCAAATGTCATGGTTAACGCGAACGGCATGAATAATTCTCCAACCATACCGCCTACGAAAATTAGTGGAGCGAATACTGCTACAGTTACTAATGTTGAAGAAAATATTGGTTTGAACATTTCGATAGTCGCTTCCCGAATAAGGGCACGACCTGTTAATTTTTCTTCTTTTAAATGGATACGTCGATAAATGTTTTCAACAACTACAATGGAGTCATCAATTACACGACCAATGGCAACGGTTATCGCACCGAGGGTCATAATGTTTAATGTGATATCCATCCAGTTTAATAGTAGTAATGCCATAAATACTGAAACTGGGATAGAAATAATCGAAATAATTGTCGATTTGAAATCACGTAGGAATAGTAAAATAATTAATACGGCAATTGCGCCACCGAATACGGCTTTTTCAATCATTGTGAAGACTGAATCTTCAATCGGAGCACCTTGGTCAAGTGAGATATCTACTTTTAAACCGGCTATAGATTTTTCTTCGTCTTTAATTAGGTCTTTAACCGCATTTACGACAGTTACTGTATTGGCATCTTGACCTTTAACAATTTGAATCGCAATCGCATCTTTGCCATTTGTACGTGACACAGATTGTACTTTACCTTCTACTTCAATTTTCGCAATATCACCTAAGCGAACGAATGGTGATGGATTTGTAGCTGAAGGCGTTACTGGGATTAATAGGTCTTTTAATTCATCTACGGATGTAACTTTACCGTCTACTGAAACAGCCTGTTCGCCAGCAGTAAATTCATATAATCCAAGTGAAAGTGACATATCACTTGCTTGAATCATTTGCTTGACAGATTCCTCTGTTAAACCAAGCGCAGCCATTTTCGCTTCATCATATTTAAATGAAACCTGGTTAATGTGCTGACCAGTGAGTGTTGCAGAAGCAACCCCATCAATTTTTTCGATTTTAGGAAGTAAAATATCTTCTACTGTTGACGTTAATTCAACAATATCTTCCTTAGAGCTACTTACTGATAAAGCTACGACAGGCATCATATTCATGCTAATTGCCATAATTGTCGGCTTTTCAGCACCCTCAGGTAGTTTTACATTATCTAAAGCGGACTCTAATTGGCGCTTTTTCTCATCCATGTCAATTCCGTAGTCGTATTCAACTTGAACTTGTGCTACGTTTGAAGAGGAATTTGAGTAAACAGCCTTTACATCTTCTAAGCTCTCTATTGACTTTTCAAATGGAATGGAAAGCTCATTCATGACCTGTTCAGGTGTTGCGCCAGGATAAACACCCATAACTATTAAGTATGGTATAGAAATATCAGGTATCGATTCCATTTTCATTCTTGTACCTGAATAAATACCCGAGACAGTGATGATAATTGTTAATAACCACACTGCTAATTTGTTTTTCAAAACGAAATTAACTAAACCTTTCACTTTCACACCTACCCTTTATTGACTTACTAGATTCAGTTATTTATAATAATGACTAATCGGTCATTTGTCAACGAAATACATTAGGAGAGAATTAAAAGTATGCTAAAAAAGCAACTAATTATGGAGAAAGCATTAGAGCTATTTTCTGAACAAGGCTTTGAATCTACATCTGTACAGCAAATTACAGAAAGGTGTGGAATTTCAAAAGGTGCATTTTATTTATCTTTTAAAACAAAAGATGAACTTCTATTTTCGATGGTAGAGTACTATCTACAGCAGTTTGTTACTGACATTGACCAAGTAGTCAGAGGTTCACTTAGTAAAGATGTTATATTAGTTGAGTTTTACAAAAGTATTTTTCAAGCATTTAAAAACCACTCTGCATCTGCTCGAGTTTTTTTTAATGAAAAAGTCCTTTTAACTAAAAAAGAATTGTTTCAGAAAATAAGTGCCTATGATGCCGATATGTCGAAGTCAATCCTTTATATGCTTGAGCAGCTATATCAGGATGAACTCCGAAATACAAAGTATGATGTCATGTATTGTATTAAAGGATTTATGAAGAGCTATGCAGAACTTTTTATTTTTTCCGATATACCACTAGACTTAGATCAATTGGCTAAATCTTTAGCGGAAAAGACGGATATTATAGCAAGGCATACAACGATTCCCTTTATTACTGAAGAGCTTGTTCAATTAACAGCAAAACCTTGTGATGAAGAAGTTTCCCAGGAATATTTGCTAGAATTAATCGAACAATATCTAAATGGTTTAGAGGAGTCTATTGAACGCGAGTCTCTTGAATTATTAAAATATCAAGTTGAAAATCTAACCTATAGCAAACCAATTCTAAAAGGTTTAATTGAAAACATACGCTTACAGTCGGATTATAAATGGGTTGCTTATGTACTAGCTAAATACTTTAAGATTTAGGCATAAGAACAGGATTGCTCACTCTAAAAGGTGAACGATCCTTTTTTTTATTGAGATTAAATGTCGTACGAAAAATTTGAAGTGTTAGCGGAAATTATGTAATAGTCTAGGTGATTAGAAGTGATAGCAGTGCTTCTAGTAGCACCACAATATGAATAAGATTTCCACTCAGGCAGCCATTTCCTAAAAAACGGTATCTTACTGAATGTACTACTCTAAATCATTTCGATTAACTGAATGCTAAGTATGTCTACTGGTTGTATTACTGAGATGATTTTTAGAGTTGTTATTACTATATACGAAAAAGAAGCAAGGAGGTTTCAAAAAATTGAAAATAAAAAACTACGCAAACTTTGCGTAGTTTTTTTTAGTGAGGTTAAACCTCCATTATAATCGGTAAAATCATAGGTCGACGTTTTGTTTTTTCGAATAGATAGGGTCCTAACACGTCAGTAATTTCATTTTTCAGTTCAGTCCATTGAGGAGTTTTGCCTTGGATAGTTTCATTTAGATGACGATTTAGCATTTTTTGTGCTTCATTAATCATCGTACCTGACTCACGCATGTAAACAAAGCCTCGTGAAATAATGTCAGGGCCGGAAACAATTTTTTGATTTTCCATATCAACACTTACAACAACGATAACTAAACCTTCTTCAGAAAGAATGCGTCGATCACGAAGCACGATATTGCCGATATCTCCAATACCATTACCGTCAATATAAACGTCTCCTGAAGGAATACGACCTGCCACATGTGCTTCATTCGCACTTAATGCTAGGACGTCACCATTCCCCATAACGAATGTATTTTCAAGTGGAACATCACAATCTTCTGCTAGATGAGTATGCATTTTTAACATACGGAATTCACCGTGAATCGGCATAAAGAATTTAGGCTTCATTAAGCGCAGCATCAATTTTTGTTCTTCCTGAGAGCCGTGACCAGAAGTATGGATATTATTTAGTGCACCATGAATAACTTCTGCACCAGCACGGAACAGTAAGTTGATGATCTTGTTTACACTTACCGTATTTCCTGGTACTGGTGAAGAAGAGAAGATAACTGTGTCACCAGGCTGGATTTGGATTTGACGATGTGTACCATTGGCAATACGAGAAAGGGCTGCCATCGGTTCACCTTGAGAGCCTGTACATAATATCATTACTTCATTGGCAGGAAGACGATTAATGCTTTGGGCATCAATAAATGTATCCTTAGGTGCATTAATATAGCCAAGTTCACGACCGATTGTAATGGCATTATCCATTGAACGGCCGAAGACAGCGATTTTTCGTCCGTATTTTATTGCAGCATCTGTTGCTTGTTGTAAACGGTGAATATTTGACGCAAATGTTGCAAAAATAATGCGACTATCAACCTTACGGAAGATTTCATCAATACTTTTTCCAACTGTACGTTCAGACATTGTAAAGTTTGGTTTTTCAGCATTTGTACTATCTGAAAGTAAGCAAAGTACTCCGTCACGGCCGATTTCAGCCATTTTTGTTAAGTTTGCTGGTTCGCCTACTGGTGTAAAGTCAAATTTAAAGTCACCTGTGTGCACAATGTTACCAGGTGGTGTTTTTACAACAATTCCGTAAGCATCTGGAATACTATGTGTTGTTCTAAAGAAGCTGACAGATGTTTTTCTAAACTTAATCACATCTTCTTCTTTAATTTCGATAAGTTTTGTTGTACGTAACAGTCCATGCTCTTCTAATTTATTGCGCAATAAACCTAGTGCAAGCTTACCACCGTAGACAGGAACATTCACTTGGCGTAGTAAGTATGGAATACCACCAATATGATCCTCGTGTCCGTGTGTAATAAATAAGCCTTTAATTTTGTCGACGTTACGTACTAAATACGTATAATCTGGAATAACATAGTCAATGCCGAGTAAGTCGTCTTCTGGAAATTTGATGCCGGCATCAATTAAGATAATTTCATCTTGAAATTGAACGCCGTAAGTATTTTTGCCGATTTCGCCCAGTCCGCCGAGCGCGAAAACAGCTGCTTGGTCATTTTTAACAAACTTCATGTTTGTTAAATTTCCTCCAAGATGAAGTTCGGACTTGCTTGTTCGTAAGTTAAATAGTTACCTTCAAGCAGTTGAACGAACTCAATATTATAGTTTCGGTCTTTTAGCTTTTCACGTACTTCGCGCTCTGAAGCAGCTTCAAGGTATAGACTTTTAGTGTTTTCGCGAACTGGAATCTCAATAGCATTTTCTTGATAATAAACTTTGTAAATCATAGTTTGCTCTCCTTTATTGCGTACATTTTTATTGCACCTTTGACTAATACCACACACGTACTACAAGAAAAAATAGCGAATTTCTAGTATACTGAAAATGAAATAGGCGTTTGGATTTCTTGTATCTCAGTGTTTCAAAATTGCACTATTTATCTTCGTTCAGCAAATGTATTTTGCGGCTTTAAAGCCAATCATCAACCGCAGAAGACAGTGGATGTCAAAATAATAGCTGAGAAAGATGAACTCAGGCTAAGAACTTCACATCTTGTGAAAATACCTGAGTGACCAACATTATGCCTGCTGACGCTTCGCTTTCGCGCAAAAAACACGTGCTGCTGACGCTTCGCTTTCACGCAAAAGACATCTGCTGGCCTAAAGCCTCTGGTAGATGTCGCGGATTTTGAAAGGAATCAATTATGTTGATACAATTCAAAATCTGGACGTAAGTACACCAAGGCGTATTTGATAAGAAGCAATGAGACAGTGGTTGCACATAGCCAAATAAATGCATTTCCTTTATATTATCACGCAGTTACTCTAAAATAAAGAAAAGCCCTTCAAATAATGAAGGGCAAATGTTAGGCAATTGATTTTTTTCCGAGTATGCCGCGAAGTTGCTTCAACAATTTGCGTTTGAGTTTCTTCATCATGGCACATCACTCCTTAGGATCATTATAACAAAAAAAATCACCTGTGTAAAGTCATTAACCTTTGCAGAATAATACATAATGAGAGGGACTATAAGATGAAGAAAATTTTATTTTTTGATGTAGATGGTACACTTTATAATAGTGAAAAAATATTACCTGCTTCTGCGAAAGAAGCACTTTTTGAAGCTCGTAGTAAAGGGTATGAGCTAGCCATTGCAACTGGGCGTGCACCTTTTATGATTCAATCCTTACTAGAAGAACTAGATATTAATACGTATGTGACCTTTAATGGGCAATATGTTGTTTATCGTGGTGAGGTTGTCTATACAAACGGTATTGAGAAAGATGAACTAGCCAAAATCATTGCCTTTGGTGAAGCGCGAAATGAACCTGTAGTATTTTTAGATGACAAGCGAATGATTGCATCTGTTGGAAATAACGATATGGTGGCAGAAAGCTTAAATACATTAAAATACCCGTATCCAAATTTAGACTCAACTTATTATATGCATAATGCGGTGTATCAAACACTTATTTTTATGGAAGAAAAAGATGAACCTTTATATTGTGAAACGTTTCCAAATGTCCAGTTTGTACGCTGGCATCGCTATTCTTGTGATATTTTACCAAAGGGAGGCTCAAAGGCTGCTGGCATTGAAAAAATCCTTGAGAAAATGGGACTGACACTAAATGATGCAATTGCTTTTGGAGATGGTATCAACGATATAGAAATGCTACAGGCTGTTGGAACAGGTGTGGCGATGGGGAATGGACATGACAGAGTGAAGGCTATTGCTACTCATATTGCAGATCATGTAGATGAGGACGGTCTTGCTAAAATTATGCGTGAGTTAAATATTATTTAATGAAGATAAAAAGCAACTAGTTGGAGGAAATGACTACAGTTAGTTGCTTTTGTATTTAGGAAACAGGTGAAAAATTAAAGTTAATATTTCATTTGTTTCTTTGTTAGATGGGTAGAAAACCAAAGTGGCGGATTGAAAATCGCGGTGAGGTACGCAAGAAAACAAACCCCTACAGATGTTAAACAACTGCAGGGGTTTGTTTTCTTTATGTGCCCTTAGTCACGCTCATATGGTGTAGAATCTGGAATTTCCGCAAATGGATTTTTTTCATTGATGCGATCGTAAAACATTATGCCATTAAGGTGGTCTAATTCATGTTGGAAGGCTATAGCAGGCAAGCCTTTAAGTCGCATTTTTTTCTCTTCACCGTCAACTGTTTTAAATTTAACTGTAACACGAGCATGACGTGGTACATAGCCTGGAACGTTGCGGTCTACAGAAAGGCAACCCTCACCCGTGGCAAGGTATGTGTTTTCTACAGAGTGGCTAACGATTTTTGGGTTGATTGCTACAAAACTTAATTGTTCGCCATTGTCATCTATTAAATGAAGGGCAAACATTCGATGTAGGCTATTTACTTGATTGGCAGCTAATCCAATGCCGCTACGTAAATCATATTTATCTGCAATTTCAGGATCTTGGCTGTTTATTAAATATTGAAGCATACCTTCTGCAAGCTGTCTTACTTCATCAGTTAAAGGGAATTTAACCTCCTCAGTTTTTGTGCGTAAAGTCGGATGACCTTCGCGAATAATATCATCCATTAAAATCATATGTGAATCTTCCTTTCAACTTTGTAGTGCCTTACTTATAAGTATACATCACGTATTAAAACAATCACATGAAAAAAGACCTTATTTGAATATACTTAAAAATTTTTTCTATAGCTATTAGATTGTCTAGAACTGGGGCATTCTACTATTGGTAATCATGTCGGAAAACTTAATGTTTGTGTACTATAAATACATTGTTATAATACAGTTTATATTAATTGATGGTACAGTATGAGACAGTATTGTTTAATCGTTATTTTAGAAAAAATCTTTGTTTGTACGCGTAATATATGATTGACCGACAGTATTTTATTCAGTATACTGAGTGCAAAGAATAAGTTGTACTAGTTGCAAAGGTGATTTATTTTAATACAGCTGAAAGGGAGATGTGACAAATGAGCAATAAAAACAATAATATTTTTGATGCTAAACAAACGCTAACTGAAATCGAAGATAAATTTGAAATGTTTCAAATTTTGAATGAAGAAGGCGAAATTATAAATGACGAGGCAGACCCAAAATTATCTGACGAGGAGCTAGTTGAGTTAATGACGCGTATGGTTTATACACGTATTTTAGACCAACGCTCTATCTCTCTTAACCGCCAAGGTCGATTAGGCTTCTATGCTCCAACGGCTGGTCAAGAAGCTTCGCAACTTGCTTCACACTTTGCGTTAGAAAAAGAAGATTGGATTTTACCAGGTTACCGTGATGTACCACAAATCGTATGGCATGGTTTACCTTTAGATAAAGCGTTTTTATTCTCACGTGGTCATTTTATGGGGAACCAAATTCCTGAAGGCGTAAACGTATTAGCACCTCAAATTATTATCGGTGCACAATATATTCAAGCGGCGGGTGTAGCACTTGGTATTCAAAAACGTGGTAAAAAGGCTGTAGCTGTAACTTATACAGGTGACGGCGGTTCATCACAAGGGGATTTCTATGAAGGCATTAACTTTGCAGGTGCGTTTAAATCACCAGCGATCTTCATTGTACAAAATAACCAATATGCAATTTCAACACCTCGCGAATTACAAACAGCTGCGAAAACAATTGCTCAAAAAGGTGTAGCAGCAGGCTTACCAAGTATTTTAGTAGATGGAATGGATGCGCTAGCAGTTTACGTAGCAACACGCGATGCACGTGAGCGCGCAGTCAATGGTGAAGGTCCAACTTTAATTGAAACACTATGCTATCGCTATGGTCCTCATACAATGGCAGGGGATGATCCAACGCGATACCGTACATCTGATACAGATAGTGAATGGGCACAAAAAGACCCTCTTGTACGCTTCCGTAAATACCTAGAGGCGAAAGGTCTATGGGATGAGCAAAAAGAAGAGGTTGTTATTGAACGTGCAAAAGAAGAAATTAAAGAAGCTATCAAAAAAGCCGATGCAGCTCCAAAACAAAAAGTAACAGAGTTAATGGAAAATATGTATAAAGGCGAAATGCCATCTAATTTAAAAGAACAGTATGAAATCTACAAAGAGAAGGAGTCGAAATAACCTATGGCACAAATGACGATGATTCAAGCAATTACAGATGCACTTCGCACAGAATTAAAGAACGATGAAAACGTTCTTGTATTCGGGGAAGATGTAGGTGTCAACGGTGGGGTATTCCGCGCAACTGAAGGCCTACAAAAAGAATTTGGTGTTGACCGCGTATTCGATACACCATTAGCAGAATCAGGTATTGGTGGCTTAGCAATCGGTCTTTCTCTACAAGGTTTCCGTCCAGTTCCTGAAATACAGTTCTTCGGCTTCGTTTATGAAGTAATGGATTCAATTAATGGTCAATTAGCACGTATGAGCTATCGTAGTGGTGGTGTCTATAATGCACCAGTAACAATCCGTTCACCATTCGGTGGGGGTGTGCATACTCCTGAAATGCACTCTGATAGCTTAGAGAGCTTAATGGCATCACAGCCAGGTTTAACGGTTGTTGTACCATCAACACCATACGATGCTAAAGGCTTACTGATTTCATCTATTCGAAATGATAACCCAGTAATTTTCTTAGAGCATTTAAAATTATATCGTTCATTCCGTGAAGAGGTACCTGAGGAAGCATACGAAATTCCACTAGGTAAAGCGGATGTAAAACGTGAAGGTAAAGATCTAACAATCATTGCCTATGGTTTAATGGTTCACGAAAGCTTAAAGGCTGCAGAAGAGCTAGAAAAAGAAGGCCACTCTGTAGAAGTTATTGATTTACGTACAATTCAACCAATTGATATTGAAACAATTATTGCATCAGTTGAAAAAACAGGTCGTGCAATCGTTGTACAAGAAGCCCAAAAACAAGCAGGTATTGCTGCAAATGTAGTTGCTGAAATAACAGAGCGCGCAATTTTAAGCTTAGAAGCACCTGTACTTCGTGTGGCTGCACCAGATACTGTGTACCCATTCCCACAAGCTGAAGGTGTTTGGTTACCGAACTATAAAGATGTAATGGCAACAGCTAAAAAAGTTTTAACATTCTAATGTAGCTTCTAGACTTGAAGAACGGTGAATAGAAAGGATGGGTACACATGGCATTTGAATTCAGATTACCGGATATTGGCGAGGGTATTCACGAAGGAGAAATCGTGAAATGGTTCGTTAAAGCTGGGGATACAGTAAAAGAAGACGATATTCTTTGTGAAGTACAAAACGATAAAGCAGTGGTAGAAATCCCTTCTCCAGTTGAAGGGACAGTAGAGGAAGTCTTAGTAGGAGAAGGCACAGTAGCAGTTGTTGGTGATGTCTTAATCCGCTTTGATGCACCTGGCTATGAAGACTTAAAGCTAAAAGGTGATGACCATGCTGAAGCGAAAACAGAGGCTCAAGTTCAAGCGACAGCTGAATCTGGTAAGGAAGTAGCAAAGGCACCTGTTGAAGATGAGCAGGCTCCAGAGAAAACTCCTGAAAAGACTGAAGTTGTAGCTGAAGAGAATAAGCGTGTCATTGCAATGCCTTCAGTACGTAAATTTGCACGAGACAATGATGTTAATATTCGTGAAGTTAAAGGTACAGGCAAAAATGGTCGTATTTTAAAACAAGATATTGAGAATTTCCTAAACGGTGGAGGCACTGTTGAGGCTGAAGCGGCACAAGTTGCTAATGAAGAAGCTGTTCAACAAGAAACAACTGCACAAGCAACACCAGTAGTCCTTGAAGGGGAATTCCCAGAAACACGTGAGAAAATGTCTGGCATTCGAAAAGCGATTGCAAAAGCAATGGTTCACTCGAAACAAACGGCTCCTCATGTTACACTAATGGATGAAGTCGATGTAACTGCTCTTGTAGCACATCGCAAAAAATTCAAAGATATCGCTGCTGAAAAAGGTGTTAAATTAACGTACTTACCTTACGTAGTTAAAGCTCTTATTTCAACTTTACGCGAATTCCCAGAATTTAACCGCTCATTAGATGATGCAATGCAAGAAATTATTCAGAAGCATTACTACAATATTGGTATTGCAGCAGATACAGAAAAAGGCTTACTAGTACCTGTTATTAAGCACGCAGATCGTAAATCTGTTTTTGCAGTATCTAATGAAATTAATGAATTAGCGACTAAAGCGCGTGAAGGCAAGCTTGCACCACATGAAATGAAAGGCGCTTCGATGTCGATTACGAATATCGGCTCTGCAGGAGGACAGTGGTTTACTCCGGTAATTAATCATCCTGAAGTAGCGATTTTAGGTATTGGTCGAATTTCAGAAAAACCTGTAATAAAAAATGGTGAAATTGTAGCCGCACCTGTGTTAGCATTATCATTGAGCTTTGATCATCGTATGATCGATGGAGCCACTGCGCAAAATGCTTTAAATCACTTAAAGCGTTTGTTAAGTGAACCAGAATTATTATTAATGGAGGCGTAACAAAAATGGTAGTAGGAGATTTTCCAATCGAAACAGATACTCTTGTCATTGGTTCAGGTCCTGGAGGATATGTAGCAGCAATCCGTGCAGCTCAAACTGGCCAAAAAGTAACAATCGTTGAAAAAAATGTACTTGGTGGTGTGTGCTTAAACGTAGGTTGTATCCCATCAAAAGCATTAATTTCAGTAGGTCACCGTTTTGAGCATGCTAAACATTCAGATGACATGGGTATCATCGCTTCTGATGTGAAATTAGACTTCTCAAAAGCACAAGCATTTAAAGACAGCGTTGTTAAAAAATTAACTGGCGGTGTTGAAGGCCTACTTAAAGGTAACAAAGTTGAAATTGTACAAGGTGAAGCTTATTTCGTTGACGCTAATTCAGTGCGTATCATCAATGGTGAATCTGCTCAAACTTACACATTTAACAATGTAATTATCGCAACAGGTTCTCGCCCAGTTGAAATTCCAACATTTAAATTCTCTGATCGCGTACTAAACTCTACTGGCGCACTTTCTTTACAAGAAGTACCTGGTAAATTAGTCGTTATCGGTGGAGGCTATATTGGTACAGAGTTAGGCTCAGCTTATGCTAATCTTGGCTCACAAGTAACAATTATCGAAGGCGGCAAAGATATCTTAGCTGGCTTCGAAAAACAAATGACACAAATCGTGAAAAAAGGCCTTAAAAAGAAAGGCGTTGAAATGGAAGTAAACGCATCTGCAAAAGGCGTTGAAGAAACAGAAAACGGCGTGGTAGTAACATATGAAGTTGGCGGAGAAGAGAAAAAAGTTGAAGCTGACTATGTATTAGTAACTGTAGGTCGTCGTCCAAATACAGATGAAATGGGCCTTGCTGAAATCGGTATTGAATTCGGTGAACGCGGTCTTATCAATGTCGACAAACAATGTCGTACAAATATTCCAAACATCTATGCAATTGGTGATATTGTAGCAGGTCCTCAGCTTGCTCATAAAGCATCTTACGAAGGTAAAGTTGCTGCTGAAGCAATTGCTGGTGAAAAATCAATCGTTGATTATTTAGCTATTCCTGCTGTATGCTTCACAGATCCAGAAATGGCAACAGTTGGTTATAACGAAGATGAAGCGAAAGCTGAAGGCATTGAATACACTGCAGCGAAATTCCCATTCGCAGCAAATGGTCGTGCACTTGCATTAAACCAAACAGAAGGTTTCGTGAAGCTTGTTGCGCGTAAAGAAGATGGCTTATTAATCGGTGCTCAAATCGTAGGTGCTGGTGCATCAGATATGATTGCTGAAATGGGCTTAGCAATTGAAGGCGGCATGACTGCTGAAGATATTGCTTTAACAATCCATGCTCACCCAACATTAGGTGAAATTACAATGGAAGCTGCTGAAGTATTACTTGGCAACCCAATCCATATTGTAACGAAAAAATAATAGAGTTAATTGGAACGGCTATAAAGCATTTGCTTTGTAGCCGTTTTTTGTATATTACTTGTAATTTTGATAAAGTAACTATATCGAATGAATATTCAAAAAATATAGTTCGAAGTGATGGATAGACCTAGCAAATTGAAAGATAGATTTTAGAAATTGATGGCTAGATGTTCAAAAGTAACGATGCCTGCCGAACAAGAGAAGTTGAAAAAAAACCGGGGTGATAAAATGGAACTAGGATTACAGGGGAAAGTAGCAGTTATTACAGGTTCAAGTAAGGGAATTGGTTATTACACAGCGATGCAGCTTGTGAAAGAGGGGGCGAAGGTTGTACTTTGTGCTCGTGGTGAAAAACAGCTTCAAGTGGCTGCTAGTTGTATTAAAAACGAAACGGGTGAGGACGTTTTAATTGTACCGACTGATATTACAAAGGAAAAGGATTGTAAGCGCTTAATTGAACGAACGGTAGAACATTTTGGCCGACTTGACATCCTTATTAATAATGCAGGTACAGCTTCAGCTAATCCTTTTGAATCGGTTAGTAGTGAGCTATGGCAGGCTGATTTAGATTTAAAAGTATTTGGTGCTGTCAATTGTTCAAAATATGCTGCACCTCATATGCGTAAGGTTGGCGGCGGTGCAATTGTTAATGTGACTGCGGTAATGGCTAAAACACCACCAGCAAATTCCCTTCCTACTACTGTAAGTCGTGCTGCAGGGCTGGCATTAACGAAAGCCATGAGCAAAGATTTAGGTAAAGATAATATTCGAGTGAATTCGGTTTGTATTGGGCTTATTCGTAGTGATCAAATAGAGAAGAAATGGAAAGAAGAAGCGGCAGAACTTTCGTGGGGGGATTATTCTCGCAAAGTAGGTCAATCGATTCCACTTGGTCGCGTAGGGGATACTCAAGAAGCGGCAAATGTCATCACATTTTTAGTATCAGATGCAGCGAGCTATGTGACAGGCACTTCTGTAAATATTGATGGCGGTTCAGGACATGCATTATAGAAGTAACTAAAATAGTAATATTTTTTGAGAAAAGGAATATTTAAGGACCATCACCAAAAGTTGTGGATGACATTTTGTTAAAACGTATACTATGTAAATAAGTTGATTGGAGTGGAGGTTGGGCGACTCCTCGGGGATCAGCGATAGAGGAACGAAGGCTAAAACCATCACTTCCTGTGATAGCGCCTTCGTGACCAACATCGTGTTGGCCCAAGCGGCTCATCGGACGCCCCCAGGAAGTTTTGCTCTGCGCGAAAGCGAAGCGTCAGCGGCAATGTTTGTGCGAAAGCNAACAATGTTTTATCTGTGCGAAAGCGAAGCGACAGCAACAATGTTTTATCTGTGCGAAAGCGAAGCGACAGCAACAATGTTTTATCTGCGCGAAAGCGAAGCGTCAGCGGCAAAGCGCCCAGTCGGAACGGAAATCAACCCCACGTTATGGTGATGACCCAAATTTACTGATGTCTAACAAATGAATGTAGTTCAGTTTTTAGACAACCTCTTTTTCTTATGTAATGAAAGAAGGTGGTTCAAAATGTTTTTGAGCTATCTTCTTTTTCTATTGTTTTCCTAAAATTATAATAGACAGAAAATTTCTGCAGATGTAGAATGAACGTAATAGGGGGTGAAATGTGGCGAAATGTTGAACGAGAATTTTGCTGCGATGTTAAAGAGAGTTGTTCGTATTATTGTTCAGATTGGGGTACTCAATATTTTTTATTACATGGGCGTGGGGATTGTAACTTTATTACATGTACCTCTTCCAGGAAGTGTAATTGGATTACTATTATTAGCACTTGCACTCAATTTTAAAATAATTAAAGTAGAATACATCCAAGATGGAGCAGGCTTTTTAATTGGTGTATTAACATTGTTCTTCATTCCTGCAACAGTAGGAGTGATTGACTATCCTGAGCTTTTGTCAACAACGGGCCTGTTGATCATTCTAGCAGTTATAGCTAGTACATTAATCTCTATTTATGTTACGGGATTACTTAGTCAAATTATCGAGAGAAAAGAGCTGGCTAAAAAAGAATCAGAAGCTATTGTAGAGGATGGAGAGGGGGAATTAACCGTTGACTGAAATTATTGTTATCATTGGCACCATTGTGTTGTTCATGTTATTTACAAAACTTTATCAACGTTTCCCACATCCTTTAATGATTCCGCTAGTGACAACGACCATCGTCAGTGCAGTCATGTTAGTAGTCTTTAATATTCCATATTCTACTTATATGGAGGGGGGAGAGTGGCTTCAAAAAATGCTAGGTCCAGCAGTTGTAGCACTTGCATATCCCCTATATAACCAGCGCGCAATCATTATGAAATATAAGTATGCTATCTTGTCAGGCATTTTTATCGCCATGATTACGGGCCTAGTGACAATATTTGTTATGCTGAAATGGATTGGTGTCAATGAAAGCTGGATGCTGACGGCCTTGCCTAAATCATTAACGACACCTGTAGGTATGCAGGTGAGTGAGACAATTGGCGGCATTCCACCCTTAACAGCTGTGCTTGTAATGCTGGCAGGGTTTGTAGGCGCTATTATCGGACCGTTAGTCATTAAATACGGCAAAATTGACTCAGCCGTTAGTAGAGGTGTTGCAGTCGGTAGTGCTTCACATGGCGTAGGACTTGTTAAATTAAGAGAATACGGAGAACAAGAATTATCAGTAGGCTCGTTATCTATGGGCTTAACTGCAATTATTGGCGCATTTCTATGTCCACTATTTGTTTATTTGTTTTTGTAAAAAAAAGCTATATACAGAAAATCTTTTATTAAAAGTCAAGATATTTCTTAGAATGTATTATATGAATAGGTTTCTATTTGATGTCAGACATTATATAGGATAAAAAAAGAAAGGATAGATGAGCATATTAGGCATTGCTCCCTCTATCCTTTTTTGTACTACAAATTACCTCATTTACTACAACAAATTGATTTTTTACTAGGCTGTTTTCTCAAGGCTCTTTTCTAAAAGATTGTTGCTTCTGGTTTGTCTATCTTCTTCAACTAAAGCACTCCGGTAGTTCAATAAGGATTACAGCTTTTTATGTACTCAAGTTAAAAAATGGTTGTAGTCATTATTACTCTAGATTCATTTGTTACATAGCCATTTTTTCTGAAAAACAACTCTGGTTTACCTTTGCCTCTCTCAGTTGATAAATATGCCGTATCAACGTTTTTCTGTTTAAGGATATTTTTTAAATATTTTAGTAAACTTGAACCAATCCCACTTTGTTGAGTATTAGTTAGAACACAGATTTCATTGATGTAAAAACTCTTACCATCCGCCCATTGCTCTTCATTTCCTACTAAAAAACCAATCATTTGATTATTAGAATCAAAATATCCTATCCCTATGTAACCAGGAGTCTCACTTATATCCTTTAATCGTTTGTAAGATGTCTGATTAATCCAAGGCTCATTCCAAGGATCGGAACAAAAAACATAAGTATAAATGGTTGATGCCTCTTCTAAATCATTTTCTGATAATAAACGAACTAGATTCTCCATTAATAATTCCCCCTTAACATAAACCCTACCACAATTTTCTACTTCCATAACAGCTTATTCAACTAAATACCTCGTTAGTTCAATAAAGAAAAAAAGAGCTGCATTATGCAACTCAATGATCTTCAAGTAAAACACCCGTTAGTTTAAGTGTAATTTTTCACAAACTTCTTTATTTTAAAGTTAAATCAACAGGAACTACCTCAAGTTCATAACTCTCAATACCAAGAGAATCTAAAATGTCTCTAAAGTATTCCTCTGTTTGTTCTTTGTATTGTTTTTTTTCAATTCTAACTGTAAGGACATTTTCTTCTGGGCTTAATCCCATAGAGTGTACAGTAAATTTCTCTTGTGCAACATCAAAAATTTGACCAGAAAACATTTTTTCAATACCATTTGCAGTATCGTTCCCTTCAAATTCATCTTGTGCGATAAAGAGGATAAATCCAGTTACAACTATACATAGCCCAATAATAACCTTCTTCAAAAAAATCACCTCCAACTTCTTCGTTACAGCTTCCTTATTTAGTAATATATTCCATTATAACAATTCGCTATTTACTTAAAAATTTCCTTCTATAACTAAACTGCCCTGTTAGTTTAATAAAGAAAAGGCTCTGTTAAATAACTCTGTTTTTATTCGAAATTAAAATAGTGTTGTAGTAAATGAGGTCATTTAGACGTCTAATATATAAAAAAAGTACACCACTATATTCAAGTGATGTACTTAATTTATATTTAATGTCTGACATTAAAGCCAATCAACTACGCTTCCAATAAATAGGTACATTCACTTGTACTTAATTTTACAGAGTATGTATATAGTTTTTAACTTTTTTCGATAATCAATTGAATGGTATGAGCAAGGCCATTGTGGAGTATACCTTCATTTCGCACTTGTTCACCTGTTAAAAAATGGATAATTTTATAAGGTTGACACCATTTTAGAACATTCAATGGATCATATAAAAAATCAAGCTGTTTTGGGCCACCTGAGTCATAGGGAAGTTGATAAATTGAATAAAATTCCATCATAATACGACCGCCAGATTTTACAGAATCTACAATCCTCTTAAACACTTCTTGTTGCTGTTCAGCTGGAAAATGGCCAAATACCATTATAGCAGCATCAAACATTTCTACTGGTAGTTCATCTTGGAGTAAATCAGTAAGCTTTGTATTAACTGTAACATTATGTTTTTTTGCCAGCTGATCTGTTTTCTCAAGACCGCTTTCGGCATAATCAAAGGCAGTTACTGTATGTCCCTGTAAAGCTAAAAATACAGCATTTCGACCTTCACCTTCTGCATATGCAGCTACATTTGGATAATCTTTCAAATAATGTACATAGTCTTCTATAAATGCATTTGGTTGCTCACCGTAAACATATTCGGCTGTTTTAAATCGTTGATCCCATGCGTTCATTCCATCACTCCCTTACGAAATATTGTAAGTTAAATACAATACAGAATCGAATTTTTTGCTCAGTATTCATTGAAGGCAACTATGCGTTGCGAATTTGCAGATAATAACTTCTAGAATAAAGTGTAATAATCCATTATTATTTGATCAAAATCCTATAAGTCGGAGCTGAAATTCAATGAATTTAGAAAACCGTTTAAAGGAATTGAGAGAACAACATAAGTATACGCAGGATGATGTCGCAGGTTTTTTAAATATTTCAAGACAATCCGTTTCAAAATGGGAGTTAGGAAAAGGCTATCCTGATATTGATAATTTGAGAAGGTTAAGTGATTTATATAAAATTTCTTTAGACCAGCTTATTACAGGTGAAGAAAAATAACATATACCAATAGCTTCTGATTCAAATAATTCGGATCATAAGACTGTTGGGGATTTTTCGTGGCTTATTTTCCCTATTTTTGGTATGCTCTCTTCTTGGTTTTATTATCATTAATCGACAAAAAGCTACCTCTTTCTGAGGTAGCTTTGCCACTAAATAATAGGTTTGCGTTCTTTTATGACGCGAATCGTTTTTAAGGTTGTATCTTCTGGTCCTTGAACAGGTAAACCAGCTTCAATATTCATTTGAATATAACGAATATTTTCTTGGGTAATTATTTCCCCGGGAATAAAAATCGGAATACCAGGGGGATATACCATAACAAATTCTGCACAAATACAATTATCCGCTTCTGCTAGAGGAACAACTTCAGTATCTGCATAAAATGCATCACGCGGTGACATGGCAAGTGCTGGAATTCCCGGTACATTGACTACTGCTTCAGTAATAGCAGCTTCTGAATCGAATGCTTTCGACATACGACTTAGGGCGTTAATGAGGAGGTTAATTTCCTTTTTTGTATCGCCCAATGTCACTAAACATAAAATATTGTATAGATCCGATAATTCTACTTCAATATTTGCATTGTAACGAAGCCATTCTTCAGCTTGATGACCAGAGATACCTAAATCTTTAACACTTATTAGCAGCTTTAAAGGATCCATATCATAAGTTGCAGATG
This sequence comes from Lysinibacillus sp. FJAT-14222, assembly GCF_001278875.1. NCBI lineage: Bacteria > Bacillati > Bacillota > Bacilli > Caryophanales > Bacillaceae > Lysinibacillus > Lysinibacillus sp. FJAT-14222. The sequence continues at coordinate 93,907 of NZ_LIYL01000024.1, read as the reverse complement.
AATTTAATTTTTCTTTACCTGCGCATTTTAAATGTGGAATTTGGTTAATGCGTTTACGAGCATCTTTTGCTAGGCGAAGTGCATCACCAATTAAATCATAACCATGGATTGCTAGCTGACGTCGTGCTGTGTCAAGTGAAGCAAGTAATGGATAAGATGTCGATGTTGTAGTTAGCATCGAGAAAATAGCTTGTACACGTTTTGCAGAAACAAGTCCTTCCCGTACATTTAAAATAGATGTTTGAGTCATGGAGCCACCAAGCTTATGTACACTTGTTGCAGCCATATCAGCTCCAGCTTCCATTGCAGAATAAGGAAGCTCATCATGGAATTTAATGTGGACACCATGAGCTTCATCGACAACTACAGGGATATTACGGCTATGAACTATGTCAACAATACGCTTTAAATCCGCTGAGAAGCCGTAGTACGTTGGATTAATAACAAGAACTGCCTTTGTATCTGGATAAGCATTTAAAGCTTTTTCGACAGCTTCAGGCGATATTCCATGAGAAATGCCATATTCACTATCTACTTCAGGATGAATAAAAATCGGGATTGCACCAGCGAACACAATCGCCGACATAATGGATTTATGAACATTCCGTGGCACTAGAATCTTATCACCTGGACCGACGACGGTCAGAATCATCGTCATGATGGCGCCACTAGTACCTTGAACGGAAAAGAATGTATGATCAGCACCAAAGGCTTCGGCAGCAAGTGCTTGCGCTTCTTTAATGGCGCCTTTTGGTGAATGTAAATCGTCCAGTGGAGCAATATTAATTAAATCAATTGATAAAACGTTGTCGCCGACGAATTCTCGGAATGCAGGATCCATACCATGACCTTTCTTATGGCCTGGAATATGGAACTGAATTGGATGTCTGTTCCGATGTTTAAGTAATACGTCGAACAATGGAGTCTCTAGTTGTGACAACGCAGGTACCACCTCACTTTTATAATATCTAGGAAAACAAATGAATTATAGCACCTAATGACATGAAAAAATAGACTTTACAGAAAAATTAAAAGGATTTTTTGATAATTTCGAGAAGTTAGTAACGTACGAAAGGGGAGGTACTATGAATTGGAATACACGTGTGACGAAGCTTTTAAACGTTAAATACCCAATTATTCAAGGGGGATTAGCTTATTTAGCATATGCTGATTTAGCAGCAGCGGTGTCGAATGCTGGAGGGTTGGGACAAATAACAGCAATGAGTTTACGAGATCCTGACTTATTGCGCGCAGAGATTCATAAAGTACGAGCATTAACGGATAAACCGTTTGGTGTAAACTTTGCAATTGGTATGTATGGTACTGGCTACGAGGACATGGTGCGTGTTGCAGTAGAAGAAGAAGTACCGGTTGTTACGATGACTGGAGGGAATCCTGCACCCATTTTTGATATATTGGCAGGAACGGATATTAAAAAATTAGTACTTGTGGCTGCACGTAGGCAAGCTCAAAAGGCGGAACAACTTGGCGCAGATGCTGTTATGGTTGTGGGACAAGAGGGCGGTGGCCATCTTGGTCGTGATGATGTAGGTACGATGGTGCTTGTACCACAGGTTGTAGATAGTGTGAAAATTCCTGTTATTGCTTCTGGTGGGATTGGAGATGGACGAGGCTGGATGGCAGCTCATGCCCTAGGAGCAGAGGGAATTGAGATGGGTACGCGTTTTATTGCAACTAAGGAATGTGTTGATGCATCAGAGGCTTATAAAGAGGCATTACTGGCAAGTTCTGAAGCAGATACAACGATTATTAAGCGTTCTATTGGAGCGCCAGCAAGAGCGTTACGCAATGATTTTACGGAAAAGATTTTAGAAATTGAGCAAATGACCCCAACGTATGAGGCGTTGAAAAACTATATTAGTGGTAATGCCAATAAACGTTTTATTTATGATGGTGAGAAAGATGAAGGATTTGGTTGGGCAGGACAAGTTACAGGGATGATTCACGATATCCCGACAGTTGAGGAGCTTATTACTCGAATGGTTGCAGAAGCAGGAAGTATCCGGGTAAAATGGGGTCAGTAACATAAAGGTGGTTATGTCCAATGGAATATTCTTATCCATTTTCAACTGATTGGTCAACTGAGGAAATTATTGATGTTGTTCAATTTTTTGAAGGTATTGAGAAAGCCTATGAAAAAGGCATTAAACGTGAAGTAATGATGGCGAAATATCGTCGTTTTAAAGAAATTGTTCCTTCACAGTCTGAGGAAAAAACAATTTTCCGTGAATTTGAAGAAGCAAGTGGCTTTGTCAGTTACCCTGTTGTTAAACAAGCAAAAGAAGCAACTGATGGTACGATTATTAAAGTTGCACCGAAGCAACGTCGATAAAAAATGAGGACGTGAGTATATCTCACGTCCTCATTCATCTTTGCAGGCTACTTGCTTCCTCCGCTTCGCTCCGTGCAGGGTCTCGCCTGTCTCGCTTTCACTGCGGGAAGCTTTGCTCTGCGACGAAAGCTAAGCGACAGGAGCACTCGAGTAGCCTTCCACTCCAATCAATAATAGCGTAATTTTATGCATTTCAAAAGTGGACGCTATGACAACGCATTTAAATCGAAAAAATAGAACTAGGCTTTTTCGAAAAGCATCGAAAAAATATAAAATTTCCTCTATGGCTTTATCCACAAGCTTGAAAATAGCCTCACAATAAATATCCTCCGAACAAATTTACGTTTTTTATCATTCGATGGAATAATAACGTAAATTATCCACAATATATAAATATAAGGTTTAGTCAGTAAAAAGTGTTTCAGTTATTATGTCACATTACTTGAAGCGCCATACTTCCTGACTTTATTTCCTAACAATGATGTTATAAATTGGGAGTAAGCTGCTAAAGGTTTCTTCCGTTAATTGATGAAGTTGACTAGCTGACAGCTTGACTGCTTGATCTCTTGGAATATGTCGGCCCACTAAAAACTCACCTTTTTTAACATCACGCAAACGAACAAGTAATTCATCTAGCTTGTCTTCCTTTGCTTCTAGCAAGGAGATTGCAGCAGGAGACATATGATCCCCAGAGACAATAAAATCATCAGGAAGCTGCTGTAGCATCGCTTTGTTGGCAATTAAACGTTCTGCCATCACATTTTTCTGTGGAGCTTCATAAATAATAGCTAAGACGATGAATAAATGTGTGCTCCAAAGACCAATCTGAAAGTGAGGTAATGATTTATACCCTCTTTTGTACGGAGCAAAGGCAACCCAACTGTCGTTTGGCGGATTTACTGTTCTTCGTGCATGCTTCGCAACATGAGGATAAAACTCTTCTCCAAGATGACTTGAAAAGAATGAAGAAAAATCCTCTCCTAGCAGTTGGAATTTTGGTCGTACACAAGAAATTAATGCATCCATTCTCTGTTCTAAACCGTCTATTTGAAAAACATTGAAGTCTTTGTTAGTCCACTTTATTTTCGGCAATTTTAATAACTCCTTTCGATTTATAAGGTTTATTTTATTAGGAAAATGGGAAAAAATCTTATAACAAGAACTTTATCGAATCTGATAAGTTCTTGTAAAATAATAAAAAAGGAAGTGATTTTTATGAAACCAATCGTAAAAATTATACGTAAAGTTGACATTGAAAAGCAATATGAACACATTTTACAATTAGAATTAGATTATGAATTAGCCTCTTTATTCTCTGCAATGAATGAAAAAAATGAGCTTGAAATTGAAAAAAGTAAAAAACGTCTGGCTGAAATTCAGATGGAACTTGAAAGTTTGCACGCCTATGCGTAATAAAAATTTTATACCAATTTGAAAAATCACTTGCTGAATATTCCGACAGCAGGTGATTTTTATTGTTATAAAGTGTAAAATGGACAGTATATCAGAGTATTATGTGCTACTTTTAACCATGACATCATGAGCAATGAGAACCCGAGCACATTATTTGAGTGTTGAGAAGTTGCAAGTATTTTAAGTAAGGCCCGAAAGCATAGTGCCTTTTCTTATATTCGAAGGGTGGGTTTTTATGGATTTACAACAAATTGATCAATTTGCAAAAAGTATTATATTTGAAGCAAGTAGTCGTATTCGAGAGGCCTTTTCGTACAATTTAGTTATCGAGACAAAATCAAATGCAAATGACCTTGTCACAAATATTGACCGTGAAACAGAATTATTTTTTATAGAAAAAATACGAGCTTTTGATCCAACCCACAAAATTTTAGGGGAAGAGGGAATGGGAGAGAAAGTAGAGTCATTAGAAGGCGTTGTATGGATTATTGATCCAATAGACGGCACGATGAATTTTGTTAAACAACATCGTCATTTTATGATTTCTATCGGTATTTTTATTAATGGGGTAGGCAAGCTAGGTTACATATTTGATGTGATGCGTGGTGACTTATTTTATGCAATTGCAGGCGAAGGGGCATGGTACAATGACTCACCATTACGTAAATTGCAGCCAGTCAAAATCGAGGAATCGGTCGTTGGTATAAACGCACACTGGGTAGCACCAAATCGACATATTCATCATGAAAAAGTAATTGAAATGGTTCGGAAAGTACGTGGTACACGGTCGTATGGTTCAGCCGCAATGGAAATAGCGTTTGTTGTTAGTGGTAAACTAGATGCTTATGTATCTATGCGACTATCACCATGGGATATTGCTGGGGGTACCATTATTGCTAATGAAGTTGGGGCCGTCGCTACTAACTTACATGGTGAGGACTTTGATTTCCTACATCAGGATACTTTTATCATTGCCAACCCTTCTATTCACAAAGAGTTATTAGAAAAATATATTGTGCCTTATGAATAAAAAAGGAGCCGTCTATTTTAGACAGGCTCCTTTTTACTATTAAAGTAATCCTTGCTCACGCAGTTTACGTTTCATTTTAAAGGCTGTCATGAAAATGACACAAGTAGCCACAATGCCTGCTATTATACCAAATCCACTACCAGTTGCCACAGAATATCCGATAGAACACATTGCTAAAACAGCTGCTAATGCGTAAATGGCCATTACGAATTTTGCACGATTCATAGCCGAGCCTCCTATAGTAAAAATTTGTAAATCAAATATATTTTTTAGAACGATGAAAATTCTAGTAAGGACATTTCTACCCTTCATGTGCTATAATAACACAGTTAAACATTCGAAAAAAGAATATGGAGTGGAATAATGACAAACTTACGTCAAGATCTTCGCAATATCGCAATAATCGCCCACGTTGACCATGGTAAAACTACTTTAGTCGACCAATTACTAAAACAATCAGGTACATTCCGTTCAAACGAACGTGTTGAAGAACGTGCAATGGACTCTAATGATATTGAACGCGAACGTGGTATTACGATTTTAGCTAAAAATACAGCAGTAAACTATGAAGGAACTCGTATCAACATCCTTGATACGCCTGGACACGCTGACTTCGGTGGTGAGGTAGAACGTATTTTAAAAATGGTAGATGGCGTTGTACTAGTTGTCGATGCGTATGAGGGTTGTATGCCACAAACACGTTTTGTGTTGAAAAAAGCATTAGAACAACGTTTAACACCAATCGTTGTTGTTAATAAAGTAGACAAAGATTCAGCTCGTCCACTAGAAGTAGTAGATGAAGTACTTGAATTATTCATTGAACTAGGTGCAGATGAAGATCAATTAGACTTCCCTGTTGTCTATGCTTCAGGTGTAAATGGTACAGCTTCTTTAGACGCTGATCCATCTAAGCAAGAAGTGGATATGAAATGTCTATTTAAGAAAATTATCGAAGCTATTCCAGCACCAATTGATAACTCAGAAGAGCCATTACAATTCCAAGTAGCTTTACTTGACTATAATGACTTCGTTGGACGTATCGGTATTGGTCGCGTATTCCGCGGAACAATTTCTGTAGGTCAACAAGTATCTCTTATGAAGTTAGACGGAACAGTGAAAAACTTCCGTGTAACGAAAATCTTTGGTTTCTTCGGCTTAAAACGTGAAGAAGTTGAGACAGCAAAAGCTGGTGACTTAATCGCCGTTTCAGGTATGGAAGACATCAACGTTGGTGAAACAGTTTGCCCTGTTGAGCACCCAGAAGCGCTAACGCCGTTACGTATCGATGAGCCAACATTACAAATGACTTTCTTAGTAAACAACTCACCATTTGCAGGTCGTGAAGGTAAATGGGTAACAGCACGTAAAGTAGAAGAACGCTTACGTTCACAACTTCAAACGGACGTTTCTTTACGCGTTGAAGATACAGATTCACCAGATGCTTGGACTGTTTCTGGTCGCGGTGAGCTTCACCTATCGATCCTAATTGAAAATATGCGTCGTGAAGGATTTGAGTTACAAGTATCAAAACCTCAAGTAATCATCCGTGAAGTTGATGGCGTAAAATGTGAACCATTTGAACGTGTACAAATTGACGTTCCAGAAGAAAATGTTGGTTCAATTATCGAATCAATCGGTACTCGTAAAGGTGAAATGTTAGATATGGTGAACAATGGCAATGGCCAAGTTCGTTTAACATTCTTAGTTCCTGCACGTGGTTTAATCGGTTATACAACTGAATTCATGTCAATGACTAAAGGCTTTGGTATCATTAACCATACTTTCGATTGCTACCAACCATTTATTTCAGGTCGTATTGGTGGTCGTCACCAAGGTGTACTTGTATCAATGGAAACTGGTAAATCAACAACTTATGGTATGATGCAAGTAGAGGACCGTGGTACACTATTTGTAGAACCAGGTACTGAAATTTATGAAGGTATGATTGTTGGTGAAAATACACGTGATAATGATATCACTGTAAACATTACAAAAATGAAGCAAAAAACGAATGTTCGTTCTGCGACAAAAGACGCGACAAACGTTATTAAAAAGCCACGTTTATTAACACTAGAAGAAGCATTAGAATTCTTAAGTGATGATGAGTACCTAGAAATCACGCCAGAATCTATTCGCCTTCGTAAACAAATTCTAGACAAAAATGAACGTGAAAAAGCAGCGAAAAAATTAAAAAACGCTGAACAATAATTTTTTGCTTCCACGAAAGGAAGAGGAGTCTTGGGTATTAAGTCCGCTTTATTTGGTGAACTAAATGTTATTCAAGTTGCTGAACAAGCAAACGCAAAGGAAACAGCAGATGCTTATGAAAAAATGGCCGGAGTAACGCGTTTTTTATATGAAAACTTACCTAACTACGAAATGGCAGGTTATGTTCTGTTTGCTTTAGTGTTTTTGCTCTCTGCACTTGTTTATAAACTAGGCTTTGCAAAGAAATTAAAACTATCACAAAATATTATTATTTATATTTTCCTGTTTGTAGGGTGTATTATGTTAACATTTTTTGCATTATATCTTCCAATGGTTGAAGGGCTCATTGTAGCAGCGTTAATTTTAATCGTCTATAAAACACGTTTATGGCGTGAAAAAAGAGAAGAGCAACAAGCTGCTAACTAGTGAAAATAACTTTATCTGAGAGAAACAGTCTTAGCGTTGAATAGCTAAGGCTGTTTTCTTTTGTTTTAAGGGTTCTTTAGAGAGCCAAAGCGACGGATAGAATCGAAGTGACGGAAAGAAGAGCCGAAGCGACGGATAGAACTATCGAAGTGAAGGATAGAATCATCAAAGCGACGGATAGAACCATCGAAGTGACGGAAAGAAGAGCCAAGGCGACGGATAGGATCGAAGTGACGGAATGAAAAGCCAAGGCGACGGATAGAACCACCAAAGCGACGGATAGGATCGAAGTGACGGAATGAAGAGCCGAGGCGACGGATAGAACCATCAAAGCGACGGATAGGATCGAAGTGACGGAATGAAGAGCCAAAGCGACGGAATGAAAAGCCAAGGCGACGGATAGAACCACCAAAGCGACGGATAGGATCGAAGTGACGGAAAGAAGAGCCAAAACGACGGATAGAACAGTCAAAGTGACGGATAAAAAGTCGAAAGTGACGGATAGAATCGAACTAGCTAATAGAACCTCAACCTAACATTTGATGTAGAACAGTTTTAAAAGATATAGGCACCGAAATCTTCCGATATGAATAAGTTAATGTCGATAGGCTTATTTTCATCAATCAAGGAGGAAATGGAATGCGTTGGTTTAAAAGAGGTTTATTATTTAGTGTTTTTGCTTTGTTACTCCTTTCTTTGACGGCGTGTAATAAAACGGAGCATGAAAAAGTCAAGGTTGGAGAAGTGACGCGCTCGATTTTCTATGCGCCGCAGTATGTAGCACTTGAAAAAGGGTTCTTCGAGGACGAAGGACTTTCTGTTGAGGTACAAACGATTGCAGGTGGCGATAAGACGATGACGGCGTTACTTTCTGATGGAATTGATATTGCCTTAGTTGGATCGGAAACTTCCATCTACGTAACGCTCCAGGGCTCCAATGATCCGATTCAAAATTTTGCACAGTTAACACAAACAGATGGCACATTTTTAGTGGCGCGCGAAAAGATGGATAATTTTTCCTGGGATCAATTAAAAGGCTCTACATTTTTAGGGCAACGTAAAGGCGGAATGCCACAAATGGCGGGTGAGTTCGTACTAAAAAAGCATGGCATTGACCCTGCGAACGATTTAACACTCATTCAAAACATTGATTTTGCTAATATTTCTACGGCCTTTGCTTCTGGAACAGGGGACTTTGTACAGCTATTTGAACCAACTGCGAGCATCTTTGAGAAAGAAGGTAAAGGCTATATTGTTGCTTCATTTGGTGCTGAATCTGGGCATTTACCTTATACATCGTTTATGGCGAAAAGTAGCTATTTGAAGGATAAAGCGAAGACAGTTCAAAGCTTTACAAATGCATTGAAACGAGCGCAGGATTTTGTGCAAAAAGAGAGTTCAGCTGAAGTAGCGAAAATTATTCAGCCATACTTTGAAAATGTAGATGTTGCTTTAATTGAAACAGTGGTAGAGCGTTATAAATCTCAGGGTTCCTATGCTACAGATCCTATTTTGGAGAAGGAGGAATGGGATAACTTGCAAACGATTATGGAGGAAGCAGGTGAACTTCCTCAACGGGTGGATTATGAAAAGCTTGTGAATACAACCTTTGCTAAAAAGGCAGCTGAGTAATATGGAATTTTTAGAAGTAAAAAATATTCACCATAGCTATTTTTCGAAAACGCAGGCAAAGGAAGTTTTACGTGATATCAATTTAGATATTCGTGAAGGTGAGTTTGTTTCTTTTATAGGACCGAGCGGATGTGGGAAAACAACGTTATTATCAATTATTGCTGGCTTATTTTCGTCTACAGAAGGCAAGGTATACATTGAGGGTGAGGAAATTTCAACACACAATCAGTCTCTCATTGGCTACATGCTTCAGCAAGATTATTTATTCCCTTGGAAAACCATCGAAGAAAATGTCACTATTGGTTTGAAAATCATGGAACGAAGCAATAAAACTCATAAAGTAACGGCAAATGCACTTTTGCAAGAAATTGGTTTGCCGCATGTTGGGAACAACTATCCGAGAGAGTTATCTGGTGGCATGCGTCAACGAGTAGCCCTTGCTAGAACTTTAGCGGTGGACCCTAAAATTTTATTGCTAGATGAACCATTTTCGGCACTTGATTATCAGTCTAAATTAAAACTGGAGGACTTGGTTGTTGAAACGTTAAAGGCCTATCAAAAAACTGCCGTTCTTGTGACACATGATATTGGTGAAGCCATTGCGATGAGTGAACGGGTATTTCTATTTTCTGCAAATCCAGGTACATTGCATAAAGTATTTGAAATACCTACAGAGTTACAAGAGCTTTCACCTTTTGATGTTCGACAGCATCCAGCGTATTCAGACATATTCCAAAATATTTGGAAGGAGCTGGAGAGTCTTGGATAATACAATGTTTAAACAGTATCAGCAAATGCTAAAAAAAGAAAAGCGCTATGTTCGATTATATCAGCTTATCATCTTAATCTTATTTTTCGGCGGGTGGGAGCTTCTATCAAGATTTGGATGGATTGACCGTTTAATTTTTAGTTCTCCAACGCATGTATGGCAAACATTAGTAGAAAAAGTGAGCGATGGTACGTTAACACTTCACGTTGGTGTTACTTTAATGGAAACGATTATTGGCTTTATTGCCGGAACACTAATGGGTACATTAATAGCAACCGTATTGTGGTGGTCATCAATGCTATCAAAGGTACTTGATCCATATTTAGTTATTTTAAACGCTATGCCGAAAGTTGCTTTAGGACCCATTTTAATAGTCGCCCTTGGTCCTGGTTATTTTTCTATTATAGCGATGGGTGCGTTGATTTCAATCATTATTACAACCATCGTGGTTTATACGGCTTTTAAAGGGGTTGATCCAAACTACAACAAAGTATTACAAACTTTTGGGGCAACCAGATGGCAAATATTTAAAGAAGTTATTTTACCTGCTTCCTTCCCAACGATTATTTCTACTTTGAAAGTAAATGTAGGACTTTCTTGGGTAGGTGTCATAGTTGGTGAATTTTTAGTCGCCTCAAAAGGGCTTGGTTATTTAATTATTTATGGCTTCCAGGTGTTTAATTTTAATCTTGTGCTTATGTCACTTCTCATCATCGCCTTTTTTGCGACGATTATGTATCAGGTTGTCGAGTTGATTGAGAAGGCGATTATAAAAAATAATGGTTAGACGGTTAAAGAGGCTGGGATATGTATATTTTTAAAGAAAAACTTAAAAATTTCACATCAGAAAAGCGCGAAAAATCAACGTTTCTAAAATTGATTTCTCGCGCTTTTTAAGGTTTTGACAAGTTTTGTCCCAGCCTCTTCATAATGTTGAAAAACAAAGCGATCAAGGGAATTTTTGTGAATGTTGTGGCTTTTTAGATGAGGGTAGCTTTCATTCTAGGCTACTTGTTTTCACAAGGAAGCTTTACTCAGCGATCAAAGCGAAACGATTGGAGCACTCGAATAGCCTTCCACTCCAATCAGAGGTAGAGTAGAGCTTTTAAAAATTTTATTCATTTCAAAAGTGGACGCTATGACAACGCACCATAATTGAACAGATATAACAGTGACGTAATTGTTTGGAAGGTGGATGTCGATAAAAATTAAAAGTTGGGTGATAAAACGTGAAAGTTAGTCGATAAAAATTAAAAGTTGGGTGATAAAACGTGAAAGTTTATCGATAAAATTTAAAAGTTGGTCGATAATGCCTGAAAGTGTTTCGATAAAACTAAAAAGTTGGATATCATTTTGTTAAAACGCATGTTATGTGAAGTGGTTGATTGAAGTGAAGGCTGGGCGACTCCTTGGGGATCAGCAATAGGGGAACGAAGGCTCTCATCGGACGCCCCCAGGAAGCTTTGCTCTGTGCGAAAGCGAAGCGACAGCAACAACAACAAATGTTTTCTGTAGCGAAAGCAAAGCGGCAGCTACAATTGTTTTATCTGTGCGAAAGCGAAGCGTCAGCAACAAAGCGCTCAGTCGAAACGGAAATCAACCCCTCGTTTTGCCGAAGAGCATACTATATTTAACTTATTTCAGCGGGTGTCCAAACACCCGCTGAAATAGAGGAACTCAGTCTAAGAACGCCACGTCCTGTGGCAACGACTGAGTGACCAACATCTTGTTGGCCCAAAGCCTCCGGAGGATGTCACGGAATCGGAAAGGAGTTCACATAGGATGTTAGCCTAAAATCATCGCATCCTTGACGGCTAACTGACCTGCATCGGTAAAAACGCCACGTCCTGTGGCATTACCGAAATGACCGACATCGTGTCGGCCCTCATGCAGGCCTAAGCACAAAGCCGATTCTGGACGCAATTATGCCGAGGCATAATTGATTAGGACACCTTAATTTTATTGACACAATAGTTTTAAACAACATAAAAGAGGTGTCTCAAATAATGAGTCACCTCCTTCTGTTTTGTTAAAATTCTTCATCCATCTGTGGAGAGGTACGATAAAACCGGAAATTCCCGGTTTCAATGCGTGTAACCGTATTTTCTTTAATACGATCATGACATGTTTCACACATATACGTATGAATTGGTCGATTGCGTAATTTTTTAGCTAACGGTAAATTATCATCTAAATTGTTAATTGTATCGCAAATAACGCACTTTACGCGCATTGCATTCCCTCCTACTCAGCACGAATAGCTAATACATTTTTAATAGGGCTATCTACATTTGAACCGTCTCTAAATAACACATAAACAGGGCCATCTTCCATTAATGGCTTACCATCTTGGCTGTATTTTAAAATTAATGTATGAGCTTCTTCGATTGTAAATGGATACTCTTTGCCACCTTCACATTCAATGACGATTGTTGTCGCTTCAGGTTTAATGTCAGCATTCTTTAGGAAGTGACTTAATTCGATCCCGAAAGTACCTGTTTCCATCCCTTTGCGGTCAAATTTTCGTTCTGATTTCAATGTTGGTGGGAAAGTAGCTCCTTCCATAATCTCACGTGACCAGTGAGCGCCTACCTCACGCATATATTTAATATCGGAATCTTCCTCAACTTCTTGTGTGTCGAAGTACGTTTTTAAATCTAATTTGCGATCATCGAAAATCCAAACAGTTGGATCTAATGTTAATTGGAATGAAACTGCGCCCTTGATAGGAATTATTGTTTCCATAATAGAAATCCTCCTCAAATCTTGTATATCCATGAAATAGTATAACGCTAATGACTAGAGATAATAAAGAAATATAATTTGATTTCTCTATTTTCCAATGAAGACACTTGCATTTTTAACGACTAAAAGATAAACTTTATTAAGATAGAATCGAAGAAATATCAGATAATGGGGGCGTCCTCATGGATACTAAATCACAAACTTCTTTTCAGGAGAAGGCTTTGGAGCTTTTAGTTGCTGATGCAGACAAAATTGCTCGCCTCATTCGAGTACAAATGGATCATTTAACAATGCCACAATGCCCTCTATATGAAGAAGTATTAGATACACAAATGTTCGGCCTTTCTCGTGAAATTGACTTTGCTGTGAAGCTTGGACTCATTGAACGCGAAAAAGGCAAAGAAATTCTCGATTCACTCGAGAAAGAACTTTCTGTACTACATGACGCGTATACAGACAAATAAAAAGAAAAAACTCAAACGCAATTTGCGATTTGAGTTTTTTTTCTAGAATGAGGTTTTCCGATGAAACAATACTTAAAACGTTATGCACAAAATTTTGATTACCCATTATTTTTTACGGTCCTATTGTTAAGCTTATTTGGATTAATAATGATTTATAGCTCAAGTATTATGGTAGCGATTGCAATAAAAGGAAAGGCACCAGATTATTATTACCACAAGCAAGTAATCAATTTAACTGTAGCTTTTCTTGGATTTTTAGCAGCGGCATTTTTTCCGTATAAGCATTATGCAAATAAAAAAGTTATGTTGATACTAACGGCTGTATTAGTTGTACTATTTACTTGGGTAAAAGTTGCTGGTAATGGTGATGAAGCAGGAATAGGGTCTAAAAGTTGGATTTCCGTCCCCGGTTTTGGGAACTTTCAGCCTTCTGAATATGCGAAGCTATTTATAATTTTATATTTTGCTGCTGCTTTTTATCGGAAAGGACAAAAATATACACTTGAAAAGCTACAACCAACTGAAATATTTTATCCAATATTCCTTTGGATTCTAGTTGTTGCTGGTGTTGCATTTGAAACCGATTTAGGAGCAAGTATTATTTTATGTGGAATCGCTGTTTGTGTTGTAGCAGCTAGTGGCATTCCGTTTAAAACATTTTGGAAGTTTTTTGGGGTATTGGGTGCGTTTGGAGGAGTCATCTTTGGTATACTATGGTTGTTTAAAGGGGATATGTTAACGGATAACCGTATGGGCCGTATTAAATCATACATAAACCCGTTTAATTATGAAAGTGGTAGTGGTCACCAGGTTGTCAATAGTTATTATGCAATTGGCGGAGGCGGTTTAGAGGGAAGAGGTCTCGGTCAGTCCATTCAAAAATTAGGGTATTTGCCTGAACCACAAACTGATTTTATTATGGCGATTATTATGGAAGAGCTAGGTATTTGGGGAGTTCTTGTCGTTTTAGGTGGTTTGGGATTTATTGTATATAAAGGATTTTCGATTGCGTTGCGCACGAAAGATCCACTAGCACGTATGATTGCTGCAGGTATTGCGAGCTGGATTGGCTGGCAATCGTTTATCAATCTTGGGGGTGTAACTGGGTTAATCCCGTTAACCGGTGTAACGCTACCTTTTATTAGCTATGGCGGGACATCTATAATTATTCTATCTTTAGCGATGGGAATATTGATGAATGTTTCTATGTTTGAAAAGATAGAAAGGAGAAAAACACAATCATAAAGGGGGATATCCATGGAATCAATCAACAAAATTCTCGTAGCCAATCGAGGAGAAATTGCAATTCGTATTTTCCGGGCATGTACGGAGCTAAATATCCAAACTGTGGCCATTTATTCGCGGGAGGATAGTGGGGCATTCCATCGCTTTAAAGCAGATGAGGCCTATTTAGTGGGAGCGGGCAAGAAACCAATCGATGCCTATTTAGATATTGAGGGTATTATTACGATTGCCAAAGATGCTGGTGTAGATGCGATTCATCCGGGTTATGGTTTTTTATCGGAAAACGTGGAATTTGCACGTCGATGTGAAGAAGAGGGGATTGTCTTCATTGGGCCAACTTCCCAGCATTTAGATATGTTTGGAGATAAGGTTAAGGCGCGCGAACAAGCAATTGCTGCAGGTATTCCTGTTATTCCTGGTACAGATGGTCCGGTAGCTAATTTAGCAGAGGTAGAGGCTTTTGCTAGCGCATATGACTATCCAATTATGATTAAGGCAGCACTAGGCGGCGGTGGTCGTGGAATGCGCCTTGTTCATACAAAAGAGGAGCTAGCTTCCTCCTATGAACGTGCAAAATCTGAGGCGAAGGCAGCATTTGGCTCTGATGAGGTGTATGTAGAAAAGGCCATTATTAAGCCAAAGCATATTGAAGTTCAAATTATTGGCGATCAACAGGGCAATATCATTCATTTATATGAGCGTGATTGCTCGATTCAACGTCGTCATCAAAAGGTTGTTGAAATTGCACCATCTAATTCAATTTCGGAAGATTTAAGAAATCGAATTTGCGATGCAGCGGTTCAATTAATGAACAATGTCTCGTACATAAATGCAGGGACAGTAGAATTTTTAGTCGCAGGTGAGAATTTTTATTTCATCGAGGTCAATCCTCGTATTCAAGTCGAGCATACGATTACTGAAATGATTACGGGTGTCGATATCGTGCACGCCCAAATTAAAGTGGCAGCAGGCTACGGTCTGCATAGTGAGGAAATCCATATCCCGCAACAGGCGGATGTCCCAATGATTGGGTATGCGATTCAAGCACGTGTCACAACGGAAGACCCAGCCAATGACTTTATGCCGGATACAGGAAAGCTTATGGTGTACCGTTCGAGCGGTGGTTTTGGTGTTCGCTTAGATGCCGGTAATGGGTTCCAAGGGGCTGTAGTAACACCGTACTATGATTCACTACTGGTGAAAATTTCAACATCAGGAATGACGTTTAAAGAAGCCGCAGCAAAAATGGACCGCAATTTAAAAGAGTTCCGTATTCGTGGGGTAAAAACGAATATTCCATTTTTAAATAATGTTGTGACACACGAGGAATTTTTAACGGGTGCCTTCGATACAAGCTTTATTGATACAACACCTGAACTATTTAATTTCCCTGTGCGTAAGGACCGTGGGACAAAGCTCTTAAGCTATATTGGTAATGTGACGCTCAATGGTTTCCCTGGAGTGGAGAAGAAAGCAAAGCCAATTTTTGTGCAACCGAGCATTTCGAAAGTCGATAAATTAATCGTGCCACCAGCGGGTACAAAACAGATTCTAGATGCCCAAGGAGCAGAGGGGCTTGTGAAATGGATTCTAGCGCAAGAGGATGTACTGTTAACGGATACAACTTTCCGTGATGCGCACCAATCACTGCTTGCTACGCGTGTGCGTTCACAGGATATGTTCGAAATTGCAGACGCAACAGCGCACATGATGCACGATTTCTTCTCGCTCGAAATGTGGGGCGGCGCGACGTTTGATGTGGCGTACCGTTTCTTAAAAGAAGACCCATGGGAGCGTCTTGCCAAACTACGTGAACAAGTACCAAATGTGCTATTCCAAATGCTACTTCGTGGTGCGAATGCCGTCGGTTATACGAACTACCCTGACAATTTAATTCGTGAGTTTATCGCTGAATCAGCTGCATCCGGCATCGATGTGTTCCGTATTTTCGATAGCTTGAACTGGATTAAAGGCATGGAAGTAGCAATTGATGCTGCACGCCAGTCTGGTAAAATTGCTGAAGCTGCTATCTGTTATACAGGAGATATTTTTGATGAAACAAGGGCGAAATATTCAGTCCAATACTACAAGGAAATGGCGAAGGAGCTGGAGGCAGCAGGTGCCCATATTTTAGCGATAAAAGATATGGCTGGACTATTGAAGCCTGAGGCAGCGTATCGTTTAATTTCCGAGTTAAAAGAGACGACAAGTCTACCAATCCACCTGCATACGCATGATACAAGTGGCAATGGCATTTATTTATATGCCAAGGCGATCGAGGCTGGGGTGGATATCATTGATACGGCGCTCGGTTCGATGGCAGGCTTAACATCACAGCCAAGTGCAAACTCCTTGTATTATGCAATGAAGGGCAGCAAGCGTGAGGTTCGTGCCGATATCGAAGCGCTTGAAAAATTATCGTATTACTGGGAAGACGTGCGTAAATATTATAAGGATTTCGAAAGTGGCATGATCAGTCCACATTCTGAAATTTATGTTCATGAGATGCCAGGTGGCCAATATAGTAACTTGCAGCAGCAAGCCAAAGCAGTGGGCCTTGGTGATCGATGGGATGAAGTGAAGCACATGTATTCCCGCGTAAACCTTCTATTTGGCGATATTGTCAAAGTAACCCCATCTTCGAAAGTAGTCGGAGATATGGCGTTATTTATGGTGCAGAACGATTTAGATGAAAGCTCTGTACTGACAAGAGGGCAAACTATTGACTTCCCAGATTCTGTGATTGAGTTCTTCCAAGGCTATTTGGGACAACCGCATGGCGGCTTCCCAGAGGCACTTCAAAAGGTTGTGTTAAAGGACCGTGAGGCAATTACGATACGTCCTGGTGAGCTACTGGAGCCTGTGAATTTTGAGCAATTGAAGGCGGTACTGGAGGGGAAATTTAGTCGTCCCGTGACGAAGCAAGATGTGTTGGCGTATGCTTTGTATCCGAAAGTGTTTGAGGAGTTTGCAAAAACAGTGGATTCCTTCGGCAATATTTCGGTATTAGATACACCAACATTCTTTTATGGGTTAAAACTAGGTGAAGAAATTGAAGTCGAGATCGAAAAAGGAAAAACACTGATTATTAAACTTGTCTCTATCGGTGAACCACAGCATGATGGCACGCGTGTCATGTACTTTGAGTTAAACGGTCAATCCCGTGAGCTGGTGATTCAAGATATGACTGTCGAAGTAGATGGCAGCCTAGCGTTAAAGGCAGATCCAAGCAATCCAAATCAAATTGGGGCAACGATGCCTGGTACGGTCTTAAAAGTAGTCGTATCGAAAGGAAGCTCTGTCAAACGTGGAGACCACTTGTTAATTACCGAAGCAATGAAAATGGAAACAACCGTCCAAGCACCGAAAGATGGGGTCGTGAAAGAAGTATACGCAAGTGCGGGCGACGCCATTTCAACAGGTGATTTGTTAATTGAAATTGAATAATTGAAAATAAAAAAGGTTGTTAGATGGCTTTATAGCATACTAATAACCTTTTTTATTTTGTTATATTGGCTCTTCACCATAATGTAGGGTTGATTTCCGTTCCGGCTGGGCGCTTTGTTGCTGCCGCTTTGCTTTCGCTACAGAAAACATTTGTTGTTGCTGTCGCTACGCTTTCGCACAGATAAAACAATTGTTGCTGACGCTTCGCTTTCGCACAGAGCAAAGCTTCCTGGGGCGTCGGGGCAACAGATGTTTTTTTGCGCGAAAGCGAAGCGACAGGATGTTGGTCACGAAGGCGTTATCACAGGACGTGATAACGCCTTCGTTCCCCTACTCGCCAGGGTCTCATCTGTGACGCTAATCCCCAAGGAATCGCCCAGCCTCCACTCCAATCAACTTGATGATGTGCCTATTAATTTACTATTTTTCAATAATAAAATTGTAAATTGTTTGACATATTATTGAGGCAGAAGCGTTTGAAAAAAAAGATTCGCCGTTGAAAAATATGGCGAATCTTTTTCTACTATTATTTGTTTTTTTCATTATAATTGCTACGTGCAACTAGCATTATCATGTAGCAAAGTAGACCAAATAAAATTGAAATAAGTAATGAATGAAGTAATGCAACGATTAAATTCAATTTAGTTAGGACTACTAACATACCAGCAATCACTTGTAAAATTACTATAGTAAAGGCAATAACCCAACCGTAGTAAATAACTCGTTGGTTTTTATATTCTTTTACAACATGCCAAGTTATGTATGCAATCCAAATGAAAAAGATAAGAACAGCTAGGCGATGCCCCATTTGCACCCATTCATACATATTATTAAAAGGTGCGAATGGTGTTTCGTTATAGCAAAATGGCCAGTCTGGACATATTAAGCTAGAATCTGTATGACGAACAAGCGCCCCTGTATAAACGACTAAATAAGAATAAATTGTGACAGCAATCGTATGCCAACGTAACTTTTTACCAATAAAAACGTTATCGGCATCAAATTTCCGATCCACTTCAAATACAATCATAGAAAGAAGGAGAACAGCAGCAAAGGAAATAAGAGAAATCCCAAAGTGAAGTGCTAGTATGAAATCACCTTGTCCCCATAAAACTTGAGCAGCTCCAATAAGAGCCTGTGCGATTAAGAAAAACATCGCTAAGAAACCTAATAACTTTACTTCGCGAATATGGCCAAGTTTACGCCATGTCCAAACTGTTAACACAAGAATTGAGATTGATACGACACCAGTTACAAGACGATGTGAAAATTCAATTAAGACTTCTGGTGTAATTTCTTTTGGAATAAGAGAACCATTACAATCAGGCCAGTTTCGACCACAGCCTAAGCCACTATCTGTTTTGGTAACAAGTGCTCCTCCTAGTAAGATAAGGAGCATTCCAACTGTAGCGGCAACAGCAAACCATTTCATATACCTGTTGTGTTGCATAAAATGAGTCACCTACTTTATCTATCAACATTACATGAAAGTAATGTTTCTGCTACTAGATAATATCGAAAATACAGATAAAATACAACTTGTAAAGAGTAGGGAGTAATAGATGTCGATTCCATTTCACAAATTGTTCATAATTTCGTGCTTTAACCTTCACAATTCATTTTAGAAAATGTTTTACTATAGATATGTTGTTTTTAATTATATTTCTAGACAAAGCTAATTTTTACAACTTCATCTAAATTTCACTTAATGTCTAGAAATCAATCGCAAATTTCGCTATAGTTATTGTTAGCGGAATATGCTTACAAAAATGAAAGGAGAGGTATTATGTCAAACGGTCGTGCACTGACGGCTACTAGAAATAGTGGACCAGAATCAACATCTGTTGTAAAAGATTTCTTAGCACTGATAAAAATTGGAATCGTTAATTCGAATCTTGTCACAACGTTTACAGGGATGTGGCTGGCATTTCAATTTACTAGTAGACACTTCTTGCAAGAGCTTGATGTCATATTGTTCACCATGCTGGGTGCAGCATTAATTATAGGTGGCTCAGGCGCAATGAATAACTTTATTGATCAGGATATTGATCCAATCATGAAAAGAACGAAGACAAGACCGACAGTAACGGGTAGATTTAAGCCGAATTTTGTATTGACCATTGCCCTCTCATTTTTAATTGTAGGTGAAATTTTGTTATTTGCGGCATCGTTTGCGGCCGGCATGTGGGGACTAGTAGGAATATTTGCTTATGTCGTTCTGTATTCAATGTGGTCAAAGAGGAAGCATGTTAGTAACACGATTGTAGGAAGTATTTCAGGGGCGATTCCACCAGTTATTGGGTTTGCAGCTGTTGAGCCTGCATTAGGTTCAGGAGCACTTGCCTTATTCCTAATCATGTTTGCATGGCAACCACCGCATTTTTATGCGCTTGCTATGAAACGTACTGAAGAATATCGTGCAGCTAATATACCAATGCTACCTGTAGTAAAAGGATTTAAACGTACGAAGTACTCAATGTTATTCTGGATTCTTTTATTATTACCGTTACCTTTCCTTTTAACAGAGCTTGGCGTTGGCTTCTTAATTCTTGCCACTGCATTGAACTTGGGCTGGTTGATTCTAGCTTTTAAAGGCTTTACTACAAAAGATGATATGAAATGGGCAAATAAAATGTTTATCTATTCTTTGAATCATATGACCATACTATTTGTATCCATCATAATATTTGCGTTGTTTAGCTAAATTTAGGAATTCTTTCTTTTCCTAGAGAATTCATATAGACAGAACTAATGTCCTAGGTACACATGAAAATACAACAAAGAAAGAGGGGTTTAATTAAGCTATGATGAAAGGGCTTAAAAAATGGCGTCTTTTTTCACTTCTAGCAGTGATGATGGTTTTCCTTTCAGGATGTGGTGAAGATCATATTTCTGCACTGAAACCATCTGGTCAAGTGGGTAAAGAACAATTCAATCTATTACTGTTAGCTACTGGAATTATGACGTTAGTTGTAGTAGTAGTATCCGTTATCTATTTACTTGCATTCTTAAAATTCCGCCGCTCAAAAGTTGGCGAAAATGTTATTCCTAAGCAAGTAGAAGGAAGTCACACTCTTGAAGTAATTTGGACAGTTATTCCAATTATTTTATTATTAATCTTAGCTGTACCAGTTGTTACGGCTACTTACAAATTTGCAGATGTTGCTGCAATGGACGAAGTAGATGAAGATGGTAACAAAACAGCACTTACAGTAAATGTAACTGCGAAATTATATTGGTGGGAGTTTGAATACCCTAATCAAGGTATTGTAACAGCTCAAGAATTAGTTGTACCAACAGGTGAAAAAGTTTACTTTAACTTAAAAGCTGCCGATGTTAAGCACTCATTCTGGATTCCTGCTATAGGCGGTAAAATGGATACGAACGTAGATAACTTAAACAAATTCTATCTAGAATTTGATAAAGAATCAAAAGATCTTAAAGACGGCGTATTCTATGGTAAATGTGCTGAATTGTGTGGTCCTTCACACGCATTAATGGACTTCAAAGTTAAAGCATTAAGCCCAGAAGCATTCGATGCATGGGTAGCTTCAATGCAAGCAACAGAAGGAAAATTGGCTGATAAAGCTTCAACAGATCTTGGTGAAGCAACATTTGCTAACAGCTGTTTAGGTTGTCATGCTGTTTCTGGTTCAGGCGGTTCAGGCGGAATGGGTCCTAACTTAACTACATTTGGTGACCGTAACCGTGTTGCTGGTTTCTTAGAACATAATGAAGAAAACTTAAAAGCTTGGATTAAGAACCCTGAGAAATTCAAGCCAGGTAACTTAATGATGAACGCAGATGGTACTGCGCCAGTATACGGCGACTTAACTGACGAAGAAATTCAAGCTCTAGCAACTTATATCATGGGCTTATCTGTTGAGAAATAATTTGTAGTTTTATGTAACAAACTTTGAGGGAGGTAAAAGTTGTGAGCTCATACACACAGAAAAAGGGCTTTGGAGCAACTGTCTGGGACTACATTACAACTGTTGACCATAAAAAGTTAGCAGTAATGTATTTATTAGCCGGTACATTGTTCTTCGCTATCGCTGGTTTTGAAGCGTTATTAATGCGTATTCAGTTAATGAAACCAAATAACGATTTCATATCAGCTGGTTTTTTCAATGAATTATTAACAATGCACGGAACGACAATGTTATTCCTAGCTGCGACTCCATTACTATTCGCATTTATGAACATGCTTGTACCATTACAAATTGGTGCGCGTGACGTTGCATTCCCGTTCCTTAACTCTTTAGGGTTCTGGTTATTCTTCCTAGGTGCAGTATTCCTTCACCTGTCATTCTTTATGGGTGGCGCTCCTGATGCGGGCTGGACTTCTTATGCATCATTATCTTTATATTCTCCAGGACATGGTATTGACTTCTATGTTCTTGGTTTACAAATATCCGGGGCAGGTACATTAATTTCAGGTCTTAACTTTATCGTTACGATTATTACAATGCGTGCTCCAGGTATGACATTCATGCGTATGCCATTATTCACTTGGACTGCGCTTGTATCAAGTGCACTAATCCTATTCGCATTCCCTCCATTAACAATTGGTTTATTAATGATGTTATTTGACCGTATGTTCGGTGGTAACTTCTTTGACCATACTATGGGTGGTAACACAATTATTTGGGAACACTTATTCTGGATCTTCGGACACCCAGAGGTTTATATCTTAGTATTACCAGCATTTGGTTTATTCTCTGAGATCATTCCAGCGTTCTCTCGTAAACGTTTATTCGGATACTCTTCAATGGTATTCGCAACAATTTTAATCGGTTTCTTAGGGTTCATGGTTTGGGCTCACCACATGTTTACAGTTGGTCTTGGGCCAACAGCTAACGCAATCTTTGCTGTAGCAACTATGGCGATTGCCGTACCAACAGGTATGAAAGTATTCAACTGGATCTTAACTATTTGGGGCGGATCTATTAAAGTTACAACACCAATGCTTTATGCACTTGGTTTCATCCCGTCATTCGTTGCGGGTGGTGTTACAGGGGTAATGCAAGCATCTGCACCTCTTGACTACCAATTACACGATTCTTACTTTATCGTTGCTCACTTCCACTACGTAATCGTTGGTGGTATTGTAACAGCGTTATTTGGTTCAGCACACTTCTACTGGCCAATTTTCTTCAACCGTATGTTAAACGAAACGCTTGGTAAAATTACGTTCTGGGTATTCTTTATCGGATTCCATTTAACGTTCTTCGTTCAACACTTCTTAGGTTTAATGGGTATGCCACGTCGCGTATTCACTTACATGGAAGGTCAAGGTTGGGATCAGTTCAACTATATCTCTACAATCGGTGCATTAATGATGGGTGTAGGGGTTATCTTAATGGTAATCAACTGCTTAATGTCAATCAAAGGCAAACCAGCAGGTCGCGACCCATGGGGCGATGGACGTACATTAGAATGGTCAATTCCACAACCAATCCCATTCTACAATTTCCGTCAAACACCACTTGTTCGTGGTTTAGATCCATGGTGGATTGAAAAACAAGAAGGAAATAAAGAAATGACATTTGCTGAACCAATCGGTGATATTCATATGCCAAACAACTCAGCTATCCCATTTGTTATTTCTCTAGGGCTGTTTATCGCGGCATTCGGTGCTCTTTATAATCCAGATGCAGATAAATCGTGGTCAATTTATGTTTTAATTGCTGGTCTTGCAATTACATTTGGTGCTATGATTTTCCGTTCTGTTAAGGACGATCACGGCTTCCACTTACACAAAGAAGAAATTCTTGAAATTGAAGAACAACTTTACGGCAAAGGGGGAAATAAATAATGGATTTCAATACTAAATTTACTCCTCATACTTGGCCAGATCATCCTGAACAAGCTACGATGGAAGGGAAAAATAAAGTTGTTGGTTTCTGGATTTTCCTTGCCTGTGAAGTTGTACTTTTCGCAAGTTTATTCGCTACTTACTTAGCGCTTAAGAACAAAGGGCCTGCTGGCATGGAGTTCACAACACAAGATTTATTTGAATTACCATTAGCATTTGCTATGACGATGTTACTTTTAACATCTTCACTAACTTCAGTTTATGCAATTTACCATATGCGTAACTTTAACTTTAAAGGAATGCAAACATGGTTAGCGATTACATTAGTTTTAGGTCTTGGATTCTTAGCTCTTGAAATCTATGAGTTTAATCACTATGTAGGCCTTGGTTTCACATTTAACCAATCTGCGTTCGCAACTGCGTTTTATTCATTAGTTGGTACACATGGTTTCCACGTAACTTTAGGTCTTGTGTGGATTGCTACGTTAATGCTTCGTAATGCTAAACGTGGTCTTAACTTATACAATGCGCCTAAATTCTTCGTGGCTGCTTTATACTGGCACTTTATCGACGTAGTTTGGGTATTCATCTTTACAGTAGTATACTTGATGGGAGTGATCGGATAATATGTCTTCACACGATACACCTATAGTTGCTAAGTCTCAGGCACAATACGAGTATGATCGTCATCATAATGCCGTTCATATGCGTAAACAAGTAATCAACTTTGCGATTATGATTTTCTTTACGTTTATCGCATTCGCTGTAGTTGCAGCTGATTTTTCTAAATACTTAATATTACCGCTCATTTTATTGCTTGCTGGTGTTCAAGTTGTTCTTCAACTTTACGCTTTCATGCACTTAGAAGACAAAAAAACACACTTCGGTGGTGTAATTGGCTTCTTCATGTGGATGGGAATATTAATCGCATTTACATTCTTCTTAGCATTTTTAACAATTATTTGGTGGTAATCACCAAAAAAGCACGTTCTCTACTTTATGTAGGAACGTGCTTTTCTTTTTGGGTTCTGTTCACGATTTAGTGATGAGCTGGTAAGAATTAATATAATTCATGTGAGTGTGATTTTCGTTCCGACTGGGAGACATAATAAAGTAAAAGGATTCACATACAGTTTTGTGTGTGAGTCCTTTTTTGCTCTTTGGAAGGTGGATGTCGATAAATTTCAGAAGTTGGGTGATAAAACGTGAAAGTTAGTCGATAAAATTTAAAAGTTGGGCGATAATTCCTGAAAGTGATCCGATAAAACTAAAAGTTGGATGACATTTTGTTAAAACGTATGTCATGTGAATCAGTTGATTTTCGTTCCGACTGGACGCCCCCAGGAAACGCCCAGTCGGAACGGAAATCAACCCCACACTTTGCTGATGAGCCACGCGAAATAAGATACTTTTCATGTGGTGATTTATCGTTTTTAACATTTTTTCAATAGGTGCCCTAGCTCGTTCGAGTAATATAATGTGGATAGTCATTTGTTCACCTTTCGTTCATTGCAGAATGTTTGTAAGCGTTCTATAATAGGAGTACTGAAGTTTAAAGGAGTGCGTTCTGTATGCCACTTAGTATATTTGGTTTCCAAGCTTTATGGAGCCCTTACCTAATAGGGGTTCTTGTTTTCATAACAGTCATCTATTTTTTAGTCACAACAAAGTGGCGCAAGGATTTTAAAGTAAGTGAGCCTTTGAAAAAGGGCGAGGCGATTTATTTTGTCTTAGCAATGGTAACGATATATATTATTAAAGGATCTCCAATAGATTTAATGGCGCACATTATGTTTACGATGCATATGGTGCAAATGGCAATTTTGTTGTTACTTGTACCGATTTTCTTAATAAAGGGGATTCCTTGGTGGGTATGGAAAGTTGCGATTGAAGCACCGGTTGTTAGAACTTTATTTAAAGTTTTGACATTACCTGTCGTTGCGATATTTGTGTTTATTGGTTTATTTTCTTTCTACCATTTACCTGCAGTATTAGATTACATTAAATTAAACGAAACTTTACATGGTACATATACTTTTGTATTATTTGTTTCAGCTGTTTTAATGTACTGGCCTTTAATTCAAAAAATGCCTGATAGTCCGCAAATGAAACCCTTGTATAAATTAGCCTACATCATTGCTAATGCGGTATTAATTACACCTGCGTGTGCATTAATTATTTTTGCACCAAACGCTATGTATGAAACATATACAAATGGTGATGCATGGCTTAAGGCGATGGAACTTTGTGTACCAGTTTCTACATTATCTAGTTTATCTCTTTCAGGACCAGAGCTCTTCACAGATATGAAACCTGTTGCCGATCAACAACTAGGCGGCGTTTTAATGAAGATTTTACAAGAGATTATTTTTGGTGTATTACTTGGATCAATCTTTATTAATTGGTATCGTTCAGAGCAAAAGGATCCCGATAAAATTACTGCTGATGCGTTAAAAGAACATCAAAAGAAATGGGAAAGCCAACAGCAACATCAATTGTAAAAATAGAAATTTACTTTGTTAAGGGGTTTTGTGAATGGAATTGCAAATTTTGCCTACTATAAGTACATCATTCATCGTTATTAGTGCTGTACTTGTAGCTATTGGTTGGGGCTTAATTGTAAAAAGAAAAGTAGAAGCACATAAAAAAGTAATGCTTGCAGCAGGCGTTGCAGCACTTATCTTCTTTATCATTTATGCTTCACGTACAGTCTTTATTGGTAACACAGCGTTTGGTGGCGGAGAAAATATAAAACCATATTATACGTTCTTCTTAATTTTCCATATTACGCTTGCAACAACTGGAGCAGTATTTGGTATTGTTAGTATTATTTCTGGTTTGAAGACTAATATCAAGCTTCACCGTCGTATTGGACCGATTACAAGTATTATTTGGTTCTTCGTAGCTATTACTGGGGTTTTAGTATACTTATTACTATATATTTTATTTGAACCAGGTGAAACTACATCTGTCATTAAAGCTATTTTAGGTTTTTAACTTCTTCAGCAAATGAATGCGGTTTTAAGTCACTTTTCAGAGGTGTCCAAACATCCGCTGAAAGAAGCCGATTCCGGACGTAATTATGCCGAGACATAATTAATTAAAAAAATCTCCCTCCTTATTCTTGAGAAGGTGGGAGATTTTTTATGGATGTTTGATTAAATAGAGAAAGAACAACGACAACGAGTAAAGGGCCGATTAAAATACCAAGAAACCCAAATACTTTAAAACCGATAAACATTGCAATAAAGGTTGTTAGTGAAGAAAGTCCAATTTTATTTCCGATAACTCTAGGCTCAATCATACGTCGAACTAAAAATTGTACGATTGTTAGTGCGACTAGAACAACAGCAAAGATATAATCACCTGTAAAGACTTTGTATATCGCCCAAGGGATAAGCAAAATAAATGAATCTAAAAAAGGAATGAAATCTAAAATAACTAATAAGAGTGCTAAAATTAGTGGGAATGGTGTTTTAAGTAAAAAAAAGGTTCCAAATGCTATAGCAAAAATGCAAATACCAACTAAAAATTGTGCTTTCATAAAACCAAATAAAGCAAGTTTCACACGTTGTCCAATAAATAGTAATTTTTGATGGTAGTGAAAGGGAATAGGCGCTAAGATTTTACGATTGATAGTTGGCAATTCTAAAAGAAGCATATATAACACAATCCAATAAACAAAAATATCAAACAATCGTGAAGGTATATGCGTAAGTAATGATGACCAAACATTCACATTTGTTAAAGAAAGTGCGAATTTTTCGATTGAAGATAGAGCCCGTGCTATCGTAAGTTGAATTTGTATAACAAGATCTAAGGGTAAATGATACGTATAGTTGGAAAGCTTGGATTGTATTTGAATCCACAGTGCTGACAGCTGATTGAGGTACTCTGGAATATGGATGATAAATGTTGAAAATTGTTTCCAGCTTATAAATATAACGAGAATACATAATAGTAAAGTTATACTTGAAAAGAACATAAAGAAAATGGATGCGACTATTTTGCGTTTTTTTCGGAACCGTTTACTGATTCGTGTGATGACAGGTTCCAATAGTAATGCAGTTACGTAGGCAAGTAGTATTGGTAATGACAAGGATATAAACCAGAAAATAGCAATTCCGATAGCTATTACGATTATTGGATGTCGAAAAAAGGGCCGTTTGAAAAATTGTAACATTTATCTCACCTACATCATGTAAAAGATATAGTTAGTATGAGAAGAAATAATATTTTTACTCAAAATAAAAAAGACTGGACCACCAGTCTTTTCAGATATAGCTATTGCACTGCACGCTGTTGCCAACTTTATGTTAACTCTGTCCTGTCAACGTATAACAGATAAATGATAAAAAATGATTTCAATGTTTAATTGACAAGCATGCACCGTGAATTAACTATCTAAAATTACGCATGAATTTCAAAAGCTTGTAAGTCTAATTTAACCTTTTTTAAGATTTCTTCACATTTTTTTACAAGATGTGCTGGGAAAACTTCGTCATCTCCATACTCAACACCATGTGGATAGTAGTACTTACCAAGTGCTGGTTTCATTAATGTTAAGATTGCATCGTGAGCACCAACATCACCAGATTTTGCATATGCAAATACACGTAGATAGTAACGTCCCTCACGAGTATCGAAACGCTTATCAAATGTCATACGTTCGTAGTCCCAGCCGCCATCACATTCTAAACCATTTTTTTTCATGACGCTTACAATAAGTTCTTGATCAGCTGTTAAATTTTCAAGGTTAGTATTTTCAAAATACATCTATAATCCTCCTTTAGGTTCTCGTACAAAGTATACGCTCATTTTTATAATAGAGCATATTCGACATTGTTGCAATGACAACATTGTGTCAACCCAATTACAATTGATATAATAACTTACAGAATAATGGTGATGAAAAGGAGTCATGTATGAAAGCTTTATTTCGCATTTTTATGGCATGTGCTGCAATTGCGTTGATTGGCTTTATGTTTTTTAATACACCACGGGAAAACGAGCCACTAAAAGGCCCGAATGCCAATTCAAATATTATTCCCAAAACCGAGTTAAAGCAGCCTGAAATGGGAGCAACGACACGTCCAAAAAGTGGGATGTCGACATTAATCGGTCAAGAAGCTAAGGTGGTTTTGGAGAAATATGGTGAACCAGTACGCAAGGAACCATCCTCCTATGGATATGATTGGTGGATCTATAATACCAGATCTTCTACATTTTTCATGGTAGGCGTTGACAATAATGTTGTGACACAAGTTTACATTGCTGGCGAAGATTTGGATGCATCTCCTTTTAAGGTTGGTCAGAAGCGCGATGACATATACCGAATGACAATTATTGATTATGAAGTAACTGCGAATGTAGGTGAAAATATTTTCATTTTCTCAATGAGTGAAGAAGATATGCAAACACGATTGCTTGTAAAATTCGATGGGCTTTTTGCACAACTCTATATAGATAGAGAAACGAGTGAGCTACAAGGAATACGTTTTACTAATAGTGAAACGCTAGTTCTTCATCAACCGTATGAAATGACCTATCAAGGAGAGCTTGTTACATCAACACCGCCGTCTTCCTTTTTACAGCAGGAAATCAATGTAGCGAATGCTGCGCAGCTTGACGATTTAATAAATGTAACAAGGGTTTATCATGATTTACCTGCATTAGAAATTGATGAATCAATAGAGGAAGTTGCAAAAATGCATAGTGAAGATATGAAGGTTCAAAATTTTCTTGGACATGAATCACCAACAAATGGAGATTTAAAAAAGAGATTAGAAACACAGGGAATCGAATATAGTGAGGCGAATGAAAATCTTGCGACTGATTATTTTGATGCTATCGAAGCAATGCATGGCTGGCTCAATTCACCTGAGCATCGAAAAGTTATCTTAAATGATAAATATACTACAGTTGGATCTGGAGTATTTTTAAACTATTATACGCAAATATTCTTAGAACCTTCTTCTCAGAAACTGGATAGTGAGAATAAGGACTCTGAGGAACCGGAAGAAAATATTGATGAATCATCACCATGAAATTTTAATCAGTGGGGTTTTCTTCCCCGCTGATTGTTAGTCTTCATCAATCGAGCTTTTACAGGTAGGTAATCTCTTCTTTGCTTTCGCTGAATTTTGAGGTGGGAATCGTAACGCTCGTTAATACGGGATAAAATAGAAATCTGAGACTGAAGGTAAACTTGGCGAAATCAAGTTTATCTTCAGTCTTTTCATTTTCTAAAATCTTATGCTTTTGCGAAAAAAGATGAGCAGCGGTGTAGACCACTATAACATAGAGCATCTACATTTTTCGTAACACCGTTACATTCGCCGTCATATGATAGAGAACTGAAAGGGGGAATGAAGCTTGCAATTAGCTGAGCTATTGAAAGACTGGCCATGTAGCGTGACTGGAGGATCTATCCGCACAAGTATTACGGGTGTTGAGGATTATGCACAGGCAATAAAGCCAGGAGATATTTTTATTGTTCGCAAGGGCAAGAAAACAACGGGAAGTCGTTTTGTAAAAGAAGCAATAGCACGAGGTGCTGCCGCCATTGTATCAGAGGAAAGTATTTCACTACCTATTATCGATCAAAATATTCCTTCTGTTTGGGTTCCAAATACATCCTTATTTTTATCGTATGCGAGTGCAAAGCTTTCAGCCTTTCCAGCAGAAGCATTAACAGTAATTGCGATTACAGGTACAAATGGTAAAACAACAGTGAGCCATTTTGTGAGCCAATTGTTAAGAGCTTTACATAAAAATGTAGCAGTTATTGGAACTGTAGGATTATTCATCAATGGACAGAAACAACAAACGATATATGAGCAATTAACAACATTGCAGGCAAAAGAGTTGCATCCGATTTTAAAGCAATGTGTACGAAATGGTGTTACACATGTTGTTTTGGAAGCTTCATCAATGGGGCTACAGCAACATCGACTTGATCATTGTGACATCGATTGTGGCGTCTTTTTAAATTTATCGGAGGACCATTTAGAGGATCATGGAGGACTTGAGGCATATAAGCGTGCGAAAAAAAGGCTGGCAGATTTATCAAAAAAGCTAGTGCTAAATGGAGACGATAATTTTTGCCGTTCTGTCGGTATTTATGATAAGAAAAAATCCTGTTCATTTGGCTTTGATAATCATAATGATTTACATATCCAAATTGTCAGTGAATCAATTGGAAAAACGGTACTTTGTTTACAAACGTCATCGAGTGAGCATATTGTAGAAATCCCTTTCGTTGGAAAGTATCATGTGCAAAATGCTGTAGCAGCGTTAATGGCTTTATGGCGTCTAGGTTTCTCCATTGAAGAGATAGCTGAGCATATGTGGTCGTTAAAGCTACCAGAAGGAAGACTTGAGAAAATTGACAATCCATTTGGACTTGATGTGTATGTAGATTACGCGCATACTGCAGAGGCACTACAGGCAGTTTTGCAAACTTTTGATCGCTCGAAAACTCTTTACCTTGTATTTAGCTGTGGGGGAAATCGAGATAAGGCAAAACGTTTTGCGATGGGAGCTGTAGCTAGTAAGTATGCAGATGTCATTTTTTTAACAACCGATAATCCACGCGATGAAGACCCTATCTTAATTAATGAAAGTATTATTGCTGGTTTTACTGAACAGCAATATTATGAAATCTTTTTAGATCGAAAAGTCGCCATTCATCAGGCATTAGCAAAGGCAGAAAAAGGAGATATTGTACTTGTTGCCGGAAAAGGGCATGAACAGACCCAACAAATAAAAAATCAAAAATTCCCTTTTTCCGATCAACAATGTATTCGAGACTACTTTTTAAATATTATGACTGAGGACGGCGTTGAATGACGAAGAAAGAAGCAGTCGCAATAGCAAGTTTGCGTCCAGTCTCATCCTCGATATCACATTCCATCACAAGTGTTTGACGCCCTTTATGTACGAAACGTCCACGAGCGATTAGTTCTTTGTTAGTTGTTGTGGCAATATAAGAGACATTGATATTTGTTGTGACAACATTAAAGCCTTCTGGTACCGAACGCGAAGCAAGTCCTCCCATTGCTGCATCCGCAATTGTTGCAATTATCCCTCCATGTGGGACCTTAATTGTATTATGGATAACGGGTGTAATAGGGATACGAACCTCGCTGACCTCAGGCTCAAACTTACCCACCATATGTAAGGCAGCATTAATATAACGGCGATGAATACCTTGTTGTTTATCACGAAGTCCAGACAATAAATGCAGTAAAACTTCCTCATCTTCAGCTGTACTATGTTGTAAAATATCTGCTAATAATTCTTCTATTTGTCCTTTAGATGATGTTACCAATTAAAAAACTCCTTCATTTAAAAATATCAATAATGTAAAATTACCACAAAATCTGTTATGATGGGAAAGAGATTGGGGGAATTAAAAATGATGATGACCTCTGACTGGGGAATCATTTTGGATGAGGCCGATGCGCTTTGTGAGATGATTCTTTCCTCTGAACCTGCGAAAACGCTGCAACAAGCGTATGATGCTGTTTATGGCGACGTCCAATTAGTTGAAGCTATTCACGCATTTAATCGCATGAAAGAGCAGTACGAAGATGTACAACGTTTCGGAAAATATCATCCGGATTATCATACAATTATGAAATCGATTCGTCAGCAAAAGCGCGCACTCGATTTAAATGAAAAGGTTTCGGCCTTAAAGATTGCTGAAAACGATTTTCAAGATTTACTTGACGAAATAAGCCTACTTATAGGAAAAACTGTATCAGAAGCAGTGAAAGTTCCTGTAAGTAATCCGTTCTTTGCATCAGGTTCTTCATGTGGTGGAGGATGTGGCTCAGGCGGTTCTTGCTCTTGCTCTGCATAAACAAGGTAATATTTCTTCTTAGACTGTATACAAACTCGATGAATTATGAGTTTGTATACAGTCTTTTTTTATGACAATGCTATTGCGACTTCGGGGTGTAATAATGACGGGAAAATTGTATAGTAATTGAATAAGCAATATAGAAATTAAAGGAGGATTAACAGATGAATACTTATCGAATTGCCGTTATACCAGGAGATGGAATTGGTAAAGAGGTTGTACCAGCGGCGATAGAAGTTCTGAATAAAGCCGCCCAATTAGATGGCAGCTTTCAATTTGAATGGACAACATTCCCATGGGGCTGTGATTATTATTTAGAGACCGGTAAAATGATGCCTGATAATGGTATTGAAATTTTGAAAGGGTACGATCAAATCTTTTTAGGTGCTGTAGGTATGCCAGATTTAGTACCAGATCACATTTCATTATGGGGGCTACTTATTAAAATCCGCCGTGAGATGAAGCAATCTATTAATGTGCGTCCAGCAAAGCTACTTCAAGGTTTGCCTTCCCCTTTACGTAACCCAAATGGCTTTGATTTTGTTGTTGTACGTGAAAACTCAGAGGGAGAGTATGCGGAGAGCGGTGGCAGAATACATAGTGGACAGGATGAGGTTGCTATCCAAAATGCTATTTTCACAAGGAAGGGTACGGAACGTGCAATGCGATATGCATTTGAAATGGCGAAAACTCGACGCGGGCATGTGACAAGTGCCACAAAATCTAATGGAATTACCTACAGTATGCCTTTTTGGGATGAAGTATTTGCTAAAGTAGGTAAAGATTACGAGAACATAGGACAAGTATCTAATCATATTGATGCTTTAGCTGCTTTTTTAGTGATGAAGCCAGAAAACTTCGATGTAATTGTTGCATCAAATTTATTTGGGGATATTTTAACTGATTTAGGTGGCGCAATTATGGGGAGTATTGGAATTGCTCCGGCTGCAAATTTAAATATAGAACGACAATATCCATCCATGTTTGAACCAGTCCATGGCTCTGCTCCTGATATTGCAGGACAAGGGATAGCAAATCCGTTTGGACAAATTTGGACAGGTAAAATGATGCTTGACTTCTTAGGTTATCATGAGCTTGGAACAAAAGTGCTGAATGCGATGGAAGCAACATTAGCGAAAGGTATTAAAACAGCCGATTTGGGAGGAACAGCGACATTACGTGATGTAACAGATGCGGTATTACATCATTTACAATAAAGTTAAAGCCTCCAGACGTAATTACGCCAAGGCGAACACGGAGCGCAGCGGAGGAAGCGGCTCGTCGCTCGCCCGCAGGAAAGCGAGTGGCCCGTAGCGGATATCAGAGCCTTCTAATTTAATTAGGATGGATAAAAATGGTTAATCAACACACTTGATAAAATATAATAATAAAAGGTAAGGGCTGTTAGAAGAGGCCCTTACCAATCAATGTGTCAACCATTATAAAATGAAGGGGAGCCTCCATTCCTTTGTTTCTTATTTTTGTAGTAGCTCTACAGCAATATCAGGTCGATCTGTAACAATACCTTTTGCACCGTTGTGAATTAATCTATTCATTGTTGCCACATCATTAATTGTCCAATAGTGTACAGGGATGTTTAAGTTGCTTAAAAACTGAATAAACTTCGGAGAATCCAGTGTAATTACTCCTGATTTAGGTGGTATCTGGAATACATCTACCTTTGGATGATATAAATGTCCGAATTGGCTTGAGAAAGAAGCGAATGCTTTACGAACATCTGATTCACCTGCACCGAGTGCTACTTGGTTTTGCGCATATAGATTAAAGCGATCGATCTGTTCACCGTAAAAGCTTGTGACAACTACTCGATTCTCTGCACCAAGCTCTTCAATTAAACGCCATAGTTTAGAAGGCATTAAACTTCCCTCATAAGTATCTGGTGCGTCTTTAATATCAATATTCACCAACATATTTGGATAAGTTTCTAGTAGTTCCCGTAATGTGACAACGTCAATTTTTTCATTTCGATAAGGAACTTCCCCATCTAAATCTTCAAATTGATAGCCGTGGTTTAAAGCATTTATTTCTGCTAAAGTCATGTCTGCAACAAGACCATAGCCATCTGTCGTACGATCAACAGTATCATCATGGAAAACGATAATTTCCTCATCTTTGGTTAAGCGAATGTCTATTTCAAAGCCGTCAACACCAAACTGTGCGGCTTTTTTAAAAGCAGGCATTGTATGTTCTGGTGCTAAGTGAGCACCGCCACGATGTGCGAGAATGATTGGGTGATCAAATTGTAATGCTTGTTTACCTTCTCGTTGTTGAGGTTTAGAAATAGCTTTACTACCTGCCCAAGCAGCTGCACTTGCCGCTGCGATTGCGAGCGCAATTTTTGTTTTCTTACCCATGTTCGTCCTCCTTAACAATTAAAATGATATAAAAAGTACTAGTGAATTCACTTTTCATTTTCAGTGAGCAAACAAAATCAGAGAAATTTCTAACTTAAACTAGAGCTCTATTAACTTACATAAGTGAATGTAAAACTCTTAATCAACGTTGTATGCTTTTCCATTATAACGGAAAAATGAGCGTTCTGTCAGCTAAACTCTGTTGCTATCATTTTCCGGTCTATGGTATTCTTTTATGTAAGAAATGAGGGGAATACGATATGAACGAACGACAAGGACTAATCGTTTACGTCCATCAATTAAAACATGCGAAGTCTCTTCGAAAATATGGTCATGTTCTTTATATTTCTCGAAGGCAAAAATATGTAGTGATTTATTGCGAGCAAGAGGAAATTGAATCAATGACAACAAAACTACAACGCCTTCCATTCGTGAAAGACGTTGTAAAGTCTTATCGTCCATTTGTTAAAACAGAGTATGAAAATGCAAAACCAGATAAAGCGAAAGAATATGACTATAAAGCAGGTCTATAGTATTATATCAACGCCGGAACGTAGTGATGAAGTCTCATTATTCCAATTAAGTATTGATAAAATAGTTTTGATTCCGAAAATATAGAAGAGTGCTTTATTTCTACAACAACCGCTTTTCTATCTAGTCGTTTAATACTTTCTTCAAACATTTTTTGTCGCTGTGAAGGCTGCTCTTCATTATAAGGGATGCCTTCTCGACAAATATAAATCGGCATGAATTTACTTTCACCAACTGGTTTTAAAGCGACTGCTAAAGAGGTAACCTTTTTTTCTTCTTTAGTGGATGTTAGTATAAAGGCTTGGTGGAAGCGATCTTGATTGGTTCTCACGATTTCAAGTAGCTCATAAACATCACCATAGCCCTCACCTAATTCTATAAATTGTTGTGGCATAAAAATTGCACATCCTTTCCAATACACATAGTATCATGCTGCGGGAGGTCAAGCACATGAAATTTGCAATGAGTTTTTTTTCCATACTAGCACTAATTATTACTGGAACAATATTTTTCCAGTACCATGCTTATTCGTCTGACTTAGAGACAGGAAATGGCGAATTCCATTATTCGCAAGAGATAGAAATTGTCTATCGGGAAAATAGCTTGGATATTCGCCAACATTTTAAAAATTTACCCAACCAAAAGGTGAAAATAAAGTGGCCAGAAAATGCTGTAAATCCTAGTTGCTTTATCGAAAACGAAAAAAGCTGTGATCGCTTATCAGAAGAAGTCTCATACTTTAAAAAAGGAGAGACTAAATCGCAATCTGTTTCATACATAATTCCAATTGAGGGTGGCTTAAAAGAAAAAATGCTCATCCAAAATGTTTTCGCCACATTAACGAATGGTGAAACATCTTATTCTGTTGTACATATTTCAACTGATAGTAAAATTGTTGGTCAGTGGATAACTGGCTTGCCATTAGTAGGTCAGCAACAACTTTCACTTGTTAACTATACAATGTTTAGTGGATATGGTACAGTTCGTGATATTTATTGGCAAACGGGTAATCTTAAGGTACAAGAGCAAACCCCTGTGTTATCTATTTATGCCCCGGAAGCTATTTCCAAGGATTTCTTAACTTCATTGGAAAATTTACAATTTTTGAATGATCAACATATTGCTATTATTCAAGAAAAGAATCCAGTGAAAGAGCATGATGATCGACTTTTATTTTTGCCAGAATTAACTGAACAAGCTGTGGAGAAAGAAGTTATATTGTCACAAATAAAGTCACAATATAAGTTTGAAGATTCACCAACATGGTTGCCGGAAGTTGTGGCATCTTATTTAGTGAAGGATACGATTGGTTCTGCTAAAACAAAGGAAATCGTGAAGACATTAAAAGAATATATGACGGCTAATCAAGAGTCGGCATGGCAGGAAGCTCTAAATAAGCTTGGGGAAGAGCCAATTTCTCCTGCAACAATGGACGAGCTTTTATCCGTGGTGTTAGATGCAAAAACGTCTTATTTTAAGCTGAATGCGGACCAAGAAAATGGCACATATCCACTATTATTTGAGGATGATCGAAGTGTTTATGTCAATGATGTTTTGAAAGAAGATATTCAAGTAATTCTCTTTGAAGGACAAGTATTATATACTGCTGATACATTATTGCCATATCTAGGCTATACTGCAGGTGAAGGTGAAAATGGATATTATATAAATAGTGATAATCGCACCTTCCGATTCCCAAAAGAACCTGGATTTTATGTATTTAATCAACGTAGATATTCTACTATTTCAGAACCGATTGTTAAAATTGCCAATCATTATTACGTTGAAGAAGCTTGGCTACAACGATTATTTTTAGTAGAATTACAAAAAAGTGATGATCGTATCCAGGTCTTAACACAAGAATAAATTTTTGCAGCGGAGGTTCATCTTTCGCTGCAAAAATACTTTTATATGGAATAAGAAAGTACGGTGATTTGCGAAGATGAGAGTTGTAGCAGGAGAACGTAAAGGGATGCCGTTAAAGGCGATTACAGGGAACACGACGAGGCCTACAACAGATAAAGTAAAGGAATCCATTTTTAATATTATTGGTCCATTCTTTGATGGAGGCATAGCGCTCGATTTATTTGCAGGAAGCGGTGGCTTAGGCATCGAATCTTTAAGTAGAGGGGCAGAGCAAGCCGTTTTTATTGAAAAGGATGCAAAGGCATTCCAAGTGCTACAGGAAAACATAAAAAAATGTCGTTACGAGGATTGTTCTGAGCTATTTCGCATAGATGCGAAGCGTGCTGTGAAAGCGTTATTAAAACGTGATATTACATTTAAATTAGTATTTTTAGATCCACCATACCATCACAAAGAATATTATGACTTAGTACAGATCCTTGTCGACAATGATAAAATTCAACATGATGGCATCATTTTATGTGAGCATGCAAAAGAAGTAGAATTACCACAAAGATTTGGGGACTTTGTATTAAAAAGACAAGAAACATATGGTGGAACGATTATTTCAGTTTATTTGTGCGAAAGCGGAGTGTAAACGAAGCGTCATCAACACATGTTTGCTGTAGCGAAGCAAGAGCTACCATTACGCCAAGGCGAAATTGATCGTTGCACAGAGGAAGAGGGAGAATAAGTTGTCAGAGAAAATTGCTGTAGTTCCAGGAAGTTTTGATCCGGTGACATTTGGCCATTTAGATATTATTAAACGTGCGGCAGATGTGTTTGACACAGTTTATGTTGCTGTTTTAAATAATTCATCAAAGCAGCCATTATTTTCAGTAGAAGAGCGTATGGCTTTAATGGCTGAGGTAACTAAAACCTTGCCCAATGTACGTATTGAAAGCTCATCTGGACTGCTAATAGACTATGCTAAGGAAAAAAAGGCAAAGGCGATTGTCCGTGGTTTGCGTGCTGTTTCGGATTTCGAATACGAAATGCAAATTACTTCGATGAACCGTTTTCTTGATGAAACTATTGAAACGTTTTTCATTATGACAAAAAATCAATACTCATTCTTAAGTTCAAGCATTGTCAAAGAGGTTGCGAAATATGGTAGTGATGTCAGTGAGCTTGTTCCTACTTGTGTTGTAGCAGCTTTAAAAGAAAAGTATGATTTTACAAAATAAACTACAAAGAGGATGTCTTAATTTTAAGGCATCCTTATTTTATTTGATAAAAATAAATTTAGGAAATATCAAGCGTGCTGATTAGGAAAATATAGGTTTATTATTGAGTGATAAAAGGATTTTTTTGTTGCTATTTTGCTAATATATGTCCATTTTAACTGATTGTAGCGTAGGGCTACTCGACTCCCGCAGGAAAGCGAGTAGCCCGTGGCGGAAATCAGAGCCTTCTAATTAATTAGGATGGATAAAAAATGGTTAATCAACACACCTGAGGAATTATCATAATATTTTTCTGCTGATTTGCTTTTACAATTGAGAAAGGTTAAAGGAATAAGCAAAATGGTTGATTTCCCTCTACCGCCTACTCCTCGGTCTCATCAAGGACACCAATCTTCTAAGAGTCGTCCAGTCTTCACTCATTCCTGAAATCCAAAGTCGCCTACTTCTTATAACGATGAGCTTCATTTTTACTCTAAAGATAAAGATAAGAACGATTTTTTATTTTAAGAAAAAAAGAGCATAAATAGTAGGCACAATGATTATGCTAAGTAGGCGGAATTTTATATATGGTCGAACGGATAGCTTGGCTGATTTCGCAATAACAAAAATTTGTAAGTGAATGCTTATACTTTGCATAGTTAACAACATAACAACTAGTAATGGTAAATACGAAAGGTTAGGGAAGGCCGAGACGGTCATTTTAAGACCATTTGTAACTTCAAGAATTGCGGCTATGGAAAGCTCAGCCGCATATGGAAGTTTAGGTATCAGTGAATCTAAGCCTTGCTGTACAATCGTCTGGATGGTAGTGAAAAAAATTATTGTAGTTCCAACTAATAGTATTGTTGGTGCTGTTTCTTTTATGCTTTCTGAAAATGGTGCAGTATTTAAAGGTGTATTGTGTATGGAAATGCTAGGAGGATCAATTTTACGGAATAAAAAATAGCCAGTAATTAAACAACAAATATTAAAACTATGTAGTAAACATAAAAACATCCATCCGAACGTACTACTTTGTAATAAATCAAGGCTTACAAAACCTAGCACAAAAAGTGGACTTGGTGCATGACATACGGCTAATAAAAAATTTGCCTCTTTTGGATGTAGTTGACCACTGTTTTTTAAGTAAACAATTGTTGTTGCTCCAGACGGATATCCCCCGAGTGCGCTAATAATATAGGCTTGTACGTATAAAGAAGCTCTTTTTGTTTTCGTTCGCATAGGAGCAGTTAAACGGAGAAGCCATTGCGTTAAAATAAGATAAGGTAATAAATATGGGAATAGCGCATCCATAAAAAGGTTCAAACCTAAATCAGTACCATGATGAGCTGTTTGTGGGAATAACAAGAGTAATAGAATAAGAACTATGCAAATCGCTATTTGAATTGTCGCGTACATGTTATCATCTCATTTCAACTTTTTGTCATTCACATAGGCAAATGCTAAAATCAATATATGTAAAAAAGGCAAAAACATGAACGTATGGTTTTGCGAGCGTCCTAGGAGGTGTTTTTCAATGAAGAAAAAAATTAGTATTTATTCAGTGTTATTAGTCGTTATTTGTTTTTTAATGTTATACCGACTAGACGCTTATATTATGAAGCCTGGAAGTGCTTATGATGTCAGTAAATTTGTTAACGTTGAAAATAACCATACTGACGATAAAGGATCCATGAGTTTAATGACAGTGGCTATGCAGCAAGCAACGCCTTTTTCGTATCTGTGGGCGAAAACACAAAAATATCAAAAACTAATGGATATTACTCAAGTTCGAAATCCAATGGAGGATGAAGAGGAATACAATGTTCGACAGTATAAATTAATGTCTGATTCACAATTTAATGCAAAATATATAGCTTTTCAAAAAGCTGGCCTTCAAACAAAAATTCTTTTCAATGGTGTTTTTGTATTAAATGTCCTAGATGGTGGTGCTTCAGATAATCTACTAAAAGCTGGCGATGAAATTATTGAAGTTGATGGACAAAAAATTAGTAACCAACAAATGCTTGTAGATCTTTTGAAACCAAAGCAACTTGGGGACAAGGCGACCATTAAATTTATACGTAATAAAAAAGAACAAGAAGTAACGATAACGTTAAAGGAAATTCCTGAGTCAGAAGAGAAAAGAGCTGGTTTAGGTATTTCGTATACTGAAAGTAAATCTATTGAAACAAATCCAAATGTGACTATGAAGACAGAGGATATTGGAGGTCCATCTGCTGGCCTGATGTTTACATTAGAAATTTTAGATCAACTACTCGAAGAAGATTTAACAAAAGGTTATGCTGTTGCAGGTACAGGGGAAATGCTGGCTGATGGCTCTGTTGGAAGAATTGGTGGAATAGATTATAAAATCATTGCTGCGGATCGAGATGATATGGAAATCTTTTTTGCGCCAGATGATGAAATTACTCCAGAAATGAAAGCGAAATATCCTGAGCTGGAATCTAATTATGATACTGCAGTAAGGACTGCTAAAGAAATTGGTACAAAAATGAAAATAGTTCCAGTTAAAACTGTTGATGATGCAATCGAATATTTAAAACAATTACAGCCAAAATAAAGTTTTATTACCGTAACGTGGAGTTGCTTTCCATTCCGACTGGGCGACATAAAAAAGTAAAAGGATTCACACATAGTTTTGTGTATGAATCCTTTTTTCTCTTTGGAAGGTGGATGTCGATAAAAATTAAAAGTTGGGTGATAAAACGTGAAAGTTAGTCGATAAAATTCAAAAGTTTGTCGATAATTCCTGAAAGTGTTCCGATAAAACTAAAAAGTTGGATGTCATTTTGTTAAAACGTATATCATGTGAATCAGCCTCTCGCTTTGCACAAGAGCTATAATGTGATTTTACTGACGTAATTGTTTTCTAACAGCATAAAAGGATGCTAGAAGAATTTCTAGCATCCTTTTTCGTTACTTAAAAACGAATCGGTGGTGTTTGATAATCTTTAGGAAGACTTTGCTCTTTTGTTCCATGTTCTATACTTAAATTGTAAACCTCTGCTGCATGAATATCTACAGCAAGCATAGTATCATCCATAGCTGCAACCCGACTGATTAAAGGTAAAGGTATGTCTTTTTTATGCATTCCTAAATAGGCTTGTCCATTCTTACTCATACCAAGTAAACGTATATTGGATGGGGCATCAAAGCTTTGTAACTGTTCCTTTGTAAATCCAGTATAAATATGTGTGAGCATACGCTGAAGTCGTGTCCACGTATAGCGTTTTGATTTAATTTTCTCCATAAAGCTGCTGAATGAAAGACTTGTTTTCGCTGCTTTAATAAGAGCATGCTCAATTCCTTCTGTTACTTCAGCGTAGCGAGTAAGTTCATTAGGTGTATGCCGAATAAGTGTAAACTGTAAGAAAGGCCAAAATGTTTCCCAACTTGCGAATTTACCGTATTTTTCATACCAATCAGCTAAATAATCAAACGATGCTTTAGGGAGAACGTCTTGCACACTTTGTAGAGCACTGGTTGCTGCTAGAGCCTTGCGTATTCCTGTGGCACTAGCAATTGATGCACCTTCTTGTAAAGCGTCGTGGTAACCTGCTGCAATGCGAGGGATAGTTAATGGCTTAATGTTACTATCTAGCATCATGGCAGCCTCAATATAATGAAAACCAAGTATATTGTTTGGTTGTGCCAAATCAATGTATGTAGCAGGAAACTTTTGAGAAAGCTGTTCATAGGCATAATGTAGACTTTTAGGATAGCTTGCTCCCGTTTTAAGGCTTTTTTTAATAAAAGCGTCATATTCAGTGCGATGATTGTTAATAAGCTGGAACGTATTCATAAAGGGTTGAATGGCACCGTCTTCGCTTCCAAAGGCAAAAGAATCGCAGCCAATTGCAGACAGTAAGGAAATCGCACCTTTTGCGAAATCAGTTGCAGGCGCGGTACTATAGACATAGGGTAGCTCGATGACAATATCAACACCACCTGCCAGAGCCATTTTTGTGCGTGTCCATTTATCGACCATGGCTGGTTCACCACGCTGCAAAAAATTACCACTCATGACAGCGATGACAATATCCGCTTGTGCTACTTTTTTTGCCTGTTCCAAATGATAGGCATGTCCATTGTGAAAAGGATTGTATTCAACTACTATTCCGACTGCTTGCATTAATTAAGCCCCCTTTATCATTATCATTTGCTTCTCGTTCTAAGTAATTTCAGAGCCTGTTGCTTATTAGAACTGTTTGGAGCAAATACACTTACCGTAGTATATAATTATAGGTGGGTTTTATTGAGGTGACAAGAAATTATCTTGACATCTATTTTTACACATTATATAATCAACATTGTTGTCTCGAGGTGATTAAACGAATGAAATGGTCAATTCATCAATTATCTAAATACCGCCAAAACGGGATGCCAATCGATGCCTATGTCCAATTGGACGAGGTGATGGAGCGAAACCAGGATATTCGAGCAATTTCGCCCATTCATGTAAAAGGGCTATGTACTTTCGGTGCATCGCAAATGACATGTCAGCTAACCGTGACAGCGACGTTAACACTACCATGTGCACGCACGTGGGAAGATGTTGAGTTTCCTATCGAAGTTGAGACAGTTGAAGTTTTCAGCTGGATTGACGAGGAAAAACGAGGGGAAGATGACGGAGAAATTCACTATCTTGATGGTGAAGTAATCGACATGAAGCCGGTTATCGAGGAGTTAGTGCTTCTTGAAATACCTTTGCAAGTGTTCAAGGAGAATACCGAAGGACAAGTGCAAGGTGGTAAAAACTGGTCTTACGCAACAGATGAAGACGTTGAACTACACAAAAAAGCTGACACACAAAAAGTGGATCCAAGACTAGCTAATTTAGCTAAGTATTTTGATCAAACAGACGAATAGACGATCTGTAAGGAGGTGCCATCAATGGCTGTACCATTTAGAAGAACTTCTAAAACTGCAAAAAGAAAGCGTCGTACGCATTTCAAACTATCTGTACCTGGTATGGTAGCTTGCCCAAACTGTGGTGAAGCAAAATTATCACACCGTGTTTGCAAAGCTTGCGGACAATACAAAGGTAAAGAAGTAGTAAGCAAATAATACAGTGTTTGCTCACTTAAAAGGCTAGTAGAGAGACCATGGCTCTTTACTAGCCTTTTTGTTGGTTTGAAGAGACAGAATTTTTC
This sequence comes from Lysinibacillus sp. FJAT-14222, assembly GCF_001278875.1. Taxonomy (NCBI): domain Bacteria; kingdom Bacillati; phylum Bacillota; class Bacilli; order Caryophanales; family Bacillaceae; genus Lysinibacillus; species Lysinibacillus sp. FJAT-14222. Next base: position 50,337 of record NZ_LIYL01000024.1, on the reverse strand, counting down.
GTTAATAACAAAAAGATATATAGTACTATAATAATTGTATGATACAATTTATCCAATGGGACAAAGGGGGAAATAGTGTGGCTTATGTAATTGATAACAAAGATGGTATCATGACGTTTACAATTAATCGAGAAGAGAAGAGGAACGCTGTCAATGATGAAGTTATGGATGGCCTTCGAGAAGTAATTACATATATTCAAAATCATGATGATGTACGTTTTTTAGTCGTGACAGGTGCAGGGGATAAATCATTTTGCTCAGGTGGCGATTTATCTGAATTCCATTCGCTTGAAACTGAGGATGAGGCGTTCGGGATGTTAAGTAAGATGGGCAAAATATTATACGACCTTGCAACATTACCTGTGCCAACGATTGCATTAATTAATGGAACAGCGGTTGGTGGAGGCTGTGAGATTGCAACAGCTTGCGATTTCCGTCTAGTGGCTAGTCACGCGAAGTGTGGTTTTATACAGGGGACATTAGCAATTACGAGCGGCTGGGGTGGCGGTACATACTTATTCGAACGAGGATTACGTCATGATCGCGCGATGAAGATGCTAGTCGATGCAAAGCCTTATCCAGCAGAATTACTATATGAGATTGGTTGGGCAATGCGCGTTTTTGAAGGCTCAAAAGAAGAGGCTTTGAATGATTTTATCGAACATATGCGTAAAATTCATCCTTCTGTGCATAAGGCTTATAAAGAAATTGAGCTTCGCAAGTGGCGTGAGCGTAATATGTATGAGCGTGTTATGGAGGAAGTTCGTACATGTGCAAAATTGTGGGAAAGTGAAGCTCACCATGAGGCAGTTACTAATTTTCTGACAAAGAAGAACAATAAATAATGTATAATGGCAGTGATTATAGCAAAACATAATCGCTGCCTTTTTTAATTCGATGATTCTATTTTGCTCGCACATGCATATAGTAGTAAAAAATGCGAGGGTGATAGATTATGGAATTGAAAAAAAGAAAAGATCAATGGACGAAGGAAGACGATGAAAGATTAGCAGAAATTGTGTTGCATAATGTGCAAAATGGCAAAACGCAGCTAGAAGCTTTTGAAATGGCTGCTGTTGAACTTGGTCGTACAAAACAAGCATGTGGTTTCCGTTGGAATAAAACATTACGTGGTCAATATAGTCAGTCACTACTAGCTGTGCGAAATCAACCGCAACAATCTATGCGAAGCCATTTGAAATTGGCGTTGACAAGTTTTGATGAATTAACAGAGGCCTATCAAAATCTTGAAATTAGGCACCGTGAGTTACAAAATGAGCATGAAAAACTAGTGAAATGGTTGCAGCAAGGATATTCTTTAATGAAAGATTAAAATGAGGAAGCCATTGAAAGTTAAAAGTTCTGTAAAGAAGTTACTTAGAAAAACTGTAAACTTAAACGAAAACATAATCCCACGCTAAGTGTTTATACAATTATTTATTAAACCCCCACTGATTAAAGTTTCACTTTATATATTATCGTAAACACTCAGCTAATCCTGTATAATAAAAGAACCTGCATAGGAGGTGCCTTAGAAAAAGTTCTAAGGCACCTCCTTCTATAGAGAGGGACAAAATGGATCACTTTAAGTATGCGATATATTTGTGATAAGACTGTTTAGAAGGGCGTTATTTCATTTTAGATCGCCCATTTGTAAATGTGGGAGGTGTGGAGTGTTGTGAATATAGCGGTTATTGGTGCTGGGGCTGTAGGTCAGTTAACGGCAAGTTTTTTAGCTGAGTCTGGTGTATCTGTAACGTTGGTTGCAAGAAGACTTGGACAAGTTAAAGAACTTAATGCAAAGAACTTAACACGAGTGAATGTTGATGGAACAAAAACTGTTCAAAAAGTTGCTTCAACTACGAAATTAGAGGAGCTACCACAGCAAGATTTAATTGTGATTGCGGTGAAATATGTACAATTACAAGAGCTTTATGAACAATTGTCTTCATTATCAAGTACAGTGCCGTTGCTGTTTATGCAAAATGGTTTAGCACATTTTGAGGAAGCACTACGTTTGCCACAAAAAAATATAGCCTTTTGTTCTGTGTCATTTGGTGCTCAAATGATAGATCAGTCAACTGTACAACATAGAGGTATAGGTCCTTGTAAAATCGCGATAGAGCGAGGGGATAGTGATGTATTTAATAAGTTGTTGCAACTAAGAAATTCTTTATATCCAATTGAATTGGTTGCTAATGCGGAACAAATGCTATTTGAGAAAGCTGTATTCAATTGCTTGATTAATCCGTTAACGGCTATATTGCAAGTGAAGAACGGAGAGCTAGTAACGAATAAGCAAGCATTTTTATTAATGCAAACCATCTATCAAGAGTTAACGGATGCATTTAAAGGCATAGAACAAACTATACCTTTTTTTAAGGTGATAAACTTATGTGAAAAAACGGCAAGTAATACATCATCTATGTTAGCGGATCGGATGCAAGGGAGAAAAAGTGAAATTGACACAATTGTTGGGGTAATACTAGAAAAAGCTCTAGCAAGTGGTCACAATTTGCCTACTTTACGTACTTTATATCACCAAGTACTTGCGATAGAGGAGAGCGGTGAAAGACGTTGAAAGATTTTTTACATATTGTTATAAGTATTATTATTTTTTGTCCAATCCTCCTTTTTGTGATTGTCTATTTAATTGGTCGAAAGGTTAAATTTCGAGGCACTCATGCTTTTGGAGCAGCATCGGACGTCACGACGTTATGTTTGTTTTTTTCGGTACCACTAGCAATAGGTGTACTATGGAACGTCAATGTTAGCGCGCTATTAGTAACGTTGGCGATAATGATGGCAATAATTTTTACATATATTGATTGGCGAACAAAAAAAGAAATTGAAGTGAAACCGCTGCTTAGGAAAATTTGGCGCTTTCAATTTTTAGTACTAAGTACGGCGTATATTGTTATTTGTATAGTAGGTGTTGTTCAATCCGTAATAGAATATTTACAGGCTGTCTAAGCATTTTCTTTTCATGTTGAAGCCATAAGCGTTAAAATAATAGCATTAAAAATTGTTTTTTTAGTAGTAACTCTATATGTGCAAAAAATATTAAATAAAATTGGTTCATTACCAAATAATGGGGATGGCATTTATTAAAACGTATGCCATGTATTCTAGTTGATTGAAGTGGGACGTCGGACGCCCTTAAGAAAGCGCCCGGTCGGAACGAAAATCAACCCCTGTTATGGAGATGAGCTATAAAATCCCAATTTACACAAGCGATTGTCAACGAATTGAGAGTCTAACGAAAATCTTATTACGGTTTTTCGAAATATTTGTTGGAAATTGTCGTTTTAAATAAACTTTCTAAGGGGAAATCGCATAGTAAGTATTAAAGGGATTTATTTTATTTCAAATGCGCTTATTAAGAGTAAGAGAATGATTTAGTGAGTAGAGGAGTTTGTGTTAAATGAAACTGGAGTCAATCCAAGTACCCATAAAAAATCGTTTGCTAGCAGATTATTGGTCGTCAAATACTGCCATCCATGAGTTTTTTGAATATGAATATAACGATACATCTTTTGAAAAACGGGCGCAATATTTAGAACAGCATGCGCATGATCAAAAGGAATTAACAGCCATCATCCGCCAATTTATGGAGCCACTTGGTATATCGAAGAAAGCGAATGAACATTTACAGCAACTAGAGCAAGGAGCTGTTACGGTTGTCGGGGGGCAACAAGCGGGTATCTTAACAGGCCCTCTTTACTCGGTGCATAAGGCGATTTCAGTCATTGCATTAGCGAAAGAGCAAAGTGTAAAGCTTCAGAGACCGGTTGTTCCTGTTTTTTGGATAGCTGGAGAGGATCATGATTTAGAGGAAATTAACCATACGTATACAGTACATGGTGCGGATATAAAAAAACGTGCTTACAGTGAACGTTCAAGACGTAAAACGATGGCTTCTGTAACAAGTTTAAACAAAGAATCAATGACGCATTTAATGAATACAATTGTGAAGGATATTGGTGAAACAGAATTCACTGAAATGCTTATTAAACAGCTAGTGGATACTCTTAATAAGAGTGAAACATTTACGGACTTCTTTGCTCGACTTATGAACCAATTATTTAAAGATGAAGGTTTATTGATGATTGATGCAGCTGACTTTAAATTCCGTCAATATGAGAGCGAAAGTTTTACCCGTATCATTCATTCTAATGAAGAAATTGCAAAAGTAGTAACGGAGAGGGAAGCAGAGCTTGAACGTGCAGGTTATGGTAAACCTATTTTGGCAACAAACGAAGCGGCCAATCTATTCTATGTAGTAGATGGGGAGCGTCATCTTTTAGAAAGAAAAAACCAACAATTTGTCAATCTAGCTGCAAATATCAAGCTATCTCATGAAGAGTTTTTAGAAATTGCTGAAAAACATCCTGAACAGTTAAGTAATAACGTTGTGACGCGTCCGTTAATGCAAGAAATGACATTACCCGTGCTAGCGTTTGTTGGTGGACCGGGAGAGCTTGCGTACTGGGCAACGTTGAAAGATGCATTCTCTGTGTTAGGTTTACAGATGCCAATTTTTGCTCCACGTCTTCATATCACGATTGTCACACGTCATGTAGAACAACTATTACGTGAACATCATTTAAATGTTGCTGATGTTTGGGATGGGAAAGCGTTACAGCTTAAGGAACAGTTTATTGCTGAAGTACAAGATACTGAAGTGAAGCGTCAAATTCAGACGATGCAACAAGAGCTTTTAGAAAAGTATGCTGCACTTCAAACTTATTTAGAAGAGCAACATCTATTACTAGATAAAATACTTGTGAAAAATAAAGAGAATCATCTAAAGCAATTTGAGTATTTACAGCAAAAGGTTGAACAAACTGTACTTAACAAGCATGAAACGACTATCCGAAAATTTATGACGCTTCAAAATGAGCTATATCCAAATGAAGGATTCCAGGAAAGAACTTATAATCCTTATCAATATTTTAATGAGTTTGGACCTATGTTAATTACTGAAATGTTGAAACAAAATTATAGCATTAGCAATCACCACTATTTAATTTATTTATAATTTTCAATGCTTGTTGATTAGGGAAATATAGGTTTATTATTGAGTGATAAAAGGATTTTTTTTGTTGCTATTTTGCTAATGTGTTCCCATTTTAACTGATTGTAGCGTAGGGCTACTCGAGTGCTCCTGTCGCTTCGCTTTCGTCGCAGAGCAAAGCTTCCTGCGGGAAAGCGAGGTCCCTGTAGCGGAAATCAGAGCCTTCTAATTATGATGGATAATAATGGTTAATCAATATGCCCAATAATTTCCAATGATTGTAACTTAATGCCTAAGTAACAGTTTGATACAATGTTATTTTGATGAACATTGTCAATATAAATAGTAAATAGAGAGTTATCCTACTAAGGGTAGCTCTTTTTTTGTGTCATTTAGCATAGAACCAATAATTTGTTAAAGGTCAAATCGCACATTCAGTGTTAAAATGTCAAGTTTTTTTTAAAAAAAGTGGAGGAAAGTGGTGGGATGTGGTACATTATTTAATAAAGTGGGGTGAATAGCATGTTCATGGGAGAATATCAACACTCTGTTGATGCGAAAGGACGATTAATCGTGCCCGCAAAATTTCGTGAAGCCTTAGGTGAAACGTTTGTTGTGACACGCGGACTTGATAATTGTTTATTTGGCTATCCTATGGATGAATGGCGAAAACTCGAAGAAAAATTAAAGGGCTTACCGATGACCAAAAAAGATACACGTGCATTTGCAAGGTTTTTCTTTTCTGGGGCAACGGAAGTAGAGATAGACAAGCAGGGGCGCATTAATATTCCTTCAACTCTAATGCAGCATGCACATCTTGCGAAAGAATGTGTAGTGTTAGGGGTTTCGAATCGGATTGAAATATGGGCGAAAGATGCTTGGGAGGCTTACTTTAGTGAGTCTGAACAATCCTTTAATGAAATTGCAGAAAATATGATTGGCTTTGATTTTTAACTTTTTTAGACACTTAAGTGTCAGCTGTATGAAGTTAAGGCCTGAAGGGAGCGAGTGTATGTTCGATCATACAACCGTGCTATTAAAAGAAACAGTTGATGGGTTGAACATCGATCCTGATGGTGTGTATGTGGACTGTACGTTAGGTGGGGCAGGACACAGTGAATATTTAGTACAACAATTATCTGAAAAAGGCCGTTTGATTTGCTTTGATCAAGATATGACTGCTATTAACAATGCGAAAATTCGATTGGCGCCATATATTGAGCGCGTGACATTTGTCCATTCAAATTTCCGCTATTTAAAAGAAGAGTTATTAGCTATTGGTATCGAGCAAGTTGATGGTATTTTATATGATTTAGGTGTTTCTTCCCCACAGCTAGATACACCAGAAAGAGGCTTTAGTTATCACCATGATGCGCCTCTAGATATGCGCATGGATCAAACGGCAACACTTACGGCATTTCACGTTGTGAATGAATGGGCATATGGAGATTTAGTGCGTATATTTTTCCGTTATGGAGAGGAAAAATTTTCAAAGCAAGTTGCTCGTAAAATCGAAGAGGCACGTAAGGTGGCGCCGATTGAAACAACCGGTCAACTTGTAGAGCTTATTAAAGAGGGTATCCCAGCAGCGGCTCGCCGTAAAGGTGGACATCCTGCGAAGCGCATATTCCAAGCAATACGAATTGCTGTTAACGATGAGCTAGGCGCGGCAGAGGATTCATTAGTCGATGCGATTGATATGATAAACGTAGGTGGACGCATTAGTGTCATTACGTTCCATTCATTGGAGGACCGCCTATGCAAGACTATTTTTAAGGAAGCGTCATCATTACCGGAATTACCACCAAATTTACCAGTAATTCCTGATTACATGAAGCCAACTTTAAAGCTTATCACGAGAAAGCCGATCGTTCCTACTGATGAAGAATTAGCTGTAAACAATCGTTCTCGTTCAGCAAAGCTTAGAGTGGTAGAGAAAATTAACGACAAAGGGCGTGAGTAAATGGCAGCAGTTCGTGTAAGGCAGCACCAACAACAAGTGCAACAACCAATAACACCTCCTAGTCCACAACCCACTATCATACGTCGTAAAAAAACGAACCAGAAGTTTGAAAAGACAATGCTAATTGTTCTCGTTGGCATTATTGCTGTATTATCAGTGCTAGTTTTAAATAAGCAAGCAGCAATTCAAACGACAAGCATGGACATTCAAAAAATCGAAGCTGAAGCAGAAGAGATTACCAAACAGAATGTTGACTTGACAGTTCGTGTAAGTGAACTTTCTACATACGAAAACATATGGAAAAAAGCTAAAGAACTCGGTTTAACTCAAAATGAGAAAAATGTAAAGGTAGTGCCGGGAGAATGAAAAAAAAGAGATTTCGATTCCAATGGGGAGCCTTTCTATTATTAATTTTTTATGGAGGGCTCTTTTTTCTATTGTTCACAAGAATGGTTACGTTACAGGCAACAGGTGAAGTGGAAGGACAAGAGCTTGCGGCTAGGGCAGCTGCGAAATATAGTAAGGAAAGTGCAATAACGGCAAATCGTGGGAAAATTTATGATACAAATGGTCAAGTCATTGCTGAGGACACACTTAGTTATCGATTAATCGCAATCGTTAATGACAAGGCCACGACGGATGCAAAAAAACCTCGACATGTTGTAGATGCAGAAAAAACTGCAAAAATATTAGCAGATAATATTCCTATGGACGAAGAAAAAATCTATAAACAGCTTACTAGGTTAAATAATGATGGCGAAAAGCCTTATCAAGTTGAATTTGGAAGTGCGGGCCGTGGAATAAGTCATGAGACTATGAGTAAAATCAAAGCGGAGAAATTACCAGGGGTTTTATTTGTAAATGATTTGAAACGTTATTATCCAAATGGTATTTTTGCCTCGCACTTAGTTGGCTTCGCATTAAAAGAGGAAAATAAAGATGGAACGTTCACGACTAAAGGTAAAATGGGCCTTGAATACACCTACAACAAAGAGCTAACTGGAAAAGACGGTAAGGTTGAATACGAAACAGATGCCTTCAGCTATCTATTGCCAAATAGTGAGAAAATGATAACACCTGCGAAGAATGGTGAAGATATTTATTTAACACTTGATAAAACGATACAAAGCTTTTTAGAGGAAGCAATGACACAGGTGGAACAGGAATACAACTCTGAATCGATGACAGCTGTTGTAGCAGATCCGAAAACAGGGAAAATTCTAGCGATGTCACAGCGACCTACGTTTAATCCTGATACACGTGAAGGCGACAATATGAAGTGGCTGAACGAGGCTATTGAAGAGACCATAGAACCAGGCTCGACGATGAAAACGTTCACGCTCGCTTCAGCTATTGATACTGGGGTTTGGGATCCAAATGAAAGATATCCGTCAGGAACATACCGGGTTTTTGGCGAGCCTATTAGAGACCATAATAATGGGATTGGTTGGGGTATGATTCCTTATTTAGAAGGCTTCCAACGTTCATCCAATACTTCAATGGCTCACCTTTTAAAGAAAATTGGTAACGATGTATTTTTTGATTATTTAGATCGATTTGGATTTGGTAAGAAAACAGGCATTGATTTACCGAATGAAGCGTCGGGTACACTTTTATCGAAATATCCAGTAGAACGAGTGACAACAACGTTCGGTCAAGGTTCTACAGTAACACCGATTCAGTTAATTCAAGCGATGACGGCGATTGCGAATGATGGAAAAATGATGCAACCTTACGTTATTGATCGAATTGTTGATTCCTCGACAGAAAAAACTATTCAAAATCATGAGCCGGTTGAAAAAGGACAACCAATTTCAGCTGACACAGCGAAGCAAGTAAAAGAAATACTTGCCTCTACTTTAACGGCCGAGTATGGTACGGCAGAGGACTTTATCCTTGATGAATATGAAGTTGCAGGGAAAACAGGTACTGCCCAAATCCCACTAGGAAATGGTAGATATTCATGGGGATCAAATGAATTCCTTTATTCTTTCTTAGGGATGGCCCCTGTAGATAACCCTCAGCTCATTATGTATGTCTCAGTAAAAAGGCCAAAGTTAAAGGGTGAACTCGGTTCTGTACCAGTTTCAAAAGTATTTAACCCAGTAATGTTAAATAGTTTAAAGTACTTAAACGTTAATCCTGAAGATGTACAGCACGTTGACAACGCAACAATACAAGATTACACAGGTCAAAGTGCTGAGGCTATTCAAGTAGAGCTTGCAAATGATGGCCTACAGCCAGTTATTGTAGGTGGTGGTGGTAAAATTATTGACCAGTATCCAAAAGGTCCTCAAAAACTTGTAAATGGTAATATTGTGTTTTTAAAGACAGAAGGTGATGTAACACTACCAAACTTCACCGATTGGTCATTGCGTAATGTACTAGTCTTTAAGTCAATGGCAAATTTAGAAATTGAAGTCGTTGGAGAGGGCTTTGTAGCTAGTCAGAGCGTATCGGCAGGTACCGTAATTTCAGATAGTTCACCGATTGTCGTGAAGTTGAAAACTCCTTCTGAAAGCTTTAATAAAGATGTTGAAGCACCATCCGAGGATGAAATTGAACAGATAGATAATGAATAGACACTGAATAGAAGTCCACTTTATTTCATACGTTGTAAAAAACAAGGTGTGATGTCGAATGAAGTGGATTTCTATCCATTCCAAAAAGCGATTGAGAATTTTATATGTATTGTTTATGTTTGTAGCAGCTGCCATTGTCATTAGAATTTTTTTCTTGCAGGTACTGGATCAAAAAGAATTGACAAAGAAAGCCGAAGAGAATTGGGACCGAGAAATTCCATTTGCCAATGAGCGAGGGCATATTACAGACCGTGATGGAAAAAATATTGTCACAAATAAGCTTGCGCCAACTTTATATTTTATGCCTTCTCAAAGTAAGGACATTGAAGGAGCAGCAGCAAAAATTGCCCAAGTTCTGGGGGTAGATGAACAAAAGCTTCTGGAAAAAATGAAGAAAAAAGAATACTTAGTAAAGCTGGCACCTGAAGGGAAAAATATTCCCTATGAAAAAGCAGTGGAATTACAGGGGATGCAGATTGACGGATTATATAGTGGCGTCGATTATTCAAGGGATTATCCATATGGTACTCTGCTATCCCGTTTTTTAGGTTTCACAGGCTATGATACACAAGGTTTAGCAGGAATTGAATATGAATACGAAAAGCTGCTACAGGCTAATTCTTCGGCAATACGGCTCTTTACAGATGCGAAAGGGAATAATTTGCAGAATGTAGCGAGCGCTTGGAAGTCCGGTGAAGATGGCGCAACGATCGAGCTAACGATAGATGTAGATGTACAACAGGTCGTCGAGCGTGAATTGTCACAGGCAATGGAGCGTTATGAAGCTGACCAAGCAATGGCGATTGCCATGAATCCAAACAATGGCGAGATTTTAGCATTAGCCTCATATCCTACCTTTCATCCAGCAGAATACCAAATGGTTGAACCTGTTATCTACAATCGGAATTTACCGGTTTGGATGACATATGAACCGGGGTCAACGTTCAAAATTATAACGCTCAGTGCAGCACTAGAAGAAAATTTAGTAGATTTAGAGAAGGATACTTTTTATGATCCAGGCTATTCGATGGTTGCAGGAGCTAGATTGCGCTGTTGGAAGCGTGACGGTCATGGACATGAGACCTTCCTAGAAGTTGTAGAGAACTCTTGTAACCCAGGTTTTATTGAATTAGGTCAGCGACTAGGAAATGAAAGACTACTACAATATGTTAAAGATTTTGGTTTTGGACAAAAAACAGGGTCTAACATCGCCGGCGAATCTTCAGGGATTTTATTTTCAAAGGAAGCCTTTGGGCCTGTTGAGCAGGCAACAACTTCATTTGGCCAGGGGGTATCCGTTACACCCATTCAACAAGTGCAAGCAGTAGCTGCAGCCGTAAATGGAGGCAAGCTTTATACGCCATATGTTGTGAAGAAGGTTTTTAATCCGAACACTGGGGAAGTTATAGAAGAGACTAAACCGGAAGTTAAAAATCAGGTTATTCGTGAGGAGACGTCAGCGAAGGTTCGAGGTGCATTGGAATCTGTTGTAGCGAAGGGATCAGGACGACAAGCCTACCGAGATGGATTACGTATTGGTGGCAAAACCGGTACAGCGCAAAAGGTAGAGGATGGTCGTTATAAAAGTGGCGAATATATCGTATCGTTTATTGGCTTCGCACCTGCGGATAATCCGCAAATTGTCGTTTATGTTGCAGTAGATAATCCGAAAAAGACAACGCAGTTTGGCGGTGTAGTAGCTGCTCCAATCGTTGGTCAAATTATAGAAGATGTAGCACCTTTTGTTGGCATTGAAAAATCGAAGGAACAGCTTGAAAAGGATTATCGTTGGGGTGACCCAATCACTGTGAAGGTACCAAGTTTTATTGGTCAAACGAAGGACGATATTGCCAAGCAACATTATCCATTCCGTATTGAATGGCATGGAGAAGGGACTAAAATTGGCAATCAGCTGCCTGAAGTGGATAGTGTTATCAAACAAGATGGCACCATTCATTTATATTTAGAGAACTAATATAACTTTACCTTTAAAAAATGGGAAAGAACCACTATTATTATGAAGGGTAGTAATAAATAAATGAAAGTTTGTGCTTTTTTCTTGAAGAAGAAAGTGAAACAAGATTTAAAGGAGATTTTTCAATGAAACTCGCAACAACGCTTACCATTTTAGCTCTTGCTTTTATAGTAACAGTTATCCTGGCACCAATTAGTATTCCACTTCTTCGCCGACTAAAGTTTGGTCAGAGCATTCGTGAAGAAGGACCAAAATCGCATATGAAAAAGGCTGGTACACCAACAATGGGCGGCATTATTTTCTTAATTGCCATTATCCTTACTACGGTTGGTGTAGGTAGCTTTTTAGATTTGTTTACAACACAAACCGTCGTACTGTTATTAGTATTAGTAGGGTTTGGGTTAATCGGCTTATTAGATGATAGCTTAAAGGTTGTTTTTAAACGTAATTTAGGACTAACATCCCTTCAAAAGCTGATTGGTCAAATTGTCATTGCGATCTTGGCCTATTTCTTACTACATGTAGGATCGTTTGATACAACACTTGCTATACCATTTACAGATTGGACGATCGATCTTGGTATTTTCTATGTTGCCTTTTTAATTTTCTGGTTAGTTGGCTTCTCAAATGCAGTGAATTTAACAGATGGATTAGATGGGCTTGTGGCAGGTACTGCATCCATTGCCTTTGCAGCATTTGGTGTTATAGCTCTATTCCAAGATCAAGCTGATATCGCCTTATTTACATTTGCGGTGACAGGTGCATTATTAGGATTTTTACTTTTTAATGCGAATCCTGCAAAGGTATTTATGGGAGATACGGGTTCGTTAGCATTAGGTGGAGCTTTAGCGATGGTATCTGTTTTAGTAAAAACAGAATTTTTATTGTTATTAATTGGACTGGTGTTTGTTATTGAAACATTATCCGTTATTTTACAGGTAGGTAGCTTTAAACTTCGTAAAAAACGTATTTTTAAAATGAGTCCTATTCATCATCATTTTGAATTATCAGGTTGGTCAGAATGGAAGGTAGTACTTGTCTTTTGGTCAACTGCTTTAGCAGTAGCATTGATTGCAGTCTTATCGGAGGCGTTCATATGAGAAACTATACAGATTTACAACATAAAAAAGTCCTTGTTTTAGGTTTAGCTAAAAGTGGTGTGGCTGCAGCTGAGATTTTACATGAGCTTGGCGCCTTTGTGACGGTCAATGATTCAAAACCATTTGACGAAAGCCCAGATGCACAAGGCCTATTGCAAAAAGGAATTACGGTTATTTGTGGGCGTCACCCTGAGGATTTACTCGATGAGGGCTTTGAATTAGTTGTAAAAAATCCAGGAATCCCCTATAGCAACAAGATAGTAGCAGATGCCATAAGCCGTGAAATCCCCGTATGGACAGAAATTGAGCTAGCTTATTTAATTAGTGAAGCGCCGTTTATTGGTATTACAGGGTCAAATGGTAAAACAACAACGACAACATTAATTTTTGACATGCTGAATAATGGTAGCCCAGAACCGTTAATTGCAGGAAATATTGGGACGGTTGCATGTGGTGTTGCAAGAGAAGCAACGAAGGATAATGTAATTGTTACGGAGTTATCTTCTTTCCAATTGATGGGGATAAAAACATTCAAGCCGAAAATCGCTATTTTAACAAATCTTTATGAAGCGCATCTTGATTATCATGGAACATTTGACAATTATGCAGAGGCGAAATGTGCTGTTACACGTAATCAAGATGAAAGTGATTATTTTATCTATAATGCTGATCAGCCGATTGTTGTTGATTATGCAACAAAATCCAATGCTAAAAAGGTACCATTTAGTTCTCAGGGACGTATGGATGAAGGAATTAGTGCGGATGACACAACAATTTACTGGCAAGGTGAGCCATATCTAGAGCGAGCAAATATCGCCTTGCCTGGGAAGCATAACTTAGAAAATATTTTAGCAGCTGTAGCGGCTTGCATTTTAGTTGGCTGTGACAAAGCCAAAATGGAAGAAGTCTTAACTAAGTTTGGAGGAGTTCGTCACCGTACTCAGTTCGTGCGCGAATGGAACGGACGCAAGATTTATAATGACTCTAAAGCGACAAACTGTTTAGCTACAAAAAGTGCTTTAGATGCATTCCAAGCACCTGTTATTTTACTTGCAGGTGGCTTAGATCGAGGACATTCATTAGAAGAATTACGCCCATGCATGAGCCATGTAAAAGGTGTTGTTGCCTTTGGAGAAACAGGTCTACGCTTTGTAGAATTTGCGAAGTCTTGTGGTGTACAGCAAACTGTCATTGCTCAAAATGTTGAGGATGCCGTACATTATGCGGCACCGATGTCGGCAGAAGGAGATGTGATTCTATTATCTCCAGCATGTGCAAGCTGGGATCAATATGACAGCTTTGAAATACGAGGTGACGTTTTTATTGATGCTGTAATGAAGCTGTAATGAGCCTGTAACTATTTTAGAATATACTTGACTTGGAAGGATGGCATTACTGAGAGGAAAAGAAAGCTATTTATTGCTCGTCACAACATTGATGCTTTCAATAATCGGCATAATTTTCGTCTATTCTGCAGGTACCTATTGGAGTGAAATTCATTATAGTGGAAAAATGCCGTTTTATATGAAGCAAAGTCTGTACTTTGCCGTAGCCATTGTAGTGTTTTTAATCACCATTCGATTAAATATTTTGAAAGAGCAGTCCTTTTGGAAAATGGCCTATATATTTTCGTTAATTTTATTGGTCCTTGTACTTATACCAGGAATTGGACTTGTACGAAATGGTTCTCAAAGTTGGATTGGGGTAGGTCCGTTAACAATTCAGCCAGCAGAGTTAACGAAAATTACAGTCATTGTGTACCTGAGTCATATTTTAGCGCAACATAAAACGGGTACGCCGATTGTAAATTGGCGGCATGGATTGGTCTTACTATTGCCCATTGTACTTATTATGCTGCAGCCTGATTTTGGTTCAGTATTTATTCTCGTTGTTTCTGTGTTTTTATTGTTTTTTGTGGCAGGGTATCCTTTAAAGCTTTATGCAATGCTTATGGTTGTAGGGATTGCCGGCTTAGTGGGCTTGATTGTCACAGCGCCATATCGACTAAAGCGGATTGAGGCATTTATTGACCCGTGGGTCGATCCTTTAGGAAGTGGCTTTCAGGCTGTACAATCGTTAATGGCTATAGGTCCTGCTGGGATTTTCGGGCATGGCTTTGGACAAAGCAGGCAAAAGTTTTTATATTTACCTGAACCACAAAATGACTTTATTTACGCAATAATTCTTGAAGAGATTGGATTGCTTGGTGGGCTCGTTATTTTAGCGCTTTTTGTACTGACGATCTATGCAGGCTATAAATTCGCAGTACAGGCTAAATCAAGAACATCTTATTACGCGATCATTGGGCTTGTAACGATGTTGGCCGTACAAGCATTTCTAAATATAGCTGTAGTGATTGGCTTAGTTCCGGTAACAGGTGTCACATTGCCCTTTATTAGTTATGGAGGAACATCTTTAGTAACAATGTGGCTAATAATAGGTATTATTTATCAATTAGCGAAATAAATATAAAGGAGGAGTACTTTTTGGAGAAAGTAATTGATATAGAAGATCGCATACCTACGCTAAAAAAGCGACGAAAAAAGCGTACAAATCGGAAATTTATAGTGCTAATATTACTTTTCTTTATAGTGTTAGCAGTACTCCTTTATTTTCAATCTCCTTACAGTAAAATCAACAAAATAACAGTCAACGGCGCTCAATTAGCAGATGAACAATATTATTTACAGGCCAGTAGTCTTACACCTGGAAAGTCAATGTGGGGATTTAAAGTAGAAGATGTGGAGAAATTATTACTAAAGGATAAATGGGTAAAAGAAGCACAGGTTAAACGTAATTGGATTCAAGGCGTGACAATAGAAATTAAAGAATGGAAAAAAGTTGCGTACTTAGCTGGTGACGGTACTTACTATCCATTGCTTGAAAATGGCAAGCGTTTTGAACATGCTGAGGATGACATCCCGATTGATGCACCTGTATTTATCGGTATAACTGGTGAAAAGACAATTAATAAGCTAGTTAAGCAATTAGCACAATTAAAGCCAGAAGTATTAGACTTAATTTCTCAAGTTAATACAAACAGTGATGAGACAAATCCTAATGCGGTCAAGCTCTTTATGAATGATGGTTATGAAGTACGTGCTGTTATTCAAACTTTAGCAGAAAAGCTAAATCATTACCCCTCAATTGTGGCACAAATTCCGAATGCAGAAAAGGGTGTCATCGATTTAGAGGTTGGCTCGTATTTTAAATCTTTCAATGCTGAGTACAACCAAGTAAACGTTGACTTAACAGAAAATGCAGATGGAGAAACGGCCATCCAGGAAGTGAATAAAGATGAGCAACAAGAAAAAGAATAGCAAAGGAAATTTCTTTTCTAGAAAACAATTTGAGTTGCTTATTGTTTGTGTGACTATGGGGTTTATCATTGGCTATTCTTACAACCAGGCAAAAGACAATCGAGATGCAAGTTCGACGGATACAGAGCTTTTTGAGCAAGAGGAATCATATCGTGAGGAGTTAATTGCACAGCAAGAACGTAATAAAGAACTGTCCGAAGAAGCGAATGCATTACAAGAAAAAATTCGCAAGCATGAAAAATCATTTGTTGCTAGTGAAAAGGATTATACAAAGCTTGTTGAAGAAGCAGAGGATTTACGCTTGTTGTTAGGTGATTTAAATGCAGAAGGAAAAGGGATACGTATAACCCTTCAAGATGGGGATTACAATCCGAAATCTGCTAATCCTAATGATTATATCGTGCATGAAAGCCATGTTTTTAAATTGCTCAATGAGCTTAAAATTTCTGGTGCTCAAGCAATTGCTATTAATGGTCAACGTGTTAGGGCAGATTCTTATATACGCTGTAATGGACCAGTCATTACTATTGATGGCAAGCAACATCCGGCTCCATTTGTCATCGAGGCTGTAGGAGATTCAGCAACATTAATGGCTTCCTTAAATTTAAATGGTGGTGTTGTGGATCAATTAATAAATGACAATATTATTGTGTCATTAGAAGAAGATGAAAAGCTTACAATGCCCAAAGTAAAAGTAGAAAGTTAAACTATATTTTAGTTATAGCCTCCAGGTAAGTTATAGATTTTAACATGCGTCTGCATAATTCAGATCTAAGGCGTAATCTGTGGGGTGTTACGATACGTCTAGGAGGGGCTATTTTGAAAAAAAATATGTACACCCGAATAACGATCGTGCTATTTATTATCGGTTTGATGATAGCGGTACAATACAATACCATAAAGCAACCAGCTGAGCGAGATACACGAGATATTTGGGCCATAAGAGAGGAATTAGCAGAAGAGAAGCAAAGGCATTCCACATTATTAGCAGAAATTCGCTCACTTAATGAAGTAGTGGGTCGCTATGAGCAATCTGAGAAAGCAAATTTACAGGCAGCATTATATGAAACGTTGAATCGTTTAAAGCTACAGGCTGGGCTAACGGAAGTCACAGGGCCAGGAGTTGTACTTCGTGTTGAACCAGCGCCAGAATTAGTAGAAATGGGGTATGAAATTAAAGAAATTTCACCCGATTTACTAACTCAATTACTGAATGCTCTGTTTAAAAACAATGCAGCGAGTGTCTCCATAGATGGAAATCGGGTTGTCCATACGACAGCCATTCGAGACATAAATGGAAAGACTACAGTGAACAGTGTACCACTGTCCTCACCACCCTTTGAAATTTATATTGGGACAAGCTCTTTTAAAGAAGCTCAAAAAATGTACAATTCGTTACAGGCCTCTACATTTATCGATTCCTTTTATTTAGATAACTTTAATTTAATAATAGAGGAGCCAACTGAGCAGTTAACAATCCCAGCATTTGATCAGCCATTGACAAATGATTATTTAACAGAGGTGGAAAAAGGAGAATAATTTTATGTGGTTACCATTTTTAGGTTTGATGTTTGGACTTGCCCTTGGCTTGTTAACAAATATACAAATACCCTCTATATATGAAAATTATCTGTCAATAGCTGTTTTAGCAGCCTTAGATACATTATTTGGCGGTATTCGTGCTCAATTACAGCAAGTATATGACGATAAAGTATTTGTATCAGGGTTCTTTTTTAATATAATTCTTGCAGCAGGATTAGCCTTTTTAGGTGTGTATTTAGGAATAGATTTGTATTTAGCTGCTGTTTTTGCTTTTGGAGTACGTTTATTCCAAAATATAGCAATAATTAGGCGTATTTTACTAACTCGATTAGATGAGAAACGTCTCAAGAGGAAGAAAAATTCCTTAGAATGAGAGAAAAATTGAGCAAAATACTCGATTTGCTTAGACATTATGCGGAATTTACAATAGAATGAGAATAAGAGCATTTTTTCAAGGAGGTGCAGCTAATTGAATCAGCAAGATTTATATATTTCTCTTGATATAGGATCATCCTCTATCAAGGTATTAATAGGTGAAATGAGCGACGGTCAATTACATGTAATTGGAGTCGGAAATGTAAAATCGAATGGAGTTCGAAAAGGTGCAATTGTTGATATTGATGCAACAGTTCAATCGATTCGAAAAGCAATAGAACAAGCCGAACGAATGACAGGATATCAAATTAATGAAGTCGTTTTGGGTGTTCCGGCTAACCAGACGATGTTACAGCTAGTTAAAGGTGTTGTCGCTGTAAATAGTGAAAATAGGGAAATTACAGATGACGATTTAGATAGAGTGGTAGAATCTGCACAAGTCATGTCAATACCTCCTGAACGCGAATTAGTTAACATCATTCCAAGACAATTTATTGTAGATAACTTAGATGAGATTAAAGATCCAAGAGGTATGATTGGTATCCGTTTAGAAATGGATGCCACAATGATTACAACCTCGAAGACACTTCTACACAATGTTCTACGTTGTGTAGAACGTGCAGGTCTAAGTATTCGTGAAATATATTTGCAACCATTAGCGGCAGGCTTTTTTGCATTGACGGAGGATGAAAAAAACCAAGGTACTGCGTTCGTTGATTTAGGAGGCGGTTCAACTACTATCACAGTATTCGAAGAGGGACTGTTGACTCATACAGGTGTCATTCCAGTTGGTGGTGATCATATCACGAAAGATATTTCGATCGTCTTAAAAACACCAACAGAACAAGCGGAACAAATTAAACACCAATTTGGACATGCCTTTTATGATGACGCATCAGATGATGAACTCTTTGAAGTACCGGTTGTAGGGACCGATTCAACAGATCAATACAGCCAGCGCTTTATAGCAGAAATTATTGGTGCTCGCTTAGAAGAATTATTTGAGTTAGTCATTGACGAGCTAGCGCGTCTAGGAGTTCGAGATTTACCAGGTGGTGTTGTTTTAACGGGTGGCGTTGCAAAGCTTGAGGGTATAGCTCAACTGGCACGCCAGATTTTGCAAACGCGTGTTAGAATATATACACCCGATTATATTGGCGTTAGAGAGCCTTCATTTACAACGGCGGTTGGACTTATTCGTTACGCCTATTTAGAAGATGATTTTTATGGAAAAAGTACAAATGCGCAACCTCTTGAATATTCAGTTGTAGGATCTCCAGCAGCCACACCTAAAAAGCAAGAATATGCTGCACCTTCAGAATCAAAAGGGAGCGTAATCGGGAGAGCAAAAAAATTATTTGATAAATTTTTTGATTAACTTGAATGCGTAATGAATGATACAGAGTCGAGTTACCGTGGGAGGAAAAAGAAATGTTAGAATTTGATACAAGTGTTGATCAACTTGCAGTAATAAAAGTCATTGGTGTCGGTGGCGGCGGTAACAACGCTGTCAATCGAATGATAGAACATGGTGTACAAGGTGTTGACTTTATCGCAGTAAACACAGATGCACAGGCACTAAATTTATCGAAAGCAGAAATAAAGCTACAAATTGGTACAAAACTAACACGTGGGTTAGGTGCAGGTGCAAATCCTGAAGTAGGGAAAAAAGCTGCAGAAGAGAGCCGTGAACAGTTAGAAGAGGTTCTAAGTGGTGCAGACATGGTATTCGTTACAGCTGGAATGGGCGGAGGAACTGGTACTGGAGCCGCGCCAGTAATTGCACAAATTGCTCGAGATTTAGGAGCTCTTACAGTTGGTGTTGTAACGCGTCCATTTACGTTTGAAGGTCGCAAACGACAAACACAAGCCATCGGTGGTATTGGTGGCATGAAAGAGTCTGTAGATACTTTAATCGTCATTCCGAACGACAAGCTATTACAAATTGTCGATAAATCTACGCCAATGCTAGAGGCATTCCGTGAGGCAGATAATGTTTTACGTCAAGGTGTACAAGGTATTTCAGATTTAATTGCAACGCCAGGTCTTATTAACTTAGACTTTGCAGACGTAAAAACAATTATGTCTAACAAAGGTTCAGCGTTAATGGGTATTGGTATTGCTACAGGTGAAAACCGTGCTGCTGAAGCAGCTAAGAAAGCTATTTCAAGTCCTTTACTTGAATCATCAATTGATGGCGCAAAAGGTGTCCTTATGAATATTACAGGTGGCTCGAATCTTAGCTTATTTGAAGTACAAGAAGCCGCAGATATCGTAGCTTCAGCATCAGATGAAGAAGTAAATATGATTTTCGGTTCTGTTATTAACGAAAATCTAAAAGATGAAATTATTGTGACAGTAATTGCGACTGGTTTCTCAGAGGAAGCTCTACAGCAACAGCGTAATACTACACGACCGACGTTAAGTACAAATAGTACAAATAGACAAGCTGCACAGCAACAGCAAGCTCCGATTCGTGAGCAACGTCAAGATATGCATGTACAGCAAGAGCAACCACGTCAAAATCAACAAAATTATGCACAGGATGACATGCTTGAAGTACCAGCATTTTTACGTAACCGTAAAAATCGCGGATAAATCAGTATACAACCTTCTAAAAAGCTCGTATTTTACATTATGTGAAATACGAGCTTTTTATGTTGTTAAAAATCTATTATGTTATGAATGTTGTTGCTGCTGTCGCTACGCTTTCGCACTGAAAATATTTGTTTTCTTTAAATTAGAGAGTGACATCCCCAGAAGATACATTCTATGAAGTGGTTGATTGTAATGGAGACTGGGCGACTCCTTGGGGATCAGCGTCACAGATGAGACCCTGCAGCGAGCACATAGAGGAACGAAGGCTAAAAGCATCCTGTGATANATCGTGTTGGCCCAAGCGGCTCATCGGACGCCCCCAGGAAGCTTTGCTCTGTGCGAAAGCGAAGCGTCAGCGGCAAAGCGCCCAGTCGGAACGGAAATCAACCCCTCGCCTTGCAGAAAAGCCATATACTTATATTTAATATGACAGCATAATTTCATTGATATTCCCCTGACTATTTTCAGTGACATAAAATTAATTATGTTCAATTGTGTAAGGAAAGGATGTATTTTGTCAAAACATTTTAAGGAAATGATGCGATTGTTTGACAATATTTGTGGGTGTAACATGCTAACTTTGTAAGTAGGAGGCGGCTGTTATGTATGGAGAATGGCTGGTGCTCATTAATACACTTTTTAATCTAGCGATACTCAAGTTTACGGCAAAGGTAACAGGGGTTTTTGTAAAGAACACGAGATTATTAATGAGTTCTATTTGTAGTAGTTTTGTAGCTGTAATAGGTGGACAAATGCTGTTGACGACGCTGCTAAGCTTTATCTTACTAATCGGACTAGCTTTTCGCTTCAAGATTCGAAGCTTTCAAAAGCAAGGACCAATCGTTTTAACGGCAACAATCATTATTGGTGGATTATTAACAGCATTACAACCGTATTTAAAGAATCTTTCTGTCATCCATTTTATAATCATTTGCCTACTATTAGCTGTTGGTAACCTTCTTGCTTTTTATAAGCAATGGGGATTTGTAAAGCTTGAGCGGTTAAGTGGTCAGTTTGTGTTTGATACAGCGTTAAAAATTTTTGATGTAAAGATACCACTCTCTGCATTTGTAGATACCGGGAATCAAGCTATCGAGCCATTATCAGGAAAACCTGTTCACTTTGTCTCTTATGCGGCATTACGCCCGCATTTACCTGCAGCATTTTGCAAATCATTATTAGAATGGCAAGAAACTGATCCGTATAATGTATCCATGTTTTCAGAAGATTATCAGCGTTACATTCGATTTATTCATGTTAATACAGTGCAACAGCAGTCGGTTGTACTAGGTTTCCGCTTTGATGAGTGGCATATAAAGGGGGAGCACTCACAAGTGAAAATGAATGAATATATCGTTTTAACAAAAAAGGCTAAAAATTTTCCGCATAGCACAGCAGCAATTTTACATTTTTCAGCGCTTTCAAATAACTCATAGAGGGGGAGAACTATTGCTTCTTAGGCTACTTGCTAGCTTGAAAAAATTATGGAGTAAGTTTCGGAGTCGTGAAACGTACTATATAGGGGGAAATGATTCATTGCCAGTGCCACTAAGTCGAGAAGAAGAAGTTACAGTCATTGCATCCTTTATGAATGGTGATTTACGAGCTAGAGATACACTAATTGAACGTAATTTACGTCTTGTCGTTTATATTGCTAGACGTTTTGATAATACGGGAACGCCGATTGAGGATTTAATAAGTATTGGCTCTATCGGTTTAATTAAGGCGATTGAAACGTTCAATACGGATAAAAATATTAAGCTTGCAACATACGCTTCACGTTGTATTGAAAATGAAATTTTGATGCATTTACGTAAAACAAGTCGCATGAAGGGTGAAGTTTCATTAGATGAACCATTAAACTCCGATGCTGATGGAAACGAATTGTTATTGTCTGATATTTTAGGAACGGAAGAGCATATTATTTTAGACAATGTAGAGAAGAAAATTGAGCGTCAACATATGTTTCATGCCATTAATTTACTAGGTGCGCGTGAAAGATATATTATGGAATGTCGTTTCGGTCTCAATGGAAAAATTGAAATGACTCAAAAAGAAGTTGCTGATCATTTAGGTATTTCGCAATCATATATTTCTCGATTAGAGAAGAAAATTATTCAAGATTTACGCGAAAACTTAAATCAGCCAATATCTTAGAGAGGGAAATTTAACCTACCTAAAATTGGTCGTATCCTTAGTGCATATTCTCGTTTCTCTCGGACAAACTGATGTAACGGTTTAGTCAGAGAATAACATCCGGAGGAATCGAATATGCGAACTAAAGTTGATCTTTGCGGCTTAGATACATCGACTTTGCCAATTTTAAAGCACGAGGAAATGAAGGAACTATTCATCCGCTTACAAGCTGGAGAAACTGAGATTAGGGAAGAGCTTGTCATGTGCAATTTAAGGTTAGTACTCAGTATTGTCGGTAGATTTGCCTATAGGGGTGAACAGGCAGATGATTTATTTCAGGTAGGCTGTATTGGCCTCATGAAAGCCATTGATCATTTTGATTTGAAGCATAATGTGCGATTTTCAACATATGCTGTACCAATGATCATTGGTGAAATTCGTCGCCATCTGCGTGATCATCATGCTTTACGTGTTTCTCGTTCTCTAAGAGATATTGCGTATAAGGCGATGCAGGCAAAAGAGCAATGGATAACCGATAATTTACGCGAACCAACGATTGAAGAAATTGCTGAAATGATTGACATGAAAAAGGAAGATGTATTATTTGCTTTAGATGCCATTCAAGACCCAGTTTCATTACAAGAGCCCATTTATTCAGACGGTGGGGACGCTGTTTATATGATGGACCAATTACGTGATGATGATGTATCAGAAGAACAATGGGTTGCCTACGTGTCGGTAAAGGAAAGTTTGCAAAAGTTAGATGAACGTCAACAAATGATTGTTGCAAAGCGTTTTTATTACGGTGAGACACAAACTGAAATTGCAAAAGAATTGGGAATATCTCAAGCGCAAATTTCACGTCTGGAAAAAAATGCAATTGAAACAATGCAGAAAGATTATAAGTAAAAGACAATGCGCATCCGAGTTCTCGGTGCGCATTTTAATTATGTCGATGAAATTAAAACGTCATATAAGATTAAGATGGCTCTTCGGCAAAATGAGGGGGTGATTTCCGTTCCGACTGGGCGCTTTGCCGCTGACGCTTCGCTTTCGCACAGAGCAAAGCTTCCTGGGGGCGTCCGATGAGCCGCTTGGGCCAACACGATGTTGGTCACGAAGGCGTTATCACAAGACGTGATGCTTTTAGCCTTCGTTCCTCTATGTGCTCGCTCCAGGGTCTCATCTTTGACGCTAATCCCCAAGGAGTCGCCCAGTCTCAACTCCAATCAACCAATTCATATAGCATGTATCCTCTTCCAATTGCTATAATTTAAGTGATAAAACGTAATTTTAGCAAAAGGGTTTTGTCTATGCGACAGCAACAAATGTTTTCTGTGCGAAGGCGAAGTGTTAACTTAAGGTATGTTATTATAGCGTCCACTATTGAAATTCTACGCTATCGCTGATTGGAGTGGAAGGCTACTCGACTCCCGTGGGAAAGCGAGACAGGCGAGACCCTGCACGGAGCGAATGTTTTCCGTGCGAAAGCGTAGTGCTAACGCAGCGACAGCAACGTAGCGAAGGAAGCGGCTCGACGCTCGCCCACAGGAAAGCGAGTAGCCTGGAACGGAAATCACCTCCTCGTTTTGCCAAAGAAAGATTCCTTGATCATTTCATTTTCATTTAACCAACAATAAACACATAAATATAAAGGGAAAACATAGTTTGTTGGAAATAAAACGATGTTGAGAGTAATTGATCTAGGAGGGATAAAATGCGTTTCTCGATGTTACAGCAAAAAGAAGTTATTGAAGCAGGCAATGGACGCTTTTTAGGATTTGTGGTAGATGCAGAGGTATCAAAAGAAACAGGCTATGTAACGGCTTTTATGATTGCGGAGCCCCGAAAATATCTGGGCCTTTTTCGCGGGGAAGAATCTGTTAGGAAAGTGTATATGAAAGATGTACTTGTAGTTGGAAAGGATGTCATTTTAGTAAAAGCATTATCCTAAAGAGCAAAAATTTTTATGCGTATTAAAAATCTAAGCAATTTTAAAGCGTTGGTAGGGTAAATGTACTTTCACATAGGTCAGGCTATTCATTGATAATTCGAGTATTGCTTGTTACAATAAGAGAAACTATTGTTGTAAAGTTGGGAAAAACAGTGACAAAAATCTTAGCAAATTTGAATGAAATTAATGATCTAATACAAGCCACAAAAAAACGTGCAAATCGTGAAGCAGAGAAAGTCCAAATTATTGCAGTAACAAAAGAAGTTTCAGTAGAAAGAACACAAGAAGCAATTGATGCAGGACTTATTCATTTAGGAGAGAACCGTCCTGAAGGCTTAAATCGTAAAATTGAGGCTATTCAAGCTAACGTACATTGGCATTATATTGGGTCTTTACAAACACGTAAGGTAAAACAAGTTATTAACAGCATTGATTATTTACATTCATTAGATCGTCTGAGTTTAGCAGAAGAAATTGAAAAAAGAGCAGACAAACCTATAAAATGCTTTGTACAAGTTAATGTATCAGGCGAAGAATCAAAACATGGTTTATCAATTGAGGAAGTACTGCCTTTTATTGAATCATTAAAAAATTTTATAAAAGTTCAAGTTGTAGGTCTAATGACAATGGCACCAAATACAGATGAGGATACAATTATTCGCTCTGTTTTTAAGCAATTAAAACAATGTCAACAGCAAATAGCCGAGCAAGGATTCGCACATGCACCTTGTACCGAGTTATCAATGGGCATGTCTAATGACTTTGAAATTGCGGTAGAGGAAGGGGCTACATTTGTTCGAGTTGGAACGGCTCTTGTTGGAAATGAAAGAGGGGAACGGGATGAGCATGAAAAATAAAATTAAAAATTTCTTTTATCTTGAGGAAGAAATAGAAGAAGAAATCGCGCAAGCTCCTATTCAACAGCAGCAACCCGTACAACAGCAGCAGCAGATTCAATCAGTGAAGCCTAAAAAAGTTATGAAGGAGCGGAAGGCACCGGTTCAAGAAATTTTTCCGCAGAGTACAACACCTACAAACAACATTGTAAGTTTGCAGGCAGCTATGAATTCTAAAGGTGCAAAAGTTGTATTAGTTGAACCTAGAGTTTATGCAGAAGCACAGGATATTGCTGAACATCTTAAAAATAAGCGTGCAACCATCGTCAATTTACAACGTATTGAGCGAGAGCAAGGTGTACGGATTATTGATTTTTTAAGCGGCACGGTTTATGCACTTGGCGGTGATATTCAAAGAATCGGTAAAGATATTTTCCTATGCACACCTGATAATGTAGAAGTGTCTGGCGAAATTTCGAATTTTATTTTAGACGATAATTAATAGCGAGGATTGTAGTTTATATGATTTTATATTCAATTTATTACTATGTGTCATTAGCATTTAATATATACTCATTTATGCTAGTCGGATATGTACTGATGTCATGGGTACCTGCTGTACAAAGTACAAAGGTTGGTCGGATACTTGAAAAAGCTTGTGAGCCATATTTAGGTATCTTCAGGAAATTCATTCCACCCATTGGGATGATTGACATTTCACCAATTGTGGCAATTTTTATGCTTAATTTTATTAAAAATGGACTTGTTATTGTTATTCAAAAAATATACTTTATGTTTTAATAAAGAAATCCTCACTATTGGTGGGGTTTTTTTATTTATGGGAATACTACATAACAATTTAGTGGTGCTTCCCTAGAATTCGTAAGTGTGAGTAGTGCTATGTATATAAGTTAATTGGAGTGGTGGCTGGGCGACTCCTTGGGGAATCAGCGTTAGAGGAACGAAGGCTAAGAGCATCACATCCTGTGATAACGCCTTCGTGACCAACATCGGCTGCTACTGTCGCTGCGCTTTCGCACAAACAAAACCCTCTGCTGCCGCTACGTTAGCACTACGCTTTCGCGCAAAAGACATCTGTTGGCCCGAGACCCTGGAGCGAAGCGGCTCATCGAACGGCTTCAGGAAGCTCTGCACGAAAGCGAAGCGGCAGCAACAAAGCGCCTAGTCGGAACGTAAATCAACCCCCAAGTTTATGGTTAGGAGCCTATTTTTTATAAATCCTTAAAATACCAATGAAATTGAACTAGTAAAAGAGAGATAATAGAGGTGGAGTTACATGGAGCATTTAATTCAGCATTTTAGGAAAGATGAACAGTCTTTTATTGAACAGGTTGTGAGCTGGCAGCGTGAGGTGGAGGATCGATATGCTCCAAAGCTTACTGATTTTCTAGATCCTCGACAACGCTTTATTGTTGCATCCATTATTGGACAGTATGACACATTAAAAACAGCTAGTGCTGGGCTCTTTGATGAAGCTGAAAGACAACGTATGCTTATTTATCCTACTTATTATGAGCCAGTGGAAGAAGATTTTCAGCTTACAGTTTTTACAATTCAATATCCTGTGAAATATGTACAATTACGACATCCAGATGTTCTTGGAGCATTATTATCATTAGGACTGAATCGTGGCAAATTTGGTGATATTCGTGTAAATGAACATCTAGTACAGTTTGTAGTAGCGAATGAGGTAGCAGATTATGTACGTTTACATTTAACAGGTATTGGCAAAGTAAAAGTACAAGTAGAATCAATTAAAGAGACGGAGCCTCTGCTACAAAACGAGGAAGAGTGGCTAGAAGAGTCTCATACTGTTTCTTCCATGCGTTTAGATGTTATTATCTCAACAGTTTTAAAAATCTCGCGTCAAAAGGCACAAGCATTAATTACAGGTAAAAAGGTACGTGTCAACTGGACTGAGCGGGATACAGTTGCTTTTGAATTACAAGAAGGAGATATTTTATCTGTACGCGGAAGCGGTCGAGTAAAAATCATTATGACTGAAGGCCGTACAAAAAAAGATAAAATTCGTTTACAAGTCGGTCATTTGACTCAAAAAAGCTAAAAATCAAGTAAATTTCATTAATTTTTACTGCTAAGTTGTCGGAACAATTGTATAATAGAAAGTACGAATGTACATGTAAAGGAGAGAAGGATCGTATGCCATTATCACCTATTGATATACATAATAAGGAGTTTACCAAATCCTTCAGGGGTTATGCTGAAGATGAAGTAAATGAATTTTTAGATCAAATTATTAAAGACTATGAGATTTTGCTACGTGAAAAAAAAGAAGTAGACAGACAACTAGAAATGTCCTTAGAACAAGCGAGACATTTTAACACTTTAGAGGAAACGTTACAAAAATCAATTGTTGTTGCACAAGAGGCAGCTGATGAAGTACGAAGAAATTCTCAAAAAGAGGCTAAACTCATTGTAAAGGAAGCAGAAAAAAATGCTGATCGTATTATCAATGAGGCTTTAACGAAGGCTCGTAAGGTAACAATTGAAATTGATGAGCTGAAAAAACAATCAAAGGTATTCCGTAATCGTTTTAAAATGCTTGTAGAGGCACAGCTTGATTTACTAAATGCAGATGATTGGGATCATTTGCTACAATATGATATTGATCTTACAGAAATTCAAACATCTGTTGAAGAAGCACAGGAAGCCGATCAAATTTAAATGCTACCTTATATTGCTATTATTGCGTAGACCTTTGAACGCAATAAGTGAAACTTGACGTGATTGTTTGATTTTCATATACTATTGTAATAGTAATTATTTTGAACAGATATGCATACAGGCAGAGACGAAGACAGTATTTGTTAGGCGTAGTTAAGCGATTTGGGGATAGTGTGAGCCCAAACAAGCAACTAACATTGAACATCACTTCGGAGCTAAATAACTGAATGTAGTAAGTTATTTCGTAATGCACGACGTTAATGTGCTTTAAGTGGTAGTACAATTTTGTACTACAATTAGGGTGGTACCGCGAGTATAAGCTTCTCGTCCCTTTGAGGGATTGAGGGGCTTTTTTATGTTCAAATGGCGGTTGGCTTCCATTTCTTATTAGTGTTCCATTGTTAAAATGAATTGATTTTGCCAATAACTAGAAGTTAGAGGTGGCATTTCTCAAAACGAATGCTATGTATATAAGTTGATTGGAGTGGAGGCTGGGCAACTCCTTAGGGATCAGCGTCACAAATGAGACCCTGGAGAATAGAGAAACGAAGGCTAAGAGCATCACGTCCTGTGATAACGCCTTCGTGACCAACATCCTGCCGCTGACGCTTTGCTTTCGCGCAAAAAACATCCTGCCGCTGACGCTTCGCTTTCGCGCAAAAAACATCCTGCCGCTGACGCTTCGCTTTCGCGCAAAAAACATCCTGTTGCTGTCGCTACGTTAGCACTAAGCTTTCGCACAGAAAACATTTGTTGGCCCAAGCGGCTCATCGGACGCCCCTAGGAAAGCGCCCAGTCGGAACGGAAATCAACCCTACGTTATGGTGAAAAGCCTAATAACTGTCGTATGTGAATGAGCACTTAAGTGTATTTGTTCTTTGTTTGTAAATTTAAAGGAGGAATTGAAAAAATGGTTGAGTACAAAGATACTTTATTAATGCCAAAAACAGATTTCCCAATGCGTGGAAACTTACCGGCAAATGAACCGAAAATGCAAGAAAAATGGGATGGAATGGACATAAATAAATTACAGATGGAGCGCACAGCAGGACGCCCAGAATATGTGTTACACGATGGTCCTCCATATGCAAATGGTGATATCCATATCGGTCATGCTTTAAATAAAGTACTGAAAGATATGATTACGCGCCATCGCTCTATGAATGGTTATCATGTGAACTATATTCCAGGCTGGGATACACATGGTTTACCAATTGAACAAGCACTGACAAACAAAGGTGTAAAGCGCAAAGAAATGTCTGTAGCTGACTTCCGTAAATTATGTGAAGAGTATGCGTACGAGCAAATTGACAACCAACGTACACAATTCCGCCGTTTAGGTGTTCGTGGTGATTGGGAAAATCCATATATTACATTAAAGCCTGAATTTGAAGCACGTCAAATCGAAGTATTCGGAAAGATGGCTGAAAAAGGCTATATTTATAAAGGTTTAAAACCAGTTTACTGGTCTCCATCATCTGAATCTGCACTGGCAGAAGCAGAGATTGAATATCAAGACGTTAAATCGGCTTCTATTTATGTAAGCTTTGCGATTAAAGATTCAAAAAGCGTTGTACCAACTGATGCTAAATTTATCATTTGGACAACAACACCTTGGACAATTCCAGCGAACTTAGGGATTTCTGTAAACCCTGAATTTATCTATGTGGTTGTGGCAATTGCAGATAAAAAATTCATCGTTGCAAAAGAATTATTAGAAACAGTTGCTAACGAACTTGAGTGGGAAGCGTATGAAGTTGTTCAGGAAGTAAAAGGTGAGGCATTAGATCGAGTTGTTGCACAGCACCCATTTTATGACCGTGAATCACTTGTAATGGTTGGAGAGCACGTAACTGCAGAAGCGGGTACTGGCTGTGTTCATACAGCACCAGGACACGGGGAAGAGGACTATCATATTAGTAAGCAATATGGTCTACCAATTCTTAGCCCTGTTGATAATAGTGGCTGCTATACAGATGAAGCACCTGGTTTTGAAGGTGTATTCTACAATGATGCAAACAAATTGATCACAGAAAAATTAAAAGAAGTCGGCGCATTAGAAAAACTTAACTTCTTTACACACTCTTACCCACATGATTGGCGTACGAAGAAACCAGTTATTTATCGTGCAACACCGCAATGGTTTGCGTCTGTTGATGCATTCCGTGATGAGTTACTAGGGGCTGTAAAATCAACAGCATTTACACCTGCTTGGGGTGAAACACGCCTTTATAATATGATTCGTGACCGTGGGGACTGGGTAATTTCACGCCAGCGCGCATGGGGTGTGCCAATTCCAATTTTCTATGCTGAAAATGGTGAGCCAATTATTACACCAGAAACAATTGCCCATATCTCTGCATTATTCCGTGAACATGGGTCAAATATTTGGTTCCAAAAAACTGCAAAAGAATTATTACCAGAAGGCTTCACACATCCAGGTAGCCCGAACGGTGAATTTACAAAAGAAAATGATATTATGGACGTTTGGTTTGACTCAGGTTCTTCTCACCAAGGTGTGCTAGTAGAACGTGGTATGAAATATCCAGCTGATCTATATTTAGAGGGCTCTGACCAACACCGTGGATGGTTTAACTCATCATTAATTACTTCTGTAGCTATTAATGGCTATGCACCATACAAAGGACTATTAACACATGGTTTCGTTCTAGATGGTGAAGGTCGTAAGATGAGTAAATCTTTAGGGAATGTCATTATCCCGAAAAAGGTTATGGATCAATACGGAGCAGATATTCTTCGTTTATGGGTTGCTTCTGTAGATTATACAGCCGACGTTCGTATCTCAATGGATATGTTGAAGCAAGTTTCTGAGGTTTATCGAAAAATTCGTAACACATTCCGTTTCTTACACGGAAATGTAGCAGATTTCGATGCAACGAAAGATCGAGTAGCCTATGCAGACCTACGTGAAATGGATCAATACGTTTATATGCGCCTACAGGATGTTTTAAAAACTGTACGTGCTGCATATGATCGCTATGATTTTGCAGCTGTTTATCATGCAGTGAACAACTTTGTTGCCGTAGAATTATCTTCATTCTATTTAGATATTGCAAAAGATGTTGTGTACATCGAAGGTCATGACAACAAAGACCGCCGTGCGATGCAAACGGTTATTTATGACACATTAATGACATTAGTAAAAGTAATGTCACCTATTATCCCTCATACAACTGATGAAATGTGGTCTTACTTACATGCTCAAGGTGTTGTAGAAGAGGTATCTGTACAATTAACAGACTTCCCAGAGGTTGATGAACATGAAAACTTTGAAAACCTACGTGCAAAATGGGTGAAAATTATTGATGTTCGTGATGATATTTTAAAAGCATTAGAAGAAGCTCGTAATGCAAAAACAATCGGTAAATCGCTTGAAGCGAAAGTGACAGTTTATGCGAAAGAAGATGTGGCAGCATTATTAAATGATGCAAACATTAATTTTGCACAGCTTTCAATCGTTTCTGCCTTTGAGGTGGCATCAATAGAAGCTGCACCTGCAGATGCATTAGCTCTTGAACATGCATCGATTGTTGTAGAAAAGGCAACAGGTGAAAAATGTGAACGTTGCTGGTCAATTTCTGAAACAGTTGGTTCAAATGAAGCTCATTCAACAGTGTGCGCGCGTTGTGCAGACGTTGTAGAAAAATATTACGCTTAAAAATAAAACAAATAGTAATGCAAATTAAACGCAAGTCTCCTTGATGATGGGGGGGCTTGCGTTCTTTAGTTCCAAAGTGACGGATAGAACTTATTCTAGCAAGTTGAAAAACCTTCCTTATAGAGTTATGTATAAAAAATAAGTTTATTGCATTCTCGCCCTACGCCGGGGTGCGGATCGTGTCCTTTGGAGGAATTTTTGAATACTTAAAACGTCAATATCACATTTCAAATACAACGTGATATTCGAACAATAGCAAGTATTTTAAAGACATGATGATAGGAGCAAGGCATACGGGTGATATATCAACTTCTCGCCGTTTACTATACATGTTGATGGGCGTGAATGCACTTTTTTATTTAAATAATATTTCTTTTGTATTGCGGTAGTCCGTTGGAGATATGCCAACATATTTTTTAAACGTAAGGCTGAAATAATTAGGTGTGTTAAAACCACAGATGGAGGAGATTTTTTCAATGGTGTAATCGTATTTTCGCAAATACGGCAGTGACTTGATGATACGTGTAAAGGCAACATAATCAACAAAATTCCGACCAGTCTCTTTTTTAAACAATCTACTAAAATGAGTAGGACTAAAGTTAATATACTTGGCAACATCACTGATTGTAATTTGTTCATCATAATGTTCCTCTATATATTGGATACCCTTTTGGAGTTGTTCTTGCTTTGTTAAATCTTCATAAAACCGTATATGAATATTATGAACAGGTGGTTTTCTCCGCGCCTTTCGCGCTTGGCTATAGGATTCCTTGACTTGCATGGCGTCCTGAAAAACACCGCCAATTCCCATAAAAAGATGGATGCAATAATCTTTTTTTAACACTTCAATAACCTCAAGTAAACAAGCTAGCCCCTCAGACCAATGTTTAAATGATGTGTATTCATTAGGAATGCGCATAAGCAACAGTAAATAACGTTCAAAATTTAAAAAGGACAACGGTGCTTTGTTAGCAAAGTTCTGACGAAACACATTTGTTATAACACTGCTCGCATCATGAGGGACAGGTCGATCTTCATTCACATCTATATAGCCCTGAATTAAAAACACGATATTTGGAATACAGTGTTTCGATAAAAAAGAGGCAGACTGGATGATTTCCTGCTCATTTTCAACTTCTCCTCGAATAAGTCGTTTTAAAAAGGCTTCTCGGAAAGGTGAAGTATGATCTTGCGAAATTTGCTGTGATAGCTCAAGCATTGTAAGAGTACTCTCCTGCTTTTCTTTATAGGACGTATAAAGCTTTTTAACAATTCGTAGAAATTTTGCTTTCTGTAATGGTTTTATGAGAAGTGCGGGCAAATTTAGTTCAATCGCTATACCAGTTGAGTAGGTAAGGTGTTCTGCAACAATAGGGACAATTATACTATTAGGATAATTTCTTTTTAACCGATTTATCTTTACCCAGTCAAATAAGCGGTTGATTTCATAGACAATGATGGCGACATCTTCTGTTTTGGGTTCTTCACAGTTCGAAAATGTATTAGGTAGAAATTCTTCTAGCCAGTAGCCCATTTGTTGTTTTGTATTTGAATTTTCAATGTACCAAACAATATTTAAAATGCTAACAGCTCCCTTCTATTGAAATAAAAAACAATAAAAACATTTTAACTTAAAATAGCATTTTTTTGTACTAATACAGCAATATTTTGTAACTATATTATAGGTTAAATAGAATAGAATAATTGTAGTGAATAATAATTTGAAATTTCAGATAATTATTTACCATACAGAAAGGGGAGTTTAAATATGGCAGAAGTAGGGAGTCATGATTATGAATACGTGGAAGCAGGAACCATAAATGTGAGGGATCTTCCGCCACTGGATGCAACTACTAACAAAATTATGAAAGATGAGTTTACTACAGGTTTTGGCTTAACGGTATTTTATTTCATTTTAATTTTTAGCATTCCAGTTATGAACTGGTTCGCTCCAGAATTTGCTTTTAAGAAAATTTGGGGCGGTATGACAATTACATGGTTTGTGACAACAGTCGTTATGATGGCAATGGCTTTTATTATTGCTTATGTGCATACAGCATTGTACGAAAAACGCCTAAAGAAATACGAAATACTTAATAAGTAGTTTTAGCTAAGGGGGGATATGTTGAATGATGAAAGCTCTATTAGAACCGAAGATGTTAATGACTATTGCTTTAATGGGAACAATTGTATACATTACGTATTTAACGAAAAGAAATGCAACGGCATCCGATTTCTTTGTTGGGGGACGAAGTTTTGGATGGTTTACAAATGGTTCGGCAATTGGAGGAGACTATTTAAGTGCGGCTACTTTTCTTGGGATAGCTGGTTTAACTTTTCAATTAGGGTATGATGGTGCTTATTATGCATTTTGCTTCTCCATTGGATTAACACTGTTAGCTATTTTCGTAGCTGGTCCATTAAGACGCTTCGGCGCATTTACTGTTGCTGATTTTTTAGCCTATCGTTTTCATAGTAGACGAGCTCGGTTAGTAGCAGTAGCTGTAGTTTTGGCGATTTCTGGTTTTTATGCAGCGCCACAATTATTAGGGGCAGCACAAATTTTAAGTATGTTTTTTGGCACCTCTTATGAATTCGGGATCATCTTTACATGTATTGTAATGATTTTCTATGTAGGAATAGGCGGTATGAAAGGAACAACAATTAACCAAGCTTTAGAGCTTTGGATTCGCCTCGGTGCGTTTATTGTTATGTTGATTGCAGCAATGTATAGTGGTTTACATTACGATAAAATTTTAGCAGCTATTAATTCATTCAGCGGTCCTATTACAGGAACCTCACCATACGCTTTAGATGGAAGTGATATTAATTTTGATGGTGCTGCATGGACTGGGACAGGCTTTTATTTCCCAACATTTTGGCAAACTATCAGTATGACAATAGGTTTAGCATTAGGTACAATTGGTCTGCCACATATATTACTAAGATTTTATACGAATCCAAGTGCGAAGGCAGCTCGTAAATCAGCCCTTATGGCGATTGGAATTGCAAGTGCGTTTTTCTTATTAGCTGTATATTTGGGTGCCGTAGGTCGATCTATTTTTATCTCAGGTACAGCAAGTGAGGAAGTAATGCGTGATTTAGTGCTTGGCGGGAACAATATGGTTATTCCAACAACTGCACTTGCATTAGGAGGTAAATGGCTGCTTGGGCTGGTCATAGCAGGGGCATTTGCGGCGATATTCTCAAATTTATCAGGATTATTTATTACAAGCTCAGGTGCATTAGCCCATGATTTATATGCAAGCATTATGAAAAAGGATATTACAGAAAAACAACGAGTGATTGCAGGGAAAGTAGCAATTGTTATATTAGGTATTTTATATGGAGTATTAGGCTTACTTGTTAAGGATGCATCCATTGGACATTTAGTCGCTCTAGCCTTTACTGTTGCGGCGAGTACATTTACACCAATATTCATTTTAGGTATTTGGTGGAGAGGAATGACAGAGAAAGGAGCAATTGCAGGTTTACTAATTGGACTTGGCGTATCCATGTGGATGATTTTCCTACCAGGAACACTACCAAGTTTCTTACAATTTAAAATTCCTGGCATTGTGACAGTACCAGTTGGCTTCTTATCGGTTGTTATTGTGTCATTATTAGATCGAAAAGTACCAGCTGATGTCAATGATTTCATGAAGCGTGTGCATTCAAAAGAATCTGAAACAGCCTAAAAACGCAGCCTCGAATAAAAATTAAAAGCTATTGCCATTACTTATAAAGTGATGGCAATAGCTTTTTTTGTAGGAACGAAGTGATGGTAGAAACCAGAGTGACGGAAAGAAGGACGAAAGCGACGGATAGAAATCAGAGCGACGGAAAGAAAGCCGAGAGTGACGGAAAGAAGGGCCAAAGCGACGGAAAGAAAGCCGAGAGCGACGGAAAGAAGAGCCGAAGCGACGGATAGAAATCAGAGCGACGGAAAGAAGAGTCAAAGCGCCGGAAAGAAAGCCGAGAGCGACGGAAAGAAGAGCCGAAGCGACGGATAGAAATCAGAGCGACGGAAAGAAGAGCCAAAGCGACGGAAAAAAAGCCGAGAGTGACGGAAAGAAGAGTCAAAGCGACGGATAGAAATCAGAGCGACGGAAAGAAGAGTCGAAGTGACGGAAAGAAAGGCGAGAGCGACGGAAGGAAGAGCCGAAGCGACGGATGGAAACCAGAGCGACGGAAAGTCAACGCGC